>JBEHXR010000351.1:0-3800 GCA_048498595.1 Bacteroidota bacterium
TATATGTTTCAAAGCCATTTAATAACGCATCTAATTTGCTACAGGAAAATATAAGTACGAGAAACTTTTCAATCATAAAATATCCTAAGTTTTCGCATCCCGTTAATTTTCATAGCTGGAATCCTTACTTCAGTGACCCGGATTATTCCTTCATTTTATACGGGCAAAACCTGTTAAACACTTTTCAAAGCCAGTTATACTACACATATAATCGTGATGAAAATTTTCATCGTGTTGGTTATACAGGAATTTATGGCGGCTGGTATATTGAACCATTTATTGACGTAAATCAAACATGGCACAGAACAGCAACATTAACTGCAGATACTTCCTTGCATTGGAATGAAACAAAATTTGCTGCCGGTTTGCAATTGCCGTTTAATTTTTCAGGCGGAAAATTTTATCGTTACCTCACTTTAAAATCTTCTTATAATTTAAGTGCAATTCAATGGCAGGGATTAGCAAAACAGGTATTAAATAATTCGAACTTTAATTACAGCGAAAACCGCATAACATATTCGCAATACATTCAGCAGGCAATACAAAATATTTATCCGCGTTTTGGTCAATCTGTTTCCCTTCAATACAGAACCGGAAGTACGGCGCACCAGTTTTTGGTTAACGGCAATTTATATTTTCCGGGGATTATTAAAACGCATAGTATCGTTATCAACATTGCATATCAATTCAGAGACACGACAGGCAAATATTACTTTGATAATAACTTTCCATTTTCAAGAGGATACAATGCAGTTGATTACCCGCGATTATTTAAAGCCGGCTTCAACTACCATTTTAAATTATTTTATCCTGACTGGGGATTTGGAAACATTGTGTATTTCCTGAGAATTCGTGCTAACCTTTTTTATGATTTTACCAAAGCCAAAAGTTTGCGAACAGGTAGTAGTTATAATTTCAATTCTGTTGGAGCAGAAATGTTTTTTGATACGAAGTGGTGGAACCAGCAACCGGTTACTTTCGGTATTCGGTACAGCAGGTTATTAAACACAGACGTGTTGGGTGCAAATGCAAATCAATGGTCAATTATAGTTCCGTTAAATCTTTAACGAATTTTTGCTGTTAATTTTCATATTTGGTTGTATTCCTATATCTTTGCGCTCCCAAATTTATGTCCAAACAGCCATTGATTCAACAAGACGGAAGTATTATTGAAGCCCTTGGCAACGCTATGTTCAGGTTAAAGCTGGAAAACGGGCATGAAATTCTGGCGACAATTTCGGGAAAGATGCGCATGCATTACATCCGTATTTTACCCGGCGATAAAGTAAGAGTAGAAATGAGTCCTTATGATTTATCAAGAGGAAGGATCATTTTAAGATATAAATAATAAAAAGCTAAAGGCTTAAAGCTTAAGGCGGAAAGCAATGAATTATGAAAGTTAGAGCTTCTATTAAAAAACGCAGTGCAGATTGCAAAATCGTTAAAAGAAAAGGCAAGCTGTATGTTATTAACAAAAAAAATCCCCGCTTTAAGCAAAGACAGGGATAAACTGTAAATCTAAAAATTTAAAATCGCAAATTAAGTATGGCTCGTATTGCCGGTGTTGATTTACCAAAAAATAAAAGAGGCGAAATTGGATTGACCTATATATATGGTATTGGTCGTTCAACTGCGCGTTATATTCTTGATAAGGCAAATATTTCTTACGATAAAAAAGTAAATGACTGGGATGATGATGATTTGAATCACATCCGCTCAATCATTACTGATGAAATTAAAGTAGAAGGTGCTTTACGAAGTGAAGTTCAGATGAGCATTAAGCGCTTATTGGATATTGCTTGTTATCGCGGTCTCCGTCATCGTAAAGGTTTACCTGTTCGCGGTCAGCGCACGCGCACAAACAGTCGTACAAGAAAAGGTAAACGTAAAACAGTTGCCGGAAAGAAGAAAGCTCCTAAGAAGTAATTAATAATATTTAAATCCGAAATCCGGGATTTTTTATTCGGATTTCGATATTCAGATTTCGAATTTTTAAATCAATATGGCTAAAGCAGCAAAAGCACAGGCAAGTGCTAAAACAGCAGCAAAGAAAAGAATCGTAAAAGTAGATGCGTATGGTGATGCACACATCAGCGCAACATTTAATAACCTTATTGTTTCGCTAACCAATAAGCAAGGTCAGATAATCAGTTGGTCATCCGCCGGCAAAATGGGATTTCGTGGTTCTAAAAAGAATACACCGTATGCAGCACAAATGGCTGCACAGGATGCTGCAAAAGTAGCAGTAGATGCAGGCTTAAAGAGAGTTGATGTTTACGTAAAAGGTCCTGGTGCAGGTCGTGAAAGTGCAATTCGCGGGTTAGCACAAAGTGGCATTGAAGTTTCAATGATCAGAGACGTTACACCGTTACCACATAATGGTTGTCGTCCTCCAAAGAAAAGAAGAGTATAGTAAAATTGCTGATTTCTGATTTTGTGATTATGGATACAAATTCCGCAATCACAAATCAACAAATCGCAAAATTTAATAACAGAGTGCAGCATTTATTTTAAGATTTTTATTGATGCTGCATCGTCACAAAAAAATCAGTACATAATTATGGCACGTTACAACGGTCCAAAAACAAAGATCAGCCGAATATTCGGCGAGCCTATCTTAGGCAATGGCAAATGGTTAGGAAAAAACAGTAATCCTCCGGGTCAGCACGGTGCTTCCCGCAAAAGAAAAACTTTGGGTGAATATGCAATTCAGCTTAAAGAAAAACAAAAAGCAAAATACACTTACGGTGTATTAGAGCGCCAGTTCCGCAAAACATTTGAAGAAGCTTCACGCATAAAAGGTGTAACAGGTGAAAACCTGATTAAATTATTGGAAGCACGTCTTGACAATGCAGTTTTCCGTTTGGGTATCGCACCTTCAAGGCCAGCAGCACGCCAGTTGGTTTCTCATAAACATGTTACTGTAAATGGAACAGTGGTAAACATTCCATCTTATCAATTAAAACCCGGCGATAAAGTTTCACTGAAAGAAAAAAGTGGTGGCAACTCTTCTATCACCAGCCAGATTCGTGGTAAAAATCCAAAGTTTAGCTGGCTTGATTGGAATGAAGCTGATAAGCAGGGAACTTTCATCACTTATCCTGAAAGAGAAAGTGTTCCTGAAAATATCAAAGAACAACTGATTGTGGAATTATACAGTAAATAACATTTGCAAATTTCTTACAAACAATAAAACAAAGGAATATAAAATGGCCATTTTAAATTTCCAGAAACCAGATAAAATCATATTACAAAAAGCAACTGATTTTGAAGGTTCATTCGAATTCCGCCCTTTGGAACAGGGCTATGGTTTAACAATCGGCAATGCATTGCGCAGGGTTTTATTAAGCAGCCTTGAAGGCTATGCCATTACCGGAATTAAGATTGAAGGTGTTGACCATGAGTTTGCCACAATAAAAGGTGTTACAGAAGATGTAACTGAAATTATTCTTAACCTGAAACAGGTTAGGTTTAGAAAAACAGTTGAACACGATGTAGCAAATGAAAAAGTAATGATGAGCATTAAAGGCAAATCTGAATTTAATGCGGGTATGCTGAACGAAGCAATGCAAAGTTTCCAGGTAATGAATCCTGATCTGGTTATTGCCACAATGGATGCCTCAGCAAAACTTGACATTGAACTTACCATTTCAAAAGGTCGTGGTTATGTTCCTTCAGAAGAAAACCGTGGCAAAGATTTACCACTTGGTTACATTCCGATCGATTCCATCCACACTCCTATTAAGAACGTAAAATACGCGGTTGAAAACTATCGCGTAGAACAAAGAACAGACTATGAA
>JBEHXR010000352.1:0-3795 GCA_048498595.1 Bacteroidota bacterium
TTGCGACGGATAAAGTGGATAGTGAAGTGCCATCTACTGCGGCAGGTACAATCACCGAAATTTTGTTTAAGGAAAACGATGTGGTGCCAATTGGTTCTGTGATTGCCAAAATTGAAACAGAGATTAAACAACCAGGTGCAGATACAAATACACCGGTTGCTGCGCCGCAGGCAGATGTAAAAACGGAAGAAGAACATGAGGAAGTTGAAGCGGTGCCGTATGTTCCTAAATCTTATTCTCAACCTGCATATACTAATGGAAACGGTAATGGAAATGGCAATGGCAACGGAAAAATAAATCGCTTTTATTCTCCGCTGGTTTTAAATATTGCAAACAGCGAAGGCATTGGTATGGCTGAATTAGAACAGATTCATGGAACCGGTAATGAAGGTCGCGTTACCAAAAAAGATATTTTGAATTATGTAGAGAACAGAGGTCGTGGAGTTGGGATGACTGAAAGTTCAAAAGAAGAAAGTCAACCGTCAACCGTTTACCGTCAACCGCTGACAGAAACAAAACAACCTGAACCGAAAATTGAAAACAGGAAACAGGAAACTGCTGAACAACCTTCAACAACCAATGAACAGCCTGAAACTTCTTACGGCGATAATGTTGAAGTGATTGAAATGGACAGAATGCGCAAGCTGATTGCAAAGCATATGGTGACCAGCAAGCAAACAAGTCCGCATGTTACCAGTTTTGCTGAAGCTGATGTTACCAACATGGTTTTATGGCGCGAGAAAAATAAAAAAGAATTCGAAAAACAAAACGGCACCGGCATTACGTACACGCCAATGTTTATAGATTGCCTCATTCATGTAATGAAGCGCTACCCAATCATAAACAGTTCTGTCGTTGGTGATAAAATTATCGTGAAGAAAGATTTTAATATTGGAATGGCAACAGCTTTGCCGAATGGAAATTTAATTGTGCCGATAATTAAAAATGCGGATGAATTAAATCTTGTCGGATTAACGAAACGCGTAAATAATCTTGCAAATGCAGCGCGCAATAATCAATTGAAACCTGATGATACGCAAGGCGGTACATTTACTTTAACGAATGTTGGAACGTTTGGAAGTTTGATGGGAACGCCAATTATTAATCAACCGCAGGTTGCCATTCTTGCTGTAGGCGCAATAAAGAAAAGAGCAGTTGTAATTGAAACCGAACAAGGCGATACAATTGGTATTCGTCACATGATGTTTTTATCGATGAGTTACGATCACCGCATTATTGATGGCAGCATCGGTGCATCGTTCTTAACTGCTGTTGCAAAAGAATTTGAGAAGTGGGATACGGGCAGAGGTTGGTAAAATTATTTTTCTAGTTCAATCAGCTTTTCAAACACAGTTTCATATTCTTTATTCGCTGCTTCTAATTTTTTCTGAACAGATTTGTAACTGTTCTCTAATTGAATAAATTTATTCTTATCTGAATAAAATTCAGACTTCGCCAAATCTTCTTCAATCTGCAACTTTTCTTTAGAAATACTTTCTATCTGGTCTTCGAATTTCTTTAATTGCTTTTGCAATTTTTGTATTTCAGTTATGTTTTGATTTCTCTGTTTTGGGTTCTGTGTTTTTTCTATACCCGAATTTACTTGCTTTGTTTCTTTCGGTCGACGGTCAACTGTCGACTGTTGACTTGCCTTTACCATTCTCTCTTTCCATTCCACATACTCTTCATATCCGCCTTTAAATTCTTTTATTTCATGATCAACAATTTCCCAGATTTTATTGGCAGTTTTTGAAATAAAAAATCTATCATGACTTACTAAAATATAACTGCCTTCATAACGGTTTAATGCTTCGCTTAACAATTCAACACTGTGAATATCTAAATGGTTTGTTGGCTCATCCAGCAATAAAAAATTAGATTTTGATGCAATTACTTTTGCCAGCGCAACACGTGCTTTTTCGCCACCGCTTAATACTTTAATTTTTTTCTCAACTTCATCACCACTAAATAAAAAACAACCCAATAAATTACGCAACTCCTGTTCTGTTTTGCCGGTGCCGGCAGTTGATAATTCCTCTAAAATGGTATGGTTTAAATTCAATGCTTCCAACTGGTGCTGCGCATAAAAACTTTCATCCACATTATGACCCCAAATTCTTTCGCCATCAAATTTTTCTGTGCCGGCAAGCATTCGCAACACAGTTGACTTTCCTTTTCCGTTTGCACCAATCAAAGCAATCTTATCACCACGGTCAATTTCTGCCGAAGTATTTTCAACAATCACATTTTCACCAAAAGCTTTTGTCGCATGTTTTAATGAAGCAAGAATTTTTCCGGGTTGTGTATCTATTTTAAAATTGATATTAAGATTTGGTCGCTCAAGTTCTGCGTTTTCAATGCGGTCAAGCTTGTCTAATTTTTTCATTAAGCTTTGCGCCATGGCTGCCTTGCTTGCCTTTGCTCTAAAACGTTCAATCAATCTTTCATTCTGACGAATATAATCCTGCTGATTTTCGTAAGCACGCTGCTGCAGTTCTATACGTTGTGCTTTTTCCGTTTCATAATAATCATAATTGCCGGTATAAAAATTTAGTTGTTGCTGATAGAGCTCAACAATTTTTGTAACCATTCTATTTAAAAAATATTTATCGTGGCTTACGATTACAACGGCGCCTTTATAATGCAGTAAATATTTTTCAAGCCATTCAATTGAAGGTAAATCCAGGTGGTTTGTCGGTTCATCAAGCAATAATAAATCGGGTTGTTGTAAAATCATTTTTGCAAGCAACACACGCATACGCCAGCCACCGCTAAACTCTTTGTAAGGTCTTTGTAAATCTGCATTTGAAAATCCCAGACCTTGTAAAACTTCTTCTGTTCTGTGATGAATATCATAACCGCCTAAAACTTCCAACTCATGTAATTTATCAGAATATTCAAGCAAAATTTTTTCATCTGATGTTGCTTCCAGTTCTTTTCCTAATTCTTCAATTTCTTTTTCAAGCTGAATAATTTTTTCGAATGCAGTTAAAGCAACATTCAAAATAGAATCATTCGTATCAAAGCTTAGTAAATCCTGGTGCAAATAACCGATGGTTGTATTGCGGCTGCGTTCAACCGTTCCTTCAGACGGAGAATATTCACCAACAAGTAATTTCAGCAAAGTAGATTTGCCTGTTCCATTATAGCCAATTAAACCTATACGTTCACCCGGCTGAATATGCCATGTTGCATCGGCGACAATAATTCTCGAGCCAAACTCAAACGTAACATTATTAAAACCTGCGAGCATAATTTTTATTGAGCCGCGAAATTAAATTATTGAGTGATGTTTTCATATGTTTGAAGCGAAGATTAACGAATGAATTTTTTCCGGTATATCAGCATAGCAAATAAGGTTTATAAAGAAATAAAAATTCAAAAACAGTTTAATAAAACTTTTTTAATTCCGTATTTGGATGAGCTTGAAAAAAAATACAATGGAAAATTTCAACCTGAACAACGTGCAAAAATTTTAAAATATTATGGATTATTCATTACCTCATTTTTGTGCAGCAGTTATAAAAGATTGTATGGAAAAGTTTTGAGCGATGAAGAACGCAAACGTGCAACCTTATTTGGCATTCTTACGCCGGTTGGCGATGATTTATTTGACATTGATAAGTTAGATAATGAAAGTATTCAGCAAATAACTTTTCACCCTGAAACATTTAATGCAACAACATTTTCTTCAAATGTTGCCAAAGAGATTCAAACATTATTATTAGAAACAGTTCCGCATAAAGAGGAATATTTAAAAGCATCGAAGGATGTTTTGGATATACAGGTTGAAAC
>JBEHXR010000353.1:0-3784 GCA_048498595.1 Bacteroidota bacterium
TTATTTCCCAGCGCAGACGGCGCTTTAACCGCACTCACCTCATCTTTTTGTATTGATATTTTAGGATTAAGACGCAACGCATCACTCACAGAAAAACAAATTAAAAAAACAAGGATAACGGTACATATAATATTGGCGATAGTTTTCTTTTTATGCATCATGATCTTTAAATGGATAAATGATAAATCGATCATCGGCGTTATTCTTACAGTAGCAACTTATACGTATGGTCCGTTGCTGGGTTTATTTATGCTTGGCATTTTTACAAAAAGAGATTTACCATCAAACTTTTCTGTTGTAATTGTATGCATTGTTGCACCGATATTATGTTATATACTTAGTACGCATTCAGCAAAATGGTTTAATGGTTATCAAATAGGATATGAGTTGCTGCTTATAAATGGCCTGCTTACTTTTGCAGGACTTTTGCTTTTATCAAAAAAGAACATACATGCAGTGGATTGAAAAAGCGGCTGAAGATTACGCAGAAAAGTTTACTACAAAGCTGGATGATGCTTTACAAAAAATTTATGACGAAACATTAATCAATCACGAACATGCACACATGATGAGCAGTGATGTGCAGGGAAAATTTTTGGAATTTACCAGCACGTTGCTTCAGCCGAAATATATTTTAGAGATTGGAACCTTTACAGGTTTTAGCGCAATATGTTTGGCAAAAGGTTTACAAGCTAATGGCGAATTGCACACGATTGAGTTGCGTGAAGATGATGCTAACACTGCGTGGAAAAACATTTGTGCTGCCGGAATGGACAAAAAAATACATTTACACGTCGGTGATGCAAGAGAAATTGTTAAAAATTTAGATATTCGCTGGGATTTAGTGTTTATAGATGCCGATAAAACTTCTTACATTATATACTATGAAGAAGTTTTAAAACGTTTAAACGACCGGGGCTGGATTTTAGCCGACAATGTTTTATTTCACGGCCAGGTGCTTGATGAAAGGATTGACAACAAAAGTGCAATAGCCATTGCAGAATTTAATGATCACGTTTTAAAAGATACAAGAACAGAGCAGGTGTTGCTAACAATAAGAGATGGCCTGCTACTGATAAAAAAGAAACACTGATGAAGAAAATTCTTTTTTTTGTTTTTGCTGCCGCATTATACTTTAATGTGCAGGCGCAAAACGACGACGCTGTTGAAGCTTATATTACACAATACAAACAATTAGCAATAGATGAAATGATACGCACAGGCGTACCGGCATCTATTACGCTTGCACAGGGAATTTTAGAATCGAATGCCGGACAGTGTGATCTTACACGTGAATCAAATAATCATTTTGGGATCAAGTGTAAAGAAGATTGGACGGGCAAGGTTGTTTATCATGACGATGACCGGAGAGGAGAATGTTTCAGAAGATATAACAGTGCAGAAGACTCTTACCGTGATCATTCTGACTTTTTAAAGAACAGACCCAACTATGCTTCGCTTTTTAATATTGATGTAACGGATTATAAAGATTGGGCCTATGGCTTAAAAAAAGCAGGTTATGCAACTAATCCGCGTTATGCGCAATCGTTAATTACAACCATTGAAAAATATGATCTGGAACAATACACTGATGTTGCGCTTACACAAAGTAACCAGTTAAATGTTGCTTCATCTAATGTTCAGTCACAACAAAACATTGAATTTTCAAACGCTTCTTATGTTCAAAATCAACATACAGAACAAAACGCGCAGCAAAGCACTCCTGTAATCTTAAATTATTCTTTCAACAGTGTGTTTCGCATAAATCAAACCAATGTAATATATGTGCCGAAGGGTACATCTTTACTTGCTATCGCGACTCAATACGATATACCTTATAAAAAATTACTTGAGTATAATGATTTAGATAATGTTGATATACTCAGCGAACCAACATTGGTTTATCTTGATAAAAAACCAAGAAGTGGCGCCAAAGATTTTCATGTTGTATCAGCAAATGAAAATTTATATGATATAGCACAGGAAGAAGGCGTGCAATTAGAAAGTCTTCTCGCTTACAACAATCTTCAAAAAAACATCCAGCCAAAAACCGGCGATAAAATTTTATTGCGCGGAGCAAACAGAAAAATATTTTGATTGTTTAGTTTGCAGCAAATTATACTGCATGCAAACCATACGCGTTCACGATAAAGACTTCATTCCGTATTTATCTCAGCAAGAAATTGAAGCAGCGGTAAAAAAACTCGGTGAGAAACTAAGCATTGAATACGCTGAAAAATTTCCGTTGTTCATCCCAATATTGAACGGATCATTCATGTTTGCTGCCGAATTATTCAAGCACATACATATTCCCTGCGAAATTTGTTTTATAAAGCTTGCATCGTATAAAGGCACAACATCATCTGCACATTTAATAACATCTATAGGATTAGATACTGAAGTAAGAAATAAGCATGTAATTGTACTGGAAGATATTTTAGACACGGGAAAAACGTTAAACATGTTTCTTCCGCAAATAAAAAATCAGCAACCAAAATCTTTAAAGGTTGCTGCATTACTGCATAAGCCGGATGCAAAAAAATTTGATGTTCCGCTTGATTATAATTGCTTTAAAATTCCAGACAAATTTGTTGTAGGTTTTGGTTTGGATTATGATGGATTAGGAAGAAATTTTCCTGCAATTTATCAATTGAAAGAAGAATAATTTTATCGATATAATTGTTGATGAGTTATGAAACCTATTGTTCAAATATCACTCGACTTAACCAACATTGATGAAGCGCTTGAAACTGCAGCAATGGCTTTGCGCGCCGGTGTTGATTGGCTGGAAGCAGGAACGCCACTGATTTTGGCAGAAGGTTGTCATGCTATAAAAAAATTGCGCAAAGCATTTCCAGATGTTCCGATTGTTGCTGATTTAAAAACAATGGATGGTGGTTATCTGGAAGCAGAGATGATGGCAAAAGCCGGCGCAACCCATGTTGTTGTAATGGCAAGAGCGCATGAGGAAACAATTAAGTGCGTTGTGCAGGCAGGAAAAGATTTTAATATAAAAGTGATGGGTGATAATTTGGGTTGCGATGATAAAAGAGCTGCTGCAAAATGGCTGGAAGATTTGGGTTGTGATTATGTTATTCATCACATTGGTTATGATGAACGCAGAGGTATTGCAGCACAAGGCAAACGCATGCCGAGTCCTTTGGATGAATTGCGTGAAGTGGTGAATGCAGTTAAAATTCCGGTTCAGGCTGTTGGTGGATTAAGTTTAGAACAAGCCATTCAATGCCCTGCTTATGGTGCGCCGCTTGTTGTGTTGGGTGCACCGCTAACGATTGATGCAGATGCATTCAAAACTGCAGATGGTGATTTGGAATCTTCGTTGAAATTAATATGCGATAAGATACATGCGTTTGATAATGGTAAACTCTAACGATTATAATTATGTCAGAAAAATCTTTAGCAGTTGTAAATTATGCTGAACAAAAAGGTTCAGTTGAAATTCGCGAGATAGCAAAGCCTGAAATTGGTGATGAAGATGTTTTGCTTGAAGTGGCAAATGTTGGTGTATGCGGAAGTGATTTACATCAATGGACTGCCGATCATAGCTGGAAAGTAAATTATCCGGTTGTATTGGGTCATGAATTTGGTGGTTACATCGCAGAAGTTGGTAGTTGTGTAAAAGATTGGAAAACGGGTGATAAAGTAGTGAGCGAAACCGCTGCTGTTATCAACCCAAATAATCCCTTATCAAGACAAGGGTTATATAATTTAGATCCAGATAGAAAAGGTTTTGGTTATGGTGTAAATGGCGCAATGACGAAGT
>JBEHXR010000354.1:0-3748 GCA_048498595.1 Bacteroidota bacterium
AATCGTGATTCAATTTTTTTAAGACACGGCGGCGATATGCAAGGTGTAATTAATCATCTTGATTATTTAAAAGATTTGGGCGTAACAACTTTATGGATGACGCCGGTGCTTGAAAACGATATGCCTAACAGAACTGAACATGGTTATGCATTTACGAATGAATATAAAATTGATCCGAGGCTTGGTGGTGAAAAGGCATATTTACAATTGAGTGATGAGCTGCATAAACGCGGAATGAAATTAATTCAGGATGCAGTGTACAATCATGTTGGTTCTTATAACGAGTTTTTTGTTTTAGATCCGCCGTCAAAAGATTGGTTGCATCAATGGCCCGAGTACACGCAAACAAATTATAAAGATCAACCCTTGTTTGATCCGCATGCAGCGCAATCTGATATAAAAAAAATGAGTGATGGTTGGTTTACAAAGCAAATGCCTGATGTGAATGAATCTAATCCGCTTGTTGCAAATTTTTTAATTCAACATGCTATTTATTGTGTGGAAGAATTTGGCGTGGATGGCTGGCGCATCGACACATATATTTATAATGATCTTGATTTTATGAATCGTTGCAATAAAGCATTGACGGATGAATATCCGCACATCACCATGTTTGGCGAAGTGTGGGTGCATGGCACAGCGAATGAAGCTTACTTCGCGCAAAATAATATCAATACAAAATTTAAAAGCAACTTACAAGGCGTTACAGATTTTCAATGTTTGTTTTATGGAATTCAACCTGCGTTAACCCAGCCGTTCGGTTGGACGGATGGCGTAAATAAATTGTATGAAACTTTAAGCAATGATTTTTTATATACTGATCCAACGCGCAACGCCATCTTTTTAGACAATCATGATTTGAGCAGATGGTATTCTGTTGTCGACAGTAATTTGCAAAAAGATAAAATGGGTTTTGAATGGTTGTTAACAGAACGCGGTGTTCCGGAAATGTATTATGGTGATGAAGTGTTGATGGCTGGTGTAACAAATCCTGATGGTTGGGTACGTTTAGATTTTCCCGGCGGATGGAAAGGTGATAAAATAAATGCGTTTACAGGCGAAGGTTTAACGCAAGATCAACTATCTGTTCAATCATTAATTAAAACATTAGCCAACTTTAGAAAAACGTCATCAGCGTTAAAAACAGGAAAGCTGATGCAATATATTCCTGTTGATGGTTTATATGTTTATTTCAGGTATGATGATAAACAAACCATCATGTGCATTATGAACACAAGCGATAAAGAACAAACAGTTGATTTTTCAAAATATGCAGAACGCACAAATGGATTTTCAAACGCTGTTGATGTGTTGAATCAAAAATCATATTCTACTACCGCAACGTTTCAAATTGATCCAACTTCTATGTTAATACTTGAGCTGAAGAAATAAATCATGATAATTCACTTAAACTTGTGTATAGAAATTTCAAGTGCCATCGGCACTTATCGTAGGTAATAAAGATTGTAAAGGACGATACGTTCCTTCGGAACGTTTGGCGCTTTCCTCGTATTATTACTACCTATGTATAGCTCCTAACGGAGCATTATTAACTTGATTCAGTTTTTATGCACCAGGTTCTTTTAGCAGAAGATGATCCGGAAATTATTCACCTGCTTAAATTAAATTTTGATTCATCGGTTTATGAGTTGACTGTATCAACCAATGGAAATGATGCGTTGCAAAAAGCATTGAAGCAAAATTTTAATTTAATTATTCTTGATATTATGTTGCCGGGAATGGATGGCATTGAAGTGTGCAGGAAGTTGCGTGAAGCAAAAAATGAAACGCCGGTGATGATGCTTACTTCGCGCTCTGAAGAAATTGATAAAGTGCTCGCATTAGAATTAGGCGCCGATGATTATGTTACAAAACCATTCAGCATTCGTGAACTGATGGCGCGCATAAAAGCTATTTTGCGCAGAACAGAAACCGCACAAATTGCGCACACAGAAATTATCAATGAAATAAATATTGATGAACTCTATATCAATCGCGAAAAATTAAAAGCCACCTTAAATGGTGAGCGTTTGGATCTAACATCAAAAGAATTTGAGTTGTTGTATTTGCTTGCATCCAATCGCGGCAAAACGTTTAGTCGCCAGGAGCTGCTTGAAATAATTTGGGGTTATTCGTTTTCAGGTTATGAGCACACCGTTACATCGCACATAAACAGGCTGCGCATGAAAATCGAATCCAATTTGCAGCAACCAAAATATATTTTAACAACATGGGGTGTTGGCTATCGATTTAAAGAATAATGAAAATAAGATTCAATCTTTTTAAACGCATTATCATCTTCATCTTTTTACTGATTACAGTATTGAGTTGCCTGTTTATTGTTATTACTTATTTCACAACAAGAGAATTTTATCAATCGAGTACGCAGCTTGTGAACAAAGATGTTGCCGGTCATATTGCAAAGTTTGCTTCACCATTTAAAGAGAGCGGCATCAATAAACAAACAGCAGATTCTGTGTTTTACAATGCGATGGTTTTAAACCCGGGCATTGAAGTTTATTTTTTAGATACGACTGGTAAAATACTGTATTACCAGTCGCCAGATTCAACCATCAAGCTTTGGAAAATTCCTTTGGAAAATATTCAAAAACATATTCAATCAAATGGCGCGGATTATATAAAAGGACCAGACCCAAAGCAACCAGACATACAAAAAGTTTTTTCAGCAGCGGAAGTAATTAAAGACGATAAGAAGCTCGGCTACATTTATGTAATTCTAACAGGCAATGAATATAACAATGCAGCGCACATGTTGTTTGGAACACATGCAACAAGCTTTGCGATTATTGCTTTATGTGTGATCATTGTTTTATCTGTTGTGTTGAGTTATTGGTACGTAAACAGGTTGCAGCGCAGCTTTAAAAAAATTATTGCTGTGTTGAATGAATACATGAAAGGCGATTTTAATGTACGTTTTGAAATGAATGAAAAAGATGAGTTTGCACCCATCACGAATTCGTTTAATAAAATGGCAACATTGCTTTCGTATAACATTGAAAGATTAAAACAAACAGAACAAGAACGAAAAGATTTTATTGCAACGATTTCGCATGATTTAAGAACACCGCTTTCTGTAGCGAAAGGTTATGCAGAAACGGCATTAGATAAAATGCATCATGGTGAAATAAATAAGCCTGAGCTTGACGGCTTTATTCAACTCGTGCATAAAAAATTACAGCAGATAGAAATTATGGTGCAGGATTTATTTGAGTTATCGCGAATGGAATCTGTGCATTTCACACCGAATAAAGAGCCGTTTATTTTTTCAGAGATTTTAAAGGAGATGATAAGTGTTTATGAAAAGCGTGCTGTTGAAAAAAATATTGAATTGACATGCGATGTTCCTGGTAATATAGTTTGGATTTATGCTGATATAAGCTTAATGGAACGTGTAATACAAAACCTGTTAGATAATGCAATTAAATACACGCCGGCAAACGGTTTTATTCATATCACGCTTGCAGAAAAAGAAAATTCACTTGAATTAAAATTTGTCAACAGTGGCGCTGTTCTTTCAGATGATATTCTTAACTGGATAAATTTAACTGCATCGTCTAATACATTTTCAACTATCCATAAGCCTGCAAATACAGGTCTCGGTTTGCTCATCGTAAAAAAAATATTAGAGCTTCATCAATACAGTTTTCATGTTGAAGTGAACGAACACAATACAATTTACTTCATCATACAAATGCAAAAAGCAAATCAGCTTAAACTTAATCCGCAC
>JBEHXR010000355.1:0-3744 GCA_048498595.1 Bacteroidota bacterium
ATGGGTTCGCACAAAAAGCCTTAACTGGAATACTAACGAATACAAATGTTACATCTATAAGAACTATCCTTTCAGATTACATTTTCCAAAAACCTATAATCCAACAGCGAACGATGGCAAAAAATACCCAATACTTATTTTTTTTCATGGATTAGGCGAAGCGGGCACTACAATTTATGACAACGAAAATCAACTTTATCATGGCGGTAATATTTTTCAGGCTGCAGTAGATGATGGAAGTTTTGATGGATATGTGCTGGCATTGCAGAGCCCTGGTTTTTTTGGACCTTATCCTATTCAGTATATAACAGAAATACTGAACTATATGATTGTAAACAATAAGCTCGATCCGTTTGCAATTTCAATAAACGGTTTATCTGCAGGCGGACAAGCAGTGTGGGATATGACGTTTGCTTATCCAAATTATGTGGCTGCAAGTGTACCTATGTCTGCAGTATATTCTTCATATGCAAATAAAGATTCCGTAAATAAATTAAAGTTTACACCGGTTTGGAATATACAGGGAGGATTGGATGCTGATCCTTCGCCTTCTACAGCCGAACAAGTTAGAGATGCCATGTTGAATGCTGGTGCTGATTATACATACACTGAGTTTCCAACACAAGGTCATGATACGTGGGATTCAACATGGCTTTTACCGGATTTTTTTCCATACTTGCTGCGTGCTTATTCATCTAATCCATGGGCGTTATTTAATAAAACAAAATTTTGCCCGGGCGACTCTATCAATACTACGCTTGGTTTAGCAACCGGTTTTGATGCATACCAATGGCGACGTAATGGAAATATAATTTCAGGTGCTGCATCACGCACTATTCATGTAACACAAACCGGAACGTATGATGCAAGAGTTAAACGAAATGGAATCTGGTCTGACTGGTCGCGAATACCTGTAAAGATCTACATTCAATCCACATATAAAACACCAAACATAGAAGTAGCAAGCTTAATGAGTACGGCACTGCCTGCAGCAGATGGTAAAAATTTTGTTGACCTTAAAGTTTCCGGAACTACTTCTTACAAAAGTTTTACATGGAAGAAAGTTGGCTCAGACAGTGTGTATAGCAACAATGCAATTTTTTCAGCAACGCAACCGGGATATTACATTGTGAAAGCGCTTCCGCAAAGTGCATGTTCTGCTTTATATTCACCGGCGTTTAAAGTAATAGATGCTAACGGACCTGATGCACCCAACGCTGTAAAAAGTCTAACGGCAATTGCATTGTCCGATACTAAAATTCAACTGCAATGGAGTCCTTCTGCGCAACAATCAAATTTGCCTTTTGCGTTTGAAGTTTACAGGAGTGCAGACAGTGTAACATATTCATTTATTAAACAGGTTAAATCTTCATTTATAAGTTTTACTGATACCGGTCTTGCACCTAAAACAAAATATTTCTATTTCGTTCGCGCAATTGATTCAACAGCGGCAGCGCGGTTATCAAGAATTGTAAGTATTTCCACTTACTCAGATACTACTGCACCAAATATTCCCACAAATCTTCATGTAACATATACAACACCTTCTACAATTTCCATCGCGTGGTCTCCATCAAAAGATAATGTAGCTGTTGACCATTACAATATTTATGTAAATAATAAACTTACAAACATTACCAAACAAAATTCATTTGTACTAACATCTCTCGTACAGCATAATGTTTATGCTATTTATGTAAAAGCAATAGATAGCAGTGGTAATATTTCAGCAAAAAGCAACCAGGTATCTGTTGAACCGATGTTAGGTGGTTTGAAATATAGTTATTACAAAGCTGCAGTGCCGTGGCATTTGCTGCCAGATTTTTCTACATTAACACCAACTAAAACAGGTGTGTCTTCTAACGTAGATGTTAGCGTTGTAAAAAAGAATTATTTAAATGCTTTTATGTGGCAGGGTTATATCCATATTCCTGTTACAGGCACATATACATTTGAAACAACATCAGATGATGGCAGTGCTCTTTGGTTTAATGCTTATACACCTGCAGGTAAAAGATTGGTTGATAATGATAGTATTCATAATGGTGTGCAAACAAAAGCAGGAACAATTAAAATTACTGCAGGAATTTATCCTGTATGTATTGAATACTTTAATAATAAAGGTAAAGGCATCATGTCTGTTTCGTGGGCATGTAAAGCATTGTTTGGCGATACCGTTCAACGACCTATTGCAGATTCTTTTTTTAATGGAAATTTTGTTAACAAAGGCGCAGTGCCGGCGTTACCCGGTAAATTAACCGCTGCAGGTAAAGCATACAATAAAATAAAATTAACCTGGCAGGATAACAGCAACAATGAAACAGGTTTTGAAATATATAGGTCAGGCATATTATCTGGTTATTATAAGATTGTTGGAACAGTTGGTGCTAACAAAACTGCGTTTACCGATTCTGCATTGTACCCATCAAAAAAATATTATTACAAGGTGCAGGCGATTAACCTGTATGGAAATTCCGGTTTAAGTTCGATTGATAGCGCCACAACATTTAATATGCCGGCAAGCCCTGATGCTCCTTCAAATTTTAAAGCAATTGCTGTTTCTTCTTCAAAAATTAAATTGAGCTGGAACACTGTTTCAAATGCAACCGGATATGAGTTGCAAAGATCAATTGGCAATTCTTCGCGTTATGTTTTATTAGCAACGTTGGCTGCCAACACTGTTTCTTATACGGATACAGATTTAAATTCAAACCTTATTCATTATTATAAATTAAAGGCGATGGGAAACGGGGGAACATTCAGCGCAAAAACAATTGCATCTGCAACTACTGAAAATAATCCTCCGGTAATATCAAAGCTCAACACTATTAAAGTTCCGCACGATTTTACAACAACGATTCCTTTAACGGCTACAGATGCAGATGGCGATGTTTTAACTTTCAAAGCAAAGAAGCTTCCTGCTTTTGCAAGTATAATTGATTATGGCAATGACAGCGCATCATTGGTTATTCATCCATCTCAATCTAACCTTGGCACTTATAAAAATTTAAATATAATAGTGAAAGATCCGTATGGAAGTAAAGACAGCACTGTGTTTACATTAATTGTAAATAACAATTTTACACCAACAATAGATTCAATTGCAGATTATACTTTAAATGAAAATGATTCTATAACGATTGCACTAACTGCACATGATCAAAATAGCAGCGACGTATTGCATTGGTCTGTATCGCATGCACCGAAAACTGCTTATTTAATTGATAATGGCAATGGTCATGCACAACTTGTATTGCATCCCAATTATCTTTCTGCAGGCACATACAACACTGCTGTAACAGTTAGTGATGGAAAGGGCGGAATTACAACACGAACATTTAATGTAACAGTGAGAGATGTAAACCCTAATACCAATGTGTATGTAAGATTTCAATATGCCGATACAATTGGCGCGCCCTGGAACAGCATTACAGGTTTAACTACAAATAATCTTATTGATGCATCTGGAAAAACAACAAACATTGGTTTGAAATTAAATACCTCATGGTTTGCAACGAGTGACCAGGGGCCAAGCACAGGAAATAATTCTGGTGTTTATCCCGATGCAGTTTTAAAGGACTATTATTATTTTGGAATTTATGGAGGTCCTGATGCAGTTAGTTCAACCATTACAGCGCTTGATACCTCTAAACTATACAATCTTACTTTTTATGCAGGAAGTAATTTTGCAGGTGCAGATAACAATGGTTCAACCATTTTTACAATAGGTAACAAGAGTGATAC
>JBEHXR010000356.1:0-3740 GCA_048498595.1 Bacteroidota bacterium
CACTCCTTCAACTCATCATCAAAACATTTACTCGAAATAATAAACTCATCAATCTCGTCATCTGTTGGCGGCATATCAAATTCATAAAAGAATTGATTGTCTTTTGTTGCACGTATTTCATCAATAGTTGGCGTAAGTACATCAGCAATCATTTTTCTTAATTCGGAGCATTGGATAGTTTTCATACTTGCGGTTAAGCACACCTAACAGGTTTTCAAACCTGTTAGGTCTTATAAATTAAAAATCCATTTCAATCTTATATTTTACATCGATGGGTTGCTGATGATAGACGTTAAATCCATCAATACCACCAAACAAATCCAAAACCTTAATTCGTTTGATTGCACTTTGTTTATCACTTATGTAAGCATGAATGGAAGAATATTTCCAGTCAATCATTTCTTTTACAAATTCGTGATGAACTGCATTGGAATGCACATAGTGAATTGCTTTTAATAAGTATGTATCACTATCAAGCTCTTTTCTTTTAAACGGCAACCTGAACAGCTTACCATTACGATTATACATTTTATTAAACGCTTTTGAATAAGCATTAAATAAGTTGCTGAATTGTTGATTTGTAAAATCAGCTAAAGCATTTGTAACTGGCTCTTCAACCTTCGCATTCTTAATCCTTGTATGTTCCATCAAATCTTTTTCGCTTTTAATTTGAATAACAAAATGAAAATGATTTGGCAGCAAACAGCAGGCACAAGTATTGGCAACAGGATTTATGTAGTATCCATAACGATTTAAGAAATAGTTGTAATTATCATCATTTCTAAAAAGATTATCATTTGCATTTCCGTGATTGTAGATATGATAATAATGTTCGGGCAATAATAAAGTGTTCGTTATACTCATACTTTAAAATTATGAAACAGACCTAACAGGTTTTTGAAACCTGTTAGGTCTTAAAAACTAAAACAATTTCCCTTGTACATCATTGGGTCTTTTAAATTGCGAACGGTCCAAGCTCCAGTCTTCTGCATTCATGCCATATAATTTTCCATACTTTCTATATTGTTGTGCTACCAATTGCGCAATCGGACCTTCGCCGCGCATACGCACACCCCAGCGTGTATCATTCACCTGCCCGTCGTGACTTTTTTCAATCAAATGCCAAACCTTATCTGCACGTTCCGGAAAATTTTTATACAGCCAATCGCGAAATAAAAATTTTATAGCGCCATTCAACCGTATAAATGTGTACGCCGTAAACGTTGCACCATTATCTCTCGCCGCTTTCATGATGCGCTGCATTTCGTGCTCATTCAAACCCGGGATCATCGGTCCCATCATAATACCCATGCGTACACCTGCGGAACTTAATTCATTAATTACTTTTAATTTCTGTTTGGCGGTTGTTGTGCGTGGTTCCATCACGCGGCGCAAATCTTCATTAAAAGATGTTATCGAAACCATTGCCGATACAATATTTTTTCTTCCCATTTCAGCAAGCACATCTTTATCTTTTAGTATCCATGAATTTTTTGTGAGAATGCCGACCGGCTGATTGAATTCATTACACACTTCTAACATGCCACGCGTTAAGCGGTATTTTTGTTCTGCCGGCTGATAGCAGTCTGTATTACCGCTTAACATTAAAGGCGTGGCGTCCCATTTCGGATGCATCAAAAATTTGCGCAGCAACTGCGGCGCATTTTTCTTTACAATAATTTTTTGTTCGAAGTCTAACCCTGCGCTGTAACCCCAGTATTCATGCACGTTTCGCGCATAACAATAAATGCAGCCATGCTCGCAACCTGCATAAGGATTCATGCTGTAACTCATACCCACATCGGGACTGTCAACTTTATTTACGATTGTTTTTACTTCCTGCTCGAGATAGATTGTAGGCAAAGTTTTTTCTTCCCAATCATCAATGGCTTCAATATGTTCTTTTGAAACTTCATTGATTAAAAATTTATTTTTTGTATTGATTTGCGCACCGCGTCCGAAATGATAGCCCCCTCCATCTCCCCCGGTAGGGGAGGGTTTTGGCTTTGCATTTGGATTATCAACAATATTTTTCATAGAGATATAATTTAAAACGGAACTAATAATTATGTATGTCACTTTCTTTTGTCTTGATACAAAAGAAAGTAAACAAAGAAAAAATCAAGCACCGATGATAAGCAACACATCGGTGCATTACCTCCGATGTAGCTTTTGTACTATCGCCTTCCCAACTGTTATGCTTCGATGCTTAGATTCATAGCTTATTTTTTTTGTCTAATCTTCTTAAACTTTAAAGAGCGAGGTTTTACTAATAAGATTGAATTAAAACCAGGTTCATCCCTAAATCAGATAAATCCCGGTTCAGACAATTAATAGAATCTCTGTTCTTTTCCGTATCTGTCTTTTTGATTGAACTCACTTTTGTTTTTTGTAACGAATAAACTTTTTTCATACACATGAATAACACAGGTTACAACGCCCCAAACATTGGTGCGGTCGTCGAATGCGGAGAATTGAATGTTACCCATTTTGCTGTTGGCGGCAATTAATTCAACACTGTTGAAATTTTTTTGTAACCGACGCACCAACAATTCACCATCAATAATTGCAACAATTATTTTTCCGCTGGCGGGTTTTATGCTGCGGTCAACGATTAAAATATCGCCGCTGTAAATGCCATCTTCCATCATAGCATCGCCATTCATGCGAAGAAAAAATGTGGCAGGCTTATTTAAAATAAGCTGTTCATTTAAATCAATACCACGCTCCATATAATCATCTGCCGCAGCGGCAAAGCCATTGGCATTCGCGGTTTTTACATTGTGTTGCGTAAAGTTTTTACTGCCGGTGTATTCGGCAGAATAAGCTACTTCTCTTTCCATATATACAAAGTTTTAGATTAACTAATATTTTTAGTAAAAGTAAACTAAATTGATTAGTTTAGCGTTTTAGTAACCAGGATTTTTTTCAAACCACAAATTGTATATATATGGAACAGAATTTATTTTTTTTATCGGATTTACGATTCGAACCACCAAAGTTTTTTGAATACTTATTGGTCGTTCATCCCAATGAAGAAATTTTTAATCAGTTGTTAGCTGAGAAAGAAAATTTTTCTTCGGAGTACAATGTAAACATTGCCAAAAAAACGTTGCCGCATATAACGATTGCAAATTTCCTGGCAAAAGAAACAATGGAGGAAACGTTGATTAAATGGATGCACAAAATCATCAGCAATCACCACAGCTTTGATGTAATGCTGAATAATTTCAGCGGCTTTCCATCATCCAAAACTGTGTATGCGCGTATTCAAAATCACGAGCCGTTTAAACAGCTTGCAGCTTCGCTAAAAACCATTAATACATACATTAACGATAATGGGTTTCCAAACGCAAAGCTTATCAATCATCCGCACCTCACCATTGCAAGAAGCCTGCAGCAAACTGTGTATGAAAAAGCGATAATGGATTATTCGCACAAAACATTTAATGCAAGTTTTATGGTGAATGAATTGATTTTGCTGAAGCGAATGAACCAGTTTGATAAATGTAAACAGGTAAGCGTTTTTAAGCTGGCGCAAAATGAAGAAGCTGTTTGCTAAAAGTTATTTAAAGATTTTTCAATGTTCTGAAATTATGAAACAGTCAATGCGATTACAGGAATTTGTCAGCGATGAAGAATTGCGTTCAATAAATCATCTATTGCCATCAGAATATTTGCTGGTGTTGCAACCGCATGAAGCATTATGGGATGAAATAAAATTTATCAAAGAAAAATTT
>JBEHXR010000357.1:0-3731 GCA_048498595.1 Bacteroidota bacterium
GGAGTAAAAGTGATGTTTAAAATTTCTTTGGTTGATGCGGATAATTTGAAACGGTCATCAATTCTATAATTTATTATCCAAATAATTTTTTTATTGCTTTCTAACACCCAAACTTTTTCTTTTTGTGTTGCAGATAATTTTTGATCAATAAAAAAGCGGCTTAACTTTTTCTTTTTATGCATTCCCAATGGGTAAAAGTAATCGCCTTGTTTCCATTTGCGCAGCAACAGAGGAAATTGAATCTCTTTTGCATTAAGCTGAGCTATATTGTTTAAAGTTTGAAGTTTATAGTTTGATGTTTGCAGTTTCTCAATTTTGAGAACACCATTTTTAAATCTTACTTTTTGATTTATTTCTTCAATTAAAATATGCGCTGCATCTTCTGCTTTATTAGGCGCAATAATAAGCCAGTTGCGGTTTTTAATAATGCGATATGAAGTTGATTGAATAAAACTACTGTTATCAGCCGTAAACAATTTTTTTACTTCTTCAATTTGATGCGAATGGAAATTATACGCTTTGATTATTTCCCAGATTATTGTATCAAGCGGTTTTACATTGTGCAGTTTTAAAACAGGAATGTGAATTTCATTGTCTTTAAACTCAAGTAATTTTTTTTTGTATTGCTGAATTGAATGATCGTAGATCATTTCTGTTTCTTTAAAGCGATTAATGTTGTCTGCAATATTATTTTTTACTTCAGGAAAATATTCTTTTATAGATGGAATAAGTGCATTACGCAAAAAGTTTCGTGTGTATTTGTTTGTTGTGTTTGAAGAATCTTCAACCCAACTAAGTTTATTTTCTTTTGCATATTGTAAAATTTCTTCTCTTGTTGCAAATAATAATGAACGGATTATTCTTCTCTCTTCATCAAATTCTTTCATGCCGGTTAAACCATGAATACCTGAACCGCGCAAAAAAAACATTAATGAAGTTTCAATGTTATCATCAGCATTATGTGCTGTTGCAAGAAGCGCTGAGTGGGTAAGTTGCAATTCTTTAAACCAATTATAACGCAATTCTCTTGCTGCTTCCTGAATGGAAATTTTATTTTCTTCTGCGTATTCTTTTGTTTCAAATCTTTTTATAAAAATTTCTTTTTTATATTTTTTTGCAAGTTCTTTTACAAACAATTCATCTCTTTCACTTTCATCTTCACGCAATTGAAAATTGCAATGCGCTATTATAAAATTCATCTCAGCATTAAAAAAAAGATCGGTTAATACAGTACTATCAATGCCTCCGCTTACAGCCAAAATGAGTTTTTTCTTTTGGACTGAATGACCATTGAAACTTACCTGCCAGTGGTTTTTAAATTTTTCTAATAAATTCATTATTAATTTGCTGAAGCTGCGACTAAAATATTAAATCAGGATTAATGCTCTCTATATTTGTTAAATTTAATTTATTCAATCATTGAAAACCAAGGCATTAATTTTTAGTTCAAAAAAAATCATATCTGTTTTAAGTTGATTCCTATATTTTTGACGGCTCTGATTTTTGAGGAATAAAATCGGTAAATTTTTTAAAAGCTTTTTGGCACTATTATTGCCAATTAGTTTCGACTTTTAAATCTCTCCTTTTCCGTATTTTTTGAGAGGTATTTCATAATCTAATCTAAAAAAATTATGAAACGTTTTATAGGTGTTTTCATTTTTACAATTGTTTCCTGTTTTTTTTCAAATAAAAATTTGAGGGCAAATAATTCCAATTGGCCGCCGCTCTCTTTGTCTTTGAATAATTCGGGTGACGATGGTGGACAGGCTAAAAAGAGTAGCAACATAATAGTTGGATTGGCTACTTATTATGCTCAAAAATTTGAAGGTGGCTTAACTGCAACCGGAGAAATTTTCCATCACAGCAAATTCACAGCAGCAAGTAATGTTTTTGCGCTTAATACATGGGTAAAAGTTACAAATTTACTCACAGGTACTTCTATAATTGTTCGTATTAACGACAGGATGCATCCGGGTATGACTAAAAAAGGTCGTATACTTGATCTTACAATGTCTGCAGCAAAACAACTTCACATCGTAAGCAGGGGAATCGCTAAAGTAAAAATTGAGCCGATCTCTGATGAAGTTGCTTCAAAATAACTAAAATTTTACTCCGAAAGTCAACAACACATTTGTACGACTATTTTTTAGTTGTGCAAATGTGTTTGGCTCATCTGTAAGTCGATAAGGAAAGTTTACATCTTTATTGAATGTTTCTGCTATTGTTAAATCAATAAAAAACCCCTGGTTTCTATAACCTAATCCACCTGCAGCTAAAATTCTGTTTGCTTTTAAATTTTTGTCTTTATATGGACTTCCATAATATGCGCCACCCAATCGAACAGCAAAAGGAGAAAACTTTAATTCGCCGCCTAAACGAAAATTGAATGCGCCTTTGTAATAAGATTTTATTACATCGTTTAAGGAATTATAGTAATCAGTAAGTGATCCATCATTATTATCACCTTCAGGTGAGAATCTTGAGCCACGGTAGTTCACAAATTCAATGTCGCCTGCAATAAACCCTTTTTGCATTTTTACATTTTCTACTTCATGCAATACATAAGAAGCGCTTGCAATTATTCTGTAAGGTGTTGTTTCATTATACCTGGTTTGACTTGCTGCGTCAGGAAAATCAGAACTCTTTACTGTTTGTGTGCCCGCGTAATTTTCCGTATTAGTTGTCATGCTAACATCAAGGTTGTCTGTGAAAGTCATAAGTGAAGGTGTATGTATAGCCAAACCTAATCTCAACGAGTTTTGAAGATTATAAATTAAACCTAATCTTGCATTTATACCCGCTCCATTTAATGTATGATGTTGCGTTAACTCTGAGTAATCAAAATTGTTATTGGTATTATCGGTAGGATCGTTTTCTCTGTAATTTATATCCTGCGTATAAAAAGATAATGGAAGATTTATACTTGCACCGAGGTATAATTTATCCATCTCATTGCTTGCAAAACCAAATGAAACTTCATACAAACCTCCTTTATTTATTTCATCATATTCCTGGTGAACACTATTGCCGTTGCCAACAGGTACAAGACTTCTATATCCAATTAAATTTCCATTAGCGTCAGCAACACTATCTATTAAATATGTAATAAAAGCAAGTGAAGAACTAAAGGGATAATTATTCAATGCAGCATTTACATTAGCATTATCTTTCGTCAACTCTTCAAGATACTGTTCTGAATAAGATGTTGCATCATTCAAGCCTGAATAATGAAAATGATTATTATAACTTGCTAATTGATTTATTGTAATTGCAAATGCAGTTGAATTATTTTCGTGGTTAATTTTCCCGCCGATAACAACGCCTGCTGTTCCTAATTGAAACCCGGATTTGTTTATGCTTGACGTATTCGTTCCGCGAAAATCTGCCTTGTTATTATTTGTAAGAAAGGAAGGCGTTAAAACAACTTCTCTTGTTTTATACATTCCAAGCCCTGCAGGATTTGTGTAAACAGAAGAAATATCACCACCCAAAGAACCCATTGCACCACCAATTGAAATACTGCGCGCAGTTCCATTCGGAATAAACCATGCATTCTTTAAGGCATCTTCAGGTGTTTGAGAAAAACCAACACCAAATAGTGCTACACCTACAATTAATAGCAAAACCTTCCTTATAAACATTTTGTGTTTGTTTTCAATTTGATAATTCTTAAAAAAGAAAAATTAATGGCCACCACGCGGAGCTCTTGACATTCCGCCACCACTACTTCC
>JBEHXR010000358.1:0-3690 GCA_048498595.1 Bacteroidota bacterium
CACGAATTATCAGAATTACTTTTCAATGAATCAAAAAAGCAACAGCTGAAAAAAGATTACGAAGATTTAAAAAACATTTTATCTGCAGGCGGCAATGCTTCAGCCAATGCTGCTAAAATAATTTTTGATTTTATTTACCATTGAGATATTTAATTATCACGTTTTTATCACATCCGGGTTTTAACAAACCATCCGTATAATTTTTGCGTTTATCAAGTATATTAAGACAATCATGAAAAAAATATTTTTATTTTCTTGTTTTCTCGCCGCTATTACCATTTCATCCTGCGCACAACAACAGCAACAATCACAACAAAAGTTTGCAGTAACAAAAACAGATGAAGAATGGAAAAAAATGCTTACACCTGAAGAATATGATGTAACAAGACACGCTGCAACTGAAAGAGCATTCACTGGTAAATATTGGGACAATCATGAAAAAGGAATTTACTATTGCGTTTGTTGCGGTGCACCTCTATTCAGCAGTGAAACAAAATTTGAAAGTGGTACTGGTTGGCCAAGTTTTTATGCACCGCTCAACAAAAAATATGTTGGCGAAAGAGAAGATAATTCTTTAGGTGAAGTACGGACAGAAGTGTATTGTAAAAACTGCGGCGCGCATTTAGGGCACGTTTTTAATGATGGACCTGCGCCGACAGGGTTACGTTATTGCATGAACTCAGCAGCACTTAATTTTAAAAAGCAATAACAAAACAGCCGGTTCTTACATTAGAATTATTAATGAAACAGCGGAATAATTACGTACCGGATCAAAATAATTATCAGGCATATTAAAAACATGAACAGAGAAATGCGGTTCATGCCATGCATGTATTTCACATACTTTGTATGCGGCGCATTTGGGTCGCGCTTTTTTATAAAAAGATAAGTTTGTATTTGTTGCCAGATGCCCATATCACTACAAAATTAAAACAACAGATTGTTGAATTTGTTTGATGCACGATTACAATTTTTCCATCTCTTCGTTAACAAACTCCATTAATGTTTTAATATGATTTGGAGATAAATCAAATTTTAAACCAGCGGCTGCATACAATTCCGGAAGCGTTTTTGTTCCGCCTAAACTCAGTGCGCTGATGTAATTATTTAAAGCCTGCTGCGGATTTTTTTTGTATTGCATCCACAAACCAATTGCACCTAATTGCGCGATACCATATTCAATGTAGTAAAACGGAACTTCAAACAAATGCAACTGCCGCTGCCAGCTTATTTTCCTGTATTCTTCCAATCCTGAAAAATCAACGGTATTCGTTGAAAATTCATTTAAAATGTTTACCCATGCTTCGGTTCTTTCTTCAACAGTATGTTGCGGATGTTCGTACACCCAATGCTGAAATTTATCAATGGTTGCAATCCATGGGAAAATTGTAATCACTCTTTCCAACTGATGTTCTTTAGCACGTTTTAATTCTTCAGCATCATCAAAAAATACATTCCATTTATCCATCGTTAAAAGCTCCATACTCATACTTGCTACTTCCGCAATTTCCATCGGATATTCTTTAAATGCACTCAACTCTAACGGGTGCGCAAGAAAAGAATGCACTGCATGTCCGCCTTCATGCACCATCGTTGTTACGTCATCCATTTGACCGGCAGCATTCATAAAAATAAATGGCGCACCGCTTTCTGCTAAAGGACAATTATAACCTCCGGGTGCTTTGCCTTTCCTGCTTTCCAAATCGAGATGACCAAGCTCATTCATCTTTTTTAAGCATTCAGCAAAAAATGGATTCAGTTCTTCAAAACATGCTTCAGATTTTTCCAACAATTCTTTGCCAGTGTTAAACGGATGCAATGGCTCAATGCCTTCAGGTTCTGCTTCAGTATCCCATGGTCTTAATGTATCCAGTTTTAATTTTTCTTTTTTATGCTGATTGATTTTTTCGACCAATGGCAATACGTGCAACTTCACCGCTTCATGAAATTGAAAGCAATCTTCTTTTGTATAATCGAAGCGACCCATTTCAACAAACTTGTAATCGCGGTAATTGTCAAAGCCTGCATTCTTTGCAACCTTATCGCGTTTCTCAACAAGTTTAGTGTATAGATCATTCAGGGCATCTTTATCCTGTTTTCTCCGTTCCTGTATTTTGCGCCAAACTTGTTCACGCAAATTTCTATCATGCTCATGCAAAAATTTTGACGCTTGTTGTAAAGTATATTCTTTATTATTTACTTCAACCGTCATTGCGCCTGTTATTACGCCATATTGTTGCTGCATTACACTTAACTCAGCCTGCAATGGAATATTTGCTTCGCGAAACAGTTCGATGTTTTTTCGCACGCTGCGCAGATACGTAAAATATTTTTGTTTATCGAGTTCGCTTGTGTAAGGAGAATTGATGAGTTTTTTATTCAGCAAATCTGCATAAGGTTGCAGCTTTGGCTGAATTTCCATACAGAAATAAGTAAACGCTTCTTCCAAAGATTTATCCGTTGTGTCGCATGTCATTTTTATTTGGCGCCAGCATGCATCTTCACTTACAACAGCTTCCAACTCGCTCATATCTTTCATCCATTGTTCAAGGTCTTTTTTCGAATCAATATTTCTATCTAATAAATTTTTGAAATATGGTTCCAATGCATCCCATGTTGTTACAGTAAAATCTTCAGGAACAAAATGTCTTTCTGTTTTTTTTATATCTGCGGTTAACTGCATATCAAATCAAAATTTAAAGTAAAATTCAAATTGAAATTATTGATCTGACGCTTTTGAAGCATCTGACCATGTTACTTCTTTGTAGCTTTTTTCTTCGCAGCTTTTGTTGCTGTTTCTGCAGGTTCAGATTCAGGAGAAGTAGCGGCCTCTGCTTTTTTTGTTTTTGCTGCCTTTGCTTTTTTAGGTGTTGCTGCTTTTTGTTCGGTTGAAACTTGCGTTTCTTCTTCCACTTTTTTCTTTGGCGAAGCTTTAGATGGTTTTTCTTCTTTTGCCTTTGGCGCTTCTTTCTTTGTTTCTGCTACAACAACTTCTTCCTCCTGTTGTACAGGTTCTTCTTCTGCTTCTTCTTCAGCCTCACTCAATTTTATTTCTATATCATTTTTCTTCAGCACATCAAACCACTTCACCATTTTCTTCATATCACTTGCATATACTCTTGTAAAATCCATTGCAGGATATACTTTTTCGAAATAACTTTTTACAGCGTTCGCATCTTTTTCATTCGGCAAATTTTCACTGTTGTTTTGCATGGCATGAAATACATCCACCAAATTCACATTATCACCTTCAGTATAAACTTCTATACTTTCAAGATGAGAAAAATTATGTATGCGCGATGAAACAAATCTTGTGCTTTTATCTTCCAATGAACGGACGATGGCACCATCGGCTTTACTCGCAACCAATTCAAACAATCCCGGTAAACCTGTAACAGAAACAAGCTTGCTGTATTCCATAAAAATTTTTTGAGGGCTGCAAGATAAAAGAAAAAAGAAAGCCTCTCTTCTAAATCTCTTCCGAAGAAGAGAGACTTTGCAATCTTTTACATTTTTTAAACAGGAAAATTATTTAGGTTTCAAAAGCCCTTTCCTTTGGAAAGGATTTGGGATAGGCTTTACCTTTGCGCCCATGCCGCAAAAACCGTTTTTGCACACCTTGCTTTCTCCGCGATTATTGGATTTATATGATGTTGAAAACAGTATTGTAGTAATTATTGATGTGTTTCG
>JBEHXR010000359.1:0-3668 GCA_048498595.1 Bacteroidota bacterium
TTTTGGTTTGGAACAGAAAGCGGTTTACTGATTGTTGATTTTTCGACAAATAAAATTAAGCAAATACAAAAACAATATGCAAACCCGTACGCTATTGATGATAATGTAATAACTGATTTCTGTAAAGACAAAGAAGGCAACACATGGATTGGAAGTTTCTTTGGCGGTATTAACTATTATTCAAAACAACTAAACCAGTTTCAAAAATATTTTCCGTTGCCGAACACAAATAGCATCAGCGGAAATCTTGTTCATGAAATATGTGCCGATGAAAAAAATAATTTGTGGATTGGAACTGAAGACGCCGGTTTAAACAAGCTAAATCTTTCAACAGGAAAATTTACACAGTTTATGCCCGGCAGTAAGCCCGGCAGCATTGCTTATCAAAACATACATGGACTGGTGGCTGATGGAAATAAATTATGGATTGGAACCTATGAACATGGGCTCGATGTAATGGATTTGCAAACTGAAAAAGTAATAAAGCATTATGAGAAAAATGATAAACCGAATTCACTTAACAGCAATTTTATTGTAACTATTTACAAACGAAAAAATGGCGATATATTAATTGGCACATGGAATGGTTTATATAAATACAATAAAGCAAGTGATGATTTTATTTTAATGCCTTATTTCAACCGGCAGGCACAGGCAATTTTAGAAGATGACAATAACACTTTATGGGTTTGCAGTTATGGCAACGGTGTTTATTATTACAATGAGCGCACAGGTTTAAAAGGAAGTTTTCAATATGATGCACACAACCAAAATTCGCTTTCGAATAATTATGTAAATAATATTTTCGAGGATGATAGAAAAAATATTTGGATTTGCACTGAAAGCGGCTTGTGCAAATATGATGCAGCCTTAAAAAAAATAATTCGCATTGATGAGCCTGCTTTAAGAGATAATCAAATTTTTAGAGTATTGCAGGATAACAATGGTTTGTTATGGGTTTCAACTTCAAAAGGTTTGGTGCGATTAAATCCGCAAAACAATCAAACAAAAATTTACAACACCAATAATGGCTTATTAAGCGAACAGTTTAATTATAACTCAGCGTATAAAAGCAAAGCAGACAATTTATATTTTGGAACAGTAAAAGGATTAATGAGTTTTAATCCTTCTGCATTTGTTGAAAACGAATCTGCTCCGCCTGTTTATATTACCAACATACAGGTAAATAATGCCGAATTAAAAATTGGTTCTAAAAAAACAAGACTTACACAGGCTGTTCCATACACTTCATCTGTTACTTTACCTTATGATAGTTCTTCACTTACAATACAGGTGGCAGCATTGAGTTATATCATTCCGGCAATGAATGAATACATGTATAAAATGGATGGACTTGATAAAGACTGGACACACATCACCGGCAACCGAAATATTTATTATACAAAACTGCCACCGGGTAATTATACGTTTGAAATAAAAGCATCGAACAATGATGGTGTATGGAATAACACACCCACAAAACTTAGCATAAAAATATTGCCGCCATTTTGGGCAAGTGTGTGGGCTTATATTTTATATGCTCTGGTAATAATTGCAATTGCGTTTATTATTTTAAGATATTACTCTATCGCACTGCACGAAAAAAATCAGCGAAAAATAAAAACGCTGGAAATGGAGAAAGAACGTGAGATATACAATGCAAAAATTGAGTTCTTCACGAATGTTACGCATGAAATAAGAACACCGCTTACTTTAATAAAATTGCCGGTTGAAAAACTATTGAAAAACTTTTCAAAAGATGCAACTTTGCATGAGAATCTTGCCATGATCAATAAAAACACAAACCGGCTGATACAGTTAACTGACCAGTTACTTGATTTTAGAAGAGCGGAAGCTAATAATTACAGTTTAAGTTTTGTAAAAACAGATGTGAATGAGTTACTGAAAGAATTATTCAGTACATATAAACCTGTTGCTGAAGAAAAGAAATTATCATTTAAACTGGAGATGCCACGTGTTAATTTGATGGCGTATGTAGATGCAGAGGCCTTCAGAAAAATTCTCAGCAATCTTTTAAGTAATGCGTTAAAATACGCGGAACATGCAGTAACGGTAAAGCTGCTTCCATTTAATAGTTACGATAATGTTTTTTATATCGAATTTAGAAATGATGGCTTTGTTATTCCTTACGATTTAAAAGAAAAAATATTTGAGCCTTTTTATCGCGTAAAGCAAACTGAAAAATTTGCAGGAACCGGAATCGGGTTACCACTTTCCCGTTCGCTGGCTGAATTACATAAAGGAAATCTCGAATTAAAACAATCACAAAACGAACAGAATATTTTTCTACTTTCTATTCCTATTCACCAGGATACAGAAATTAATTTAGATGATTATGAAACGATAGAAATCAGCACCAATGAAAATGTTATAAATGATGAACAAACGAATCAACAACAACACGACGTTTCGATTTTAATTGTTGAAGACAATAAGGAGATTACAAATTTTTTGCAAAAAGAATTACAAAACAGTTTTAATATTTGTAAGGCAACGGATGGCTTGCAGGCTTTGGAAATTTTAAAAAGCGAAGTCATTCATCTTGTCATCAGCGATATTATGATGCCGGTGATGGATGGCATTGAGCTTTGTAGAAAAATTAAAACCGATATTGAGTACAGTCATATTCCTGTTATTTTATTAACTGCAAAAAATACCATCACGTCAAAAATAGAGGGGCTTGAAACAGGTGCAGATTCATACATAGAAAAGCCATTTGTGCTTGAATATTTACTGGCTCAGATAAATAGTCTTTTAAACAATCGCAATCACACAAAAGAATATTACGCGCATTCTCCTTTGGCACATATAAAAGGAATTGCATCAACCAAAGCAGATAAAAATTTTTTAGAAGAATTACAAAAAATAATTGATGAAAACATTACAGATAAAGACCTTGATGTAGATACACTTTCGCGTATGATGAACATGAGCCGCGGCACATTTTACAGAAAAATAAAAGGACTTTCTGACCTTACACCTAATGAACTTATAAATCTTTCGCGTTTAAAAAAAGCCGCTGAATTGTTAGCGGAAGGAAAATATAAAATCAATGAAGTTGCCAATATGGTTGGTTATAATCTTAATAGCAATTTTTCGAGAGACTTTCATAAACAGTTCAGCATTCCTCCATCAGAATATTTGCAGAACTTAAGGGCAGCACGTTGATAAGAAACGAAGGCGTTGCACTTAGAAAATAACTATAATCACTTTCGAATATTATCGAACATAATAAGTACATCTCAATGTATAGTTCTTATATATCAGAAACCCTTCTAATAATTCTGATGCAAAATAAAACATTGGATTGCAAGTTGAACGCTCAGTGCCTCCCTCACCGCTGAATAGCTTATCAAAAAGTGTCAGAAACCTTCAAATCGTTGATTTTGAAGGTTTTTATTTTTAATACTGTGTCAAATTCTATCAAACAGTATCAAAATTTTGGTGAGTTATTCGGTGAGTTACATTTAAGAAAATTTTGACTCACCAAAACCGATACAACCTATTTAAAATCAAGTTGTTTCATTTTTGAACATCTTGACTTCTGAATCTCCTCTTTCTACATTTATCACTTCAAAAAAATTAGGTTATGATTAGTAAGAGATTCAGCCTGCTTTTCTTTTTAAGAAAGCCAAAACAGTTTCAGG
>JBEHXR010000360.1:0-3625 GCA_048498595.1 Bacteroidota bacterium
TACAACAAAAGCTCGTGCACTTTTGCATTCATATAAATATTTTCTGCCGCGCCGTTGAAATTGTTATTGAGCAATGCATCAAGCAAAATTCTTTTGCGGCTGCAAACCGGGAAGAGTTTATGAAACGATAATGTATGCTTAAAAGCAAGCACTTCGTCCTTGCGTGTAGTGAGCTTTACATTATTTACAAACTGGTTTAGAAACAAAGAAGAAAAATGAAATGAAAAAACATCAAGTGTGTTATGGCTCTTGCAATCGGCTTCCATTTCTCTGCAGGCAACGCAATTTTTTTCTGAACAATATTTATTGCCGGTGATGCAAAAACGCAACTCAAAAAAATTATCCTCTGCATTGTTTTTTTCAAAATGATAAACCAACATGCCAGAATCCTGTGCCGTCCAAAACTCCGGCGCATCGTACCTGCGAATAACATAACGCACAGAGCCGGGAACATAATGCTCCTTCATTTCGAGCAAAGGCATGCGCGAATCAACCGTGTTTAAATGTGCAGATTGTAAAATGTCGAGTGTTTGCAACATAACGTGCAAATGTACTGAATCCTGCGCTGTTGCTCCAATGATGCGGTAATTGAATTGTCAGTTTTATGTAAGTTATTTTTTATGACGATTTTTTAAAACCTGCTCAACATCGTTTAAAGATTTGCCTTTTGCATTTAATAAAACGAGATAATGAAACAATAAATCAGCAGCTTCATTTATAAAAAGTTCATCGTTATTATCTTTTGATTCGATAACGAGTTCAACAGCTTCTTCACCTACTTTCTGTGCAATTTTATTGATGCCTTTTTCAAACAAACTATTTACATATGAACCTTGTTGTTTTGTTTCTTTTCTTGATTCAATAATTTTTTCAAGCTGATGTAAAAAATTGCCTTCGTTGTTTTCATTAAAACATGTGTCCGCACCGGTATGGCAAACAGGACCTGCAGGATTTGCTTTTATCAACAAACAATCATTATCGCAATCGAATAAAATTTCTTTTACAAAAAGATAATTGCCGCTGGTTTCACCTTTTGTCCATAATCTTTTTTTGCTGCGGCTGTAAAAAGTAATTTTTTGTTCGATGAGTGTTTGATTATATGCTTCATCATTCATATAACCCAACATTAAAACTTTATTGGTTGCTGCATCTTGTACAATAACCGGAACAAGTTTATCTGTAAATTTTTCAAAGCCTGGTTTCATATTTATGGTTTGACCTCATCCCAACCCTTCTCCAAAGGAGAAGGGCAAGAAGAGAGCGTTTAAATTCTTACCGTAATATTTTTTTCTTTTAAAAAATTTTTTAAATCAGCAATTTCCATTTCTTTATAATGAAACAAGCTCGCCGCCAAAGCTGCATCTGCACCGGCATTAAATACATCCGCGAAATGTTGCATGTTGCCCGCACCACCACTTGCAATTACAGGAACAGAAGAAAAAGATTCAACTTCATTTATTAATTCATTCGCAAAACCTTGTTTTGTTCCATCATGATTGATGGACGTTAAAAGAATTTCGCCTGCGCCTAAATCAATCGCTTGTTTTATCCAATTAATAGCTAAAATATCTGTCGCCACTCTCCCACCGTTTAAATACACAAACCAATTATCATTTTCATTTTTTGCATCCACTGCTAATACAATACACTGGCTTCCGAATTCTTCTGACAACTCTTTTATTAATGCTGGATTTTTTACAGCGGCTGTGTTAATAGAAACTTTATCAGCACCGGCATTTAAAACAGCTTTCACATCTTCAACGGAAGAAATGCCGCCACCAACTGTAAATGGAATATTGATAGTCGCTGCAACTTTTGTTACAAGCTCGGTTAATGTTTTTCTTTTTTCGTTTGTTGCAGTGATGTCGAGAAAAACCAATTCATCAGCACCTTCTTTTGCATAATAAGCGCCAAGCTCAACAGCGTCGCCGGCATCACGAATATTTTCAAAGTTGATACCTTTAACTGTTCGCCCGTTTTTTACATCGAGACAAGGAATGATTCTTTTTGTAAGCGCCATCAGCTTATAAATTTTTTCAACTCGTTTAATTTAATTTTTCCTTCGTATAAAGCCTTTCCGATTATTACACCTGAACAACCAATTGCTTCCAGTTCTTCAACATCTTTTATTGATGAAACACCGCCGCTTGCTGTTAAGTGAATATTCGGAAGTGCTTGCAGGATTTTTTTGTACAATTCAATTGAAGCGCCTTGTAATAAACCATCTTTTGAAACATCAGTGCAAAAAATGTTATTGATTTTTTTTGAAGACCAATCTTTCAAATAATCGATGATATTTATTTCTGTCGATTGTTGCCAGCCATTAATCACAATCTTTTCATTTTTCACATCAGCGCCTAACAAAATTTTTTCTGCTCCAAATTTTTCTATCCATTCAACAACAATGTCTGGTTGTTTAATTGCAATACTTCCAATATTTATTATTGATGCGCCGGCGTTAAAAACTTTTTCCGCATCACTTGTTGTTTTAATACCGCCACCAAAATCAATTATCAAATTAGTTGACGAAGCAACATTTTCCAGCACACCAATATTTACAACGCTTCCTCTTTTTGCGCCATCCAAATCAACCATGTGCAATCGTTTTATTCCTGCTTCTTCAAATTCCTTTGCAACATCCACCGGCGATTCACTATAAATTTTTTGTGTTTGAAAATCACCCTGCGAAAGGCGAACACACTTTCCATTCATGATATCAATTGCCGGAATTATCGCAATCATAATTCAATAAAATTTTTTAAAATCTTCTCTCCTGCTGATGAAGATTTTTCAGGATGAAACTGCACCGCATAAAAATTATTTTTTTGCAAAGCCGCACTGTATTCGGTCATGTAGGATGTTTTTGCAACCGTGAATTCACTCAACTCAACGTAATAACTATGCACGAAATACATGTATGCGTTTTCATCAACATCTTTAAACAGCGGCGATTTTAAATCGTAAATATTATTCCAACCCATTTGCGGAATCTTTTCTTTACTTGCAAATTTTTTTACACTCTGATTAAAAACGCCCAAACATTTTGTATCGCCTTCTTCTGAATGATTGCAGAGCAATTGCATGCCAAGACAAACACCAAAAAAAGGTTGTTTAATATTTTTAATTATAGCGTCAAGATTTTTTTCTTTTAAATAATTCATTGCAGGAGCCGCAGCACCAACGCCTGGAAAAATAATTTTATCAGCGCTTAAAATTTCATCTGCATTGTCGGTTAGTGTTGCAGAAATATTTAAACGCTGCAATGCATAATTCACCGATTGCACATTACCCGCATTATATTTTATGATTACAACTTTCATAGTTTAATTTTCATCGTAATCGTCTGACGCTTTTGAAGCGTCTGACCGTTTTATAAAACACCCTTTGTTGTTGGCAGAACATCACTTTCATAATTCACTGCAATTGCCATCTTCACTGCTTTTGCAAATGCTTTAAATATCGATTCAATTTTATGATGTTCATTTTCGCCTTCTACTTTAATATTCAGATTGCATTTCGCGGCATCACAAAACGATTTGAAAAAATGATAGAACATTTCTGTGGGCACATCACCAATTTTTTCACGTTTAAACTCTGCGTCCCATACCAGCCAGCTTCTGCCGCC
>JBEHXR010000361.1:0-3610 GCA_048498595.1 Bacteroidota bacterium
TAAAACATAAATCGTAATGCAAATAACACTTATGAAATAATTTACTTTTAATAAACTATAAGCAATGATCATTGCACACGTAAGCAATAAAAATTCAACCGTATTGCTTTTTATAAAATACAAAAAGAGAAAAGTAAGTGTAACACCTGTAAGCGTTCCCAGCAAACGTTGCTTATTACGTGTGCGTGAAATGCTGTAAGCGGGTTTTAAAATAATAGCGATCGTCATTATGATCCAATAACCATGACCAAGCGGAAAGAAAAGTGAAATGCAATAGCCGATCAGCATACCTGTTGTTACTCTTAATGCATGTCTAAACTGGCTTGATTTAAGTGTGATGTTTTCAATTAATAATACGGGAGAAATTTCAGTTGATTTAATTTGTACTTCTTCATTTGCATTTTGCCTGAACGCTTTTGCTGTCATTTTTTTATAGCGTGAAAAATGATGCAACCTTTTTATTCTTTCTCCCACATCCTGTAAAGCATAAATTATTTGTCTTAGTTTGATGAATAAAAACAATGTGTTTTTGTTGAGATTCTTTTTTCTTTCGGCGAGATAAACATCAAAAAGTTTTTTGGTAACAGCAGAAATATCAGTTTCTGGATTTGAGGGCTGATTAAATTGAATTGCATATCCAACACTGTTTAACTCCTGCTGAAAACTGTTTAATGTTTCCAGCATAGCATCCATCATTTCCGTGTTATCAAATTCTTTATGTATCGAAGTATAATCTTGTTGAAGCGAAAGAAGCTGCTCAAATAAATCAACACTGTCCAGAAACATCATCATTAAAATTCTTCCCTTAACCGTAGAATCGATCACCATTTCCCGCGTACTCAAAAGCATTTCGCGTAAACTATCCTGTTCCTGCTGAATGGTAATTTGCTGTTGCCTCAAACGTGTGTATGTGTAATCTTCATCGCGATTAATTTTAAATAAATCTGCAAGTGTTTCGGTATAATTTGAAATCGTGCGCAGGCTTTCACCCAACTGCAATTGTATATAACGATATGGACGCAGGCGATGTAAAATCAAACTCATAATTAAGTAACATGCACCGCCTGCAGTAAATAGCAAACCATTATACCAGGCACTTTCAAAACTCGCTTTACTATCAATATTAAAAGTGAAGACAAGCAAGGCAATTAAACCCACCGAATTTGCGCGATTACCATAAATGCCGATCAGCGAAAAAAACATCCCAAACAAAACAATAAAGATTAAAATGAGAATAGCATTGTGTTGAAGTGACATGGTAATTACAACAACAATAAAATTTAAGCAAATGCTTGCCAGTATTGTATTTCGGCGATGTGTAAAAGGACCCGGGCTATCTGTTGAACCTACAACCAATGCGCCCAACGGAATTGCTGCCATTAAACCAAGCACATTATAATGATATAAAATAAATGCAGGAATAATTGCAGCCGCGGTAATTCGAATACCAGTAAATAAATATTGACTTGAAAATATTTTTTTAAACGTAAGCTGGTAATCCATCAGTGCAAACTTAAAAAGAATAGAGCCGTTAATGCTAAAGAATGATTGAAGCAAACAACATGCAAATTCTTACATTCGCTACTCGCTTAATTTATTTATGGTGCAAACATTTATTACAGAAAATTTTCTACTGCAAACAGAAACAGCAAGAAGATTATATTTTGAACACATTCAACATTTGCCGATTGTAGATTATCATAATCATTTGCCGCCTGCCGAAGTTGCTACCAATAAAAAATTTTCAACACTTACAGAAATTTGGTTGAATGGCGATCATTATAAATGGCGTGCGATGCGCGCCAACGGCATTGAAGAAAAATTTATTACGGGTGATGCAGACGATTATTCAAAATTTAAAGCGTGGGCCGCAACAGTTCCGTTTACGATGCGTAATCCGCTTTATCACTGGACGCATCTCGAATTAAAACATCCGTTTGATGTGCAGGAATTATTAAACGAAGAAAGTGCAGACAGAATTTATAATTATTGTAATGAAATGCTGCAAACAAAATACAGCGTTCATGAAATTTTGAACTATCATAAAGTTGAACTGCTTTGTACAACAGATAACCCAACAGATGATTTAAGTTTTCATCAGCAATTCGCAAAAAGTAATGCTCAATTCAAAATGTTTCCGGCGTTTCGGCCAGATGCATTAATAAACTTTGATGATAAAGAAGCGTGGCAAAGCCAGTTGCTGGCACTTGAAAAAATTACCAATTCAAGTATTAAAAATCTTGATGATTTTCTTTCGGGGCTTGGCAACAGGATAGAATTTTTTCATAATAATGGTTGTCGTTTATCAGATCACGGGCTTGAAAACATTCCTGTTTTAAACACGCGCAACGAAAAACTTGAACGTGTTTTTCAAAAACTATTAAGTAAGAAAAAGCTACCAGATGCTGAAAAGTTGCAATCATTAAAAGCATGTGTTTTATTCGAACTCTGCAAAATGTATCATACAAAAGGATGGACACAACAATTTCATCTTGGTGCATTGCGCAATAACAATTCGCGCTTATTAAAAATGATAGGGAAAGATGCCGGTGCAGATTCAATTGGTGATTATAGCCAGGCTAAAAATTTATCAGCTTTTTTAAATGCTTTGGATGATGAAAACAAGCTCGCAAAGACTGTTTTATATAATCTAAATCCTGCAGATAACGAAGTCTTCGCAACACTTGCCGGAAATTTTAATGACGGCTCTGTTGCGGGTAAGATTCAATGGGGAAGTGCATGGTGGTTTCTCGATCAAAAAGACGGAATTGAAAAGCAATTGAACACTTTATCAAATATGAATTTGCTGAGCCGGTTTGTTGGAATGGTTACTGATTCAAGAAGCTTTTTATCGTTTAGCCGTCATGATTATTTCAGAAGAATTTTATGCAATTTAGTTGGAAAAGATGTTGAACAAGGCGAACTGCCAAACGATGTAAACTGGTTGGGAAAAATGCTTGCTGATATTTCCTGTCACAACGCAAAAAATTATTTTGGATGGGATATTTAAGAAGCAAAAATTTTTTGCTTGCTGTTTTTCAATAAACATTATTAGCTTTAATATTCATAGTCGTCACCAAAACTTATACTATGAAAAAAAATCTTTCTGCTGCATGCATTTTTATTTTCTTCATTATTTGTTGCAATAACATGTTTGCTCAAACTGCCTGTGCATGGAAGTTGGTGAACAAAGATTTTCGTTTGAACAAAAATTCTGGCAAACTATTATTCAACCAGCAATCCCAAACAAAAATTGATGATACAACGCTGTATACATTACCTGTGGTAGTGCATGTAATTACTACAGGCGATGCTGTTGGTTCACCAGATAACCCAACCGGCAGTCAAATAAGTGCAATGATCGCTGATCTTAATAATGCGTTTCAAAAAAAAGGAAGTTCATTTGGCGGCGTAAACATGAAATTAAAATTTAAGCTGGCCGTAAGATCACCAAACGGAACATCTACAAATGGAATAATTCGTGTTGATGGCAGTTCGCTTTCAAATTATGTTTCAGGGGGAATTACAAATGATAATGCAGCAGGAAGTGCAGATGAAGTAACTGTAAAAAATTTAAGCAGGTGGCCAAACACAGATTACATTAATATAT
>JBEHXR010000362.1:0-3600 GCA_048498595.1 Bacteroidota bacterium
GCAGCTTGTGCATCGGTAAGAATTTTGTCATATTCTGCCTTTGCTTTTTCCTTCGCATCAGACACCATTTTATCTGCAGTGTGCTTCGCATCTTTCAGCATGCCCGCTCTTTCTTCGCGGGCTTGTGCTAATAAAGCTTCGTTTTCGCTTTTCATCTGCGCCATTTCTGCCTTAATTCTTTCAGCAGAAGCAAGCGATTCAGCAATGGTTTCTTCGCGTTTTTTCAATCCGCCTAAAATAGCAGGCCATGCATATTTTTTTAGTATAAGATATACTACAACAAACGCGAGCAGCGTCCAAACAATTAAACCTAAAGCTGGTGTAAGTAATTGCATAAAGACCTCCGGCTTCCGCTATCGCGGAAGTATTTAAAAATCTTGAATGATTTTATCTTGTTCATAAAATCTGTAACTAAAAAATCAAGAACTACCAAAGTCCCCTTAGGGGTTTGGGGTTTCTATTTTAATATCATTGCCAAGAAGCCGATTACCACAGCAAACAGTGCAACACCTTCTACAAGCGCAGCGGTAAGAATCATGTTTGCACGTATTTCATTTGCGGCTTCGGGCTGGCGGGCAATAGCTTCTACTGCACCTTTACCAATCTGTCCAATACCAATACCTGCACCAATAGCAGCTAAACCTGCACCGATAGCGCCCCCGGCATTAGCGTTAGGAATAGCGCTTAAAAAAACAGTCATTAAATCCATAGTTATGTTTTTATATTGATTAAAATTTAAACAAGTAGTTTGTCTTCGTGGTGGTCAACATCATTATGACCACCTTCAAATGCCTGCCCGATAAATACTGCTGTTAATGCAGCAAAAATATAGGCTTGTAAAAAAGCAACTAATACTTCAATAAAATAAATAAATATTGTAAATGCAACGGATAGTGGTGAAAATCCCCAACCGGCACCTGAACTAATAACTCCAAAAATAAAAATGAGAGAAACGAGACATATAATAATAATATGACCTGCCACCATGTTTGCAAACAAACGAATACACAATGCAAAAGGCTTTGTAAATATGCCAAGTATTTCCACCGGAATAAGAATGAACTTTACCAGGAAAGGAACACCAGGAGGCCAAATTATATGCATCCAATAATGTTTATTGGTGCTGAACATAATAACAACAAAAGCAATTAACGCAAGAATAAAGGTAAAAGCGATATTGCCCGTAACGTTTGCAGTACCTGGTATTAAACCCACCAAACTATTTATTAAAATGAAAAAGAAAACAGTTAATATATAAGGCAAATATTTGCGATGTTTTTTACCAAGATTAGGTTTCGCAATATCATCTTCAACAAAAATAATTACCGGCTCCAGTAAACTTTGCAAGCCTTTTGGTGCAGATACAACACCCTCTCCTTTTTTATACCGTTTTGCAACGGAAAGCATCATCCAAACCAGCAATGCCAGCGCAATTATTGTTTGTACCACATTGCGGGTTAAAGACAGATCATACACTTTTATGCTATCATCAATCTTTCCATTATTATCAACCGCTACAATTTGTCCATCATGATATTTTGTATCATCAAGATGTAATGCTTCAATTTTTTTATAGGATAATACTTCATAATTATTATAAGTATTTTCCCCTTTATTAAATTTAGAAAACATAAAAGCGGAAAACCCTTTTTGCGGAGAATACAGTATTACGGGTAAAGGAATAACAGCTTCATGTTCTGAGCCATCACTGCTTTCAAATGAAAAAAAATGAAATTCGTGTGCATCTAATATATGCCCGAAAATAACTTCATTGGGATCAAACTCTTTTTTCTCCTCTTTTTTCGTGCTTTGCTCCGTTTCAGGCATCTGAGCCTGACAAAATGAAGAAACCGTTAAAAGAAGGGAAAAAACGCTGAAACCCGCTACCAGTAAAGATTTTAAGCTTTTGAAGGTCATAAATGGCCCCTAAATTTTGCGCAAATATACAGGGATGAGGTTAATTAATGAAACGATATTGGAAAAGAAAAAAGAGATTACAATTTTGTTTGTGTTGATTAACTTTTTTGCTTGTATTTATACAGTAACAGCTTTCTTTTTTTCAAACTGCATGCTATGTAATTTGGCATAAAAGCCATTTAAAGCCAATAGCGCTTCATGTGTACCCGCTTCTTTTATTTCGCCTTTATCCAGCACAATTATTTTATCTGCTTTGCGAATGGTGGATAAGCGATGTGCAATCACAATTGCAGTTCTGCCTGTTATTAATGTATCAATAGCATGCTGAATTAACTGCTCGCTTTCGGAATCGATAGAAGAAGTTGCTTCATCTAAAATTAATACGGCGGGATTGGAAAGAATTGCGCGGATAAAAGAAATCAACTGCCGTTGACCAAGGCTTAATGTATTCCCTCGTTCCATTACATTATAATCATAATTGCCGGGCAACTGCATTATAAAATCATGCACATCTATCAGCTTGGCGGCTTCAATCACTTCGTCTTTATTTATTTCTTTATTATGCAGTGTAATATTATCCAATATCGAACCCGAAAACAGGAATACATCCTGCAATACAACTGCAATATTTTTTCTGAGTGTATCAACATTATATTTTTCAATTTCAACATCATCAATCTTGATTGCGCCTTTTTTAATTTGATATAAGCGATTCAGTAAACTAATGATAGAAGTTTTTCCGCTTCCCGTATGACCAACAATGGCTACTGTTTCTCCCGGTTTAACAATAAAGCTAATATCCTTCAACACATAATTTTCTTCGTTGTAGGCAAACCAAACTTTATCAAACTCCACCTTGCCCTGTAATCGTTTTTCAGGAGAAAAATTTTCAGTAGATGGTGGCAACACATCATTATTGTCAAGCACCCTAAACACGCGTTCCGCCGCAACAACACCCATCTGTATTACATTAAACTTATCTGCAATTACCCGCAAAGGGCGAAAGATGAGATTTAAATAAAGAATAAACGCCACCAATTCGCCAGCTAAATCTTTATTGGCAATTGGGTTTGTTGCAGCTTTACTTGCTAACCACCAAACCAATAAGCCGGTTGAAACAGCAAGCACAATTTCAACAATCGGGAAAAAAATAGAATAGGCAAAAATGGCGCGAATGTTTGCATTGCGGTGATGCCTGTTTATTTTTTTAAAATTTTCCAACTCGCGTTCTTCCGCTGCAAATGCCTGCACGATTTGCATACCTGTAATTCGCTCCTGCACAAAAGCATTTAATGCAGCCACTGCATTACGCACCTGTATAAAACTTTTGTTTACACTGTTCTTAAAATAATAGGTTGCAAGAATTAAAAATGGAAAAGGTATCAGTGCAATTAATGTAAGCCGCCAATCGGTTACAAACATTACTGCCAGTACAACAATAATTGAAAGCAGGTCTGCAAAAATGGGTATTAATCCATCTGAAAAAATATCGTTTATGCTTTCAATATCATTAATAGTACGCGTAGTTAAAGTACCAATGGGTGTTGTATCAAATTGTTTAAGATTGAGCGAAAGAATTTTTTTATACACTGCAGTACGCATATCCCGTACAACACTTTGCCCCATCCACGATGTAATAAAACTGAAATAAAATCTTGCCGCTGTTTCAATAAAAATAAAAAC
>JBEHXR010000363.1:0-3586 GCA_048498595.1 Bacteroidota bacterium
GCACCTCCTGCGGATGGTACTTTGTATCTTGTAGGCGGCCCTGATATTATGAATGGTTCTAATTGGGATAATTCTAATCCTTTTAAAGACGGTTATGAATTTACACAAGTTACAGATAAAGTATATACAATTACTTTAACGTTGTCTGGCGGCGATAACACATCTGCTGATGATCAATTTTTATTTGTTCCGAAAGCAGGAGACTGGAGCAATAAATATGCTGTTCATACAACTTCTACAGATGCAGTAGCAGGTGGTGCTTTTGGATATAACGGAGGAAACAGTTACTATAATGCTAACTTCCCGGGACCTACGAGTGCAGGCACTTACAAAATAACTGTAGATTTTCAAACAGGTATATACACTCTTGTTAAACAATAATTTTTGTTAAGCTCAAAGAAATTTGTATGAAAAAAAATATAAAAGGTCTGTTTTTAATTCTTGCAGGTATTTTTATTTTAGCTTCCTGCCAAAAAATGTTAGATAAGAAGGACACATTGCCTCCATATGCTAACGCCGGTAATGCACCTGTTCTTGCAAGTGATGCTACTACTGTAAAACCTACAGCTGCCGATTCGAACAAAGCAGTTGTAACGTTTACATGGACAAGCCCGAAATATGCTACTGATTCTAGTACAGTTAAGTATATTCTTGAAATAGATTCTTCAGCTGCAAATTCTGATGGAGCTTTTAAAAGGCAAATTACAGGTGATTTAACCACTTCTTTAACGGGCAAAGACTTAAATAGCATCTTGCTAAATTGGGGTTTTGCTTTAGGGGAAACCCATACAATAAATGCAAAACTAATTTCATCATACGCTAATAATAATGAGCAGTACATTTCAAATGTTGTTGCTATACAAGTGAATGCTTATGGAGATTCTTCTGTGCTTACAGCTTCCGCAACAGATGTTACCTGTGTTTTGTCAACAGCAGGTCAAAAGGCAGTTGATTTTTCATGGACATCTTCTTTTGCCGGTTATTCAGGTAATATAACTTATACATTTGAGTATGACTCTACTGGTCAAAATTTTGATAACCCAAAAGAAATTTCCATTGATGCCGGCACATTTGCAAAATCACTTTCTCAAGGCGATTTAAATACTGATGCCATAAATGCAGGTATAATTGGCGGCACTTCAGGAAAAGTAGATTTCAGAATAAAAGCAGTTACTGCATTAGGTGCAATAGTTTATTCGAACGTTGTTACAATAAAAGTGAACACTTTTATTTCAGCACCCGATAACCTTTACATAGTTGGTGATGCAACATCAGGTGGATGGAATAACCCTGTACCAATTCCGTCTCAGCAATTCACAAAAGTGGATGCTTATTCATTCAGTATAATTGTAAATTTAAATGCTGCTCCGGCAAGCTATTTATTCTTACCGGTAAATGGAGACTGGAGTCATAAATATGGCGGAAGCAGTGCAGCAGGAGGAACATTATTAAAAGATGATCAGGTGCCTGGCTCAAACACACCCGCACCGGCAACTGCAGGTTTTTATAAAATTATTGTAAACTTTCAAACCAACAGTTATTCAGTAACTCCAATCACTGTTCCGTCTAATTTGTATTTAGTAGGTGATGCTACTGCCGGAGGGTGGAACAATCCCGTTCCAACGCCTTCTCAACAATTTACACAAGTTAGTCCCGGCGTTTTTGGAATTATAACAAATCTGAATACATCTGCCAGTTATTTATTCTTACCTGTAAATGGAGACTGGAGCCATAAATTCGGCGGGGCAAGCGCAACGGGCGGAGCATTACTTGCAGATGGAGATGTGCCGGGTTCAAACACACCTTCACCATCAACTTCGGGATTATATAAGATCATGGTAAATTTTGCTTCTAACACTTATACAGTCACGCAATATACCGGTATTCCATTACCATCAAATTTATATATTGTTGGAGATGCCACTGCCGGTGGCTGGAATAATCCTGTTCCTACCCCTTCGCAACAATTCACACAATTAAGCAATGCAGAATTTAGAATAACACTACCATTAGGCGCATCGCCTGCGAGCTATTTATTTCTGCCAGTAAATGGAGACTGGAGTCATAAATATGGCGGTACAAGTGCTTCAAGTGGTACTATCCTTTATGATGGTGATGTACCAAGCTCTAATACACCTGCTCCATCATCTAGCGGAACATATACAATTGACGTAAATTTCATTTCCGGAACTTATTCTGTTCAATAATTTTTAAAAACAATATTTAAAAACGGCCGCCTGAAAATGGCAGCCGTTTTTCTTTTTATAGTTTAGTCTTTCTTGGAGCTGAGTGTAAAACCAAAAGTTGTTCCTACATCCGGTTTGCTGCGCACATGAATATTTTGTCCATGCGCCTCTATAATATGTTTGCAAATTGCCAGGCCTAAACCTGTGCCGCCAACATTGCGGCTGCGTCCAATATCTGTACGGTAAAAACGTTCAAATAAGCGCGGTAAATGTTCTTCTTTAATGCCAATTCCATTATCTGTAATTTCAATCAAAACATGGCGCTCATCTGTTTTATAAAAACCACTGGTAACATTACCGCCGTTATTGCCATATTTAATGGCGTTATCAACCAGGTTAATTAACACGCGGGAAATTTTTTCTTTGTCTGCATACACTTCAACCGGTTGTTCGCATCCTTTTTTTATTGTAAGACTGATTTTTTTTTCGGCAGCTTTTTGAGATAATGCTTCAAATACTTCACGCATCAAATCCTGTATAACAAAATTTTCTTTGTGCATTGATTGTTCGCCGCTTTCAAGCTTTGTTATTTCATCAAGATCATTTACAAGATGTACCATGCGGCTAACATTGCGCGATGCATTTTCTAAAAACTTTTTTGAAATTTCAGGATTTTCTAAAGCGCCACTTAAAAGTGTATCAATATAACCTTGTATAGCAAAAATGGGTGTCTTTATTTCGTGTGATAAATTTTGTAAAAATTCTCTTCTGAAACTTTCATTGCTCTTTAAATAATCAATCATAGACTTTTGTTGCTGCGCCCATGAAACAACATCTTCATTTACTTCTTCAATACTTTTTGTTGGCAAAATATATTTATAATAAACTTCTTCTTTTTTGCTTGCCTTGGTTTGATAAATGTATTTATAGATCACTTTTATTTTTCGATATATAAATTCATTCAATACAAATCTTATCAGGAAGAAAGAAATGCAAAACACAAGCAGTAAAGCAATAGCAGAGTCTGTAAGTTTAAAACTGATTAAATAAAATGCAATTGAAACAGGAACCGAAATGCAAATGGCTGTAAAAAAAGAAAGTTGATTCGGTGAAATATTTTTTCCTTTAAACATGCTGCGCTGTTTGCAAATTATAAGCGTAAGTTATGCTGCGTAGCTAAACTTATAACCAACGCCTTTAACTGTTGCTATACAATTTACACCTAATTTTTGTCTTATCTTTCTTATATGTACGTCAATGGTTCTGTCGCCAACAATTACTTCATTGCCCCAAACCTGTTCTAAAATTTCGTTGCGTAAAAAAACCCTGCCGGGTTTTGATGCAAGCAGATGCAGCAATTCAAATTCTTTTCTTGCAAGTGAAACAACATTGCCGCTAAC
>JBEHXR010000364.1:0-3577 GCA_048498595.1 Bacteroidota bacterium
TATAGGTACCCGGCTTTGCATATGTATAGCAACCCGGATCTGTTGATGAAGAAGTACTTCCATCTCCGAAATCCCATTTATAACTGGTAGAACTGCCACAACCCAGGGTTGATCCGGAGTATCCATCGGAACTATTGTTATCGGGGCAAATCGGATCGTTAAGGCAAACAGTAGTTTGATCTACCTTAAAGTTTGCAGTTGGTTTTTTACCAATACCTATTGGAGACCAGGAACCATTACTTGGCACACATCCATTGGCAGCTTGAAATGTTGCAGTGAAATAACTGGCGTCAGGACATGGCGTTTTTGTGTAAGTATGCGTGACTACCTGATCAGAATTAGTTGAATTAAGCGGATGTTGAAGTGTTGTATCGGTATTATCTCCCCAATTTATATAATAATATGTTCCCGGCGTATTGTTATACCATTGACCAGTAATTTTAAAAGAGATTGTGGCTGGTGCACATAGATTAATTGTCGGTTGGTCAGAACCAAAACCGCCAACAGGATTTCCGCCACTATAGAAATTATAAGAAGCCGTTTTTGTACAACCATTTGCCGGAGTGATCGTCAATATTATTTTAAAATAGCCTTGTGCCTGATAGGTATGCGTTGTTTGTGAACCAACCTGCCAATCAGTTTGCGTGAAGTGGGCTGTCTTGTCTCCCCAGTCAATATCATATTTACACGAACCTCCTGCAGGCACGGAATTATTCTCAACTGTTAATGTATAACTGATACTTCCGTTACAATTAGCAAAATCAGAGAATCTTCCCGGGGTTTGATCAGTGAGGTTAGGTTGTGGCGTTTGATTTATTGTTGTTGGATATTTATTACTCGGTTTACCTCCGGCAGTTATAATTGCGTCACCTGTTGTTGCTGATTTGTCAACATACGCAACAATTGTCTTATCATCTTTTACTTTAAAACTTGTTGCAGATAATGTTCCTATCGTGACAGCTGTAGCACCTGTAAAGCCAGTTCCATTAATAGTAACAGAATCGCCCTGGCAAACAGGGTTAGGTGTAACAGATGTTATTGTTGGTTGCGCAAAGGCTTTTAACCCAAAAAACAGTGTAAGAAAAATAATGCCTGTGAAAGCAGAAAGTTTGTTTTTAAGGGTATGCAGCTTTATCACGCGTTATGTTTGGTTGAATAAAGATATTGATTTTGCGATAACGACAATCTCTGTCTTCTCGCGCTCACATGCTGCGTTGTTCATCGCTGTACGGAATGTTGTTCATTTCCGAACAATTTTTTCCGGTTATATATTTTATAAACCGCTTATCTGCAATGTGTTCGTGCATTGGCATATCGGTTGACGGTTTTTTAAAGGCTGAAAATATTTATCCGGTCATCGCTGCTTCAAATCAACTTCTATGTTTAAAAACTATTTCAAAACTGCGTGGCGCAATTTGATGAAGAGCAAAATGTTTTCTTTCATCAATATTCTTGGATTAACGATTGGCATTACAGTGTGTATGATGATCTATTTGTTCATCATGAATGAATTCAGCTTTGACCATTTTCATAAAAACAGTGACCGCATTTATCGTGTAATGCGTGGCTTTGAAAGTGATGGCAAATTGGGCAGGGTTGCTTATTTATCCGGACTTTATGCACCTGCATTGCTGAATGATTTCAAAGGGCAAATTGTAAGTGCTGTTCGCATTAGTGAGAACGATAATCTTTTTACAGTTGGCTCAAAATCTTTTCATGAAAAGAAAGAGTTGGATGTTGATACAGGTTTCTTTAGCCTCTTTTCATTTCCATTAATAAAAGGTTCGCCAACCACTGTATTAAAAGATTTGAACAGTGTTGTGCTAACTGAAACCACTGCAAAAAAATATTTTGGAAGCGTTAATAATGCGATAGGAAAAATCATAATACTGAATAAAGAAACGCCGCTGAAAGTTACAGGTATTGCAAAAGATGTTCCCTCCAATTCACATTTGTATTTTGATATTGTTGTTCCACTTGAAAGAGATAAAGATGCCGGCTGGATGACAAGATGGATTAATAATGGTGTATATACCTATATACAACTTGCGCCAAATGTAACGCAGGCGCAAATTGAAAAACAGTTACCTGCTTTCGTGGAAAAATATTTAGGCAGTGATCTGCGCAAATACGGTTATAAATGGTCTTTATCATTAACGCCTCTGAAAGATGTTTACTTCGATAGCACAAGCCTTGATAGTATAAAGCATGGTGATAAAACAGTTGTATATATTTTTCTTTCCATTGCCATTTTAATATTGCTTATTGCATGCATCAACTTCATGAATCTTTCAACCATTCGTGCAGCAGAACGTTCAAAAGAAGTTGGCTTGCGTAAAGTGTTGGGCGCATTGCGTAATAATTTGATTTGGCAATTTATTGGCGAATCAGTTTTACTCACAACCATTTCATGCATACTTTCTGTGGGCTTGTTATTGCTGGTTATGCCGTGGTATAATCAACTGTTGGGTTATACATTAAATGTATCATGGAATGCATCGCCTGTTTATTTATTCCTTGTTGGTGTTATCATTGTTGTCGGATTTTTAGCAGGCAGTTATCCTGCATTTTTCTTATCAGCATTCTCACCAATACAGGCATTAAAAGGCAAATTAAAATTGGGCAAAGGTGGTGCATCTTTCAGACAAGTATTAGTAGTTGTTCAATTTAGTATATCTGTGTTTTTAATCGTTGGAACTATCATCATTACAAACCAAATGCGTTATGTAAAGAATAAGCAACTTGGTTATAATAAAGAGCAAACTTTAATTGTACCGATTGATAACGGCGATATTTATAACAATCTTAATTCTTTTAAAACTGAATTACAAAATCAAAGTGCTGTGCAATCGGTTTCGGCAATGAGTGGTGAGCCCGGTGGTTTTTTCGATGGACAAACATTTAATGTGGAAGGTCATCCGGAAATATGGAATGCCAATACTGAATTTGCAGACTTTGAATTTGTAAAAACATTAGGCTTAAAAATTATTGCCGGAAGAGATTTCTCTGCGCAATTTCCAACCGATACAACTGAGGCAGCATTGATAAATAAAACCGCTGCATCCAAATTAGGATGGACTCCACAGCAAGCCATCGGTAAATGGATTCAAAATACTGTTGCCGACAATACAAAACGAAAAATAATTGGAGTGGTAGATGATTTCTATTTTCAATCTTTAAAACAACAGGTAAATGGGTTAGTTATTTCACCTGCAGTAGATAGAAGGCAAATATTGATAAGATTAAAACCTGGCAACTTGCAAGCCGGTATTGAAACGATAAGAAACGCTTACAGTAAAGCGGCGCCTGCCTATCCTTTTGAATATAAATTTTTAGACCAGCAATTTGACGAGTTGTATCAGAAAGATATTCGTCAGCAAACCATTTTATCTGTGTTTGCAGGCCTTGCCATTTTTGTTGCATGTCTCGGCTTGTTTGGTTTAGCATCATTCACGGCAACAAAACGTTTTAAAGAAATTGGTGTGAGAAAAGTGTTGGGTTCATCCGTACAAAACATTGTTGTGCTGCTATCAAAAGATCTATTAAAACCAGTATTGATAGCAACCTGTATTGCATT
>JBEHXR010000365.1:0-3498 GCA_048498595.1 Bacteroidota bacterium
GAATAATACAAATCCGGTTGGAAAAACAATTGTGCGTTCAGGTCAACAGGCGTTTAAAGTAATTGGTGTGATGAATGATTTTAATTATGCATCAGCCAAACAAAAAATTGCACCGTTAATGATGTTGCTTGGAAATAATTATGGTGGTCTTATCATCAAAATAAAAACAACTGATGTAACCAATTTCCTGAATGATCTCAAAGCAAAATGGAATTCATTTAATCCGCAGGGACCATTAAGTTATACCTTTCTTGATGAAAAATTTGCCGCTTTGTATGCAAGCGAATTAAGAACGCAGCAAATATTTTCCGCGTTTGCAATGCTTGCCATCATTATTGCAACGCTTGGTTTATTTGGTTTATCTGCATTTGTAATTGAACAACGCACAAAAGAGATCGGCATTCGAAAGGTATTAGGTGCTTCTGTTCAAAATGTTTTGGTGCTGGTATCAAAAGAATTTTTATCATTGGTGCTCATTGCATTTATCATTTCAATTCCTGTAACATTTTTTGCAATGAACAAATGGCTGCAGAATTATGCATACCGAATAAATATTGCGTGGTGGGTTTTTGCATTGGCTGGAATGGTTGCGCTATTAATTGCGATAGTAACCATCAGTTTCCAGGCAATAAAAGCAGCGGTGGCAAATCCGGTGAAATCACTCCGAACGGAGTGATGAAATCCCGATCATTTCGGGATGAAGAGTTTGAGAACAGAATAAACAATTGGGAAAAGTGTGATTGGGAGATTGGGAAATTGCAATTTCAAAATTTCTCAATTCCTAAATTTCGAAATCGACTTCTATGTTTAAAAATTATTTCAAAATTGCCTGGCGAAACATCGCAAAACATAAATTTCATTCATTAATTAATATTGGCGGACTTGCGATCGGAATTGCATTTGCGTTTTTAATTGGTGCTTATGTTTGGAATGCTTTCGAGGTAAATGCTTCACTTAAAAATGAAAATGATCAATACATTATTCAAACAAAATATGGAACTGACCCAACTTTATATCTAACAACATTTGGCAATCTTGCAAAAGCATTGAAAGAACAATATCCGGGTTTGGTTGCTAACTATTATCGCTGGGATGGTATTACTTCCACCGTATCAAAAGGTGATAAACATTTTCGCGAAGGCATTCAAATAAATGACAGCACACTCTTTTCGATGTATGGCTTTCCTGTTTTGTATGGCAATATTAAAACGGCTTTTAACGATCCGTTTTCTGTTGTAATTACAGAAGAACTTGCAAAGAAATATTTTGGTAAAACAAATGTTGTTGGGCAAACACTCACTATAGATAATTTTTCAGGCAGCAAACATGATTTTATGATTACGGCTGTATTAAAATCAATGCCCGATAATTCTATAACTAAAGTAAATGATGATAACATTAACGACGTTTTTTTGTCACTTGGCTCTGTAAACTTTTTTAACCGGCAAATTGATAGCTGGAACAACTCGGGAATTGTTAGCTATGTTCAATTGCAAAAAGGTGTTACACCAAAGCAGCTCGATGAACCTATCAGCCATTTGATTCATCAAAACACTTCAACAGATCTTAAACAAACACATACGGTGCTCGTATCGTTAAACGATTATTATTTGCAGGCGAATAATAATCTTGTTGAAAAAATGTTGTACACGCTTTCGTGCATTGCCGCATTTATTTTGTTGATGGCTATCATCAATTTTATAAATATTTCTATCAGCAAAGCATCATCACGCATGAAAGAAATTGGTGTGCGCAAGGTGCTTGGCGGCATGCGAAAACAATTAATTCTCCAGTTCTTAACCGAATCTGTTTTGCTTGTTTTCTTTTCAACAATTGTTGCACTTATAATTTATGTGTTGATGCGTCCTTATTTGAGCAATGTACTGGGCAAATACATTCCAACATTATTCAGTTTTCCTTTTTATTTATATTTTATACCGGTAATACTTGCACTTATCATTGGTTTGCTTGCCGGTATTTATCCTGCAATGGTTTTATCATCTTTAAAATCTGCTGAAGTAATTAAAGGAAAGCTTACATCAATAAAAGAAAATATCTTACTGCGCAAATCATTAGTCGCTTTTCAATTTTGCATTGCAGCAGTTGTTTTAATCGGCAGCATCATTATCTCGAAACAGGTAAATTATTTGTTTGGTAAAGATTTAGGTTATGATAAAGAATACCTGGTTTCTGCGCAAGTGCCAAGAGACTGGAGTGCGCAAGGCGTTGCGCACATGGAAGCTATCCGCAACGAAATTGCATCCATGCCGCAGGTGAGTAACGCTACGGTATCATGGGAAATTCCAAACGGAAATAATGGAAATGGCGCTGCTTATAAATTAGGACAGGATTCAACGCAGGCAACCTATACAGAGCTTTATACTACGGATGAAAATTATGCTGCAACTTATAAAGTACCCATGGCTGCCGGCAATTTTTTTAATAACAATCAAGCAGATGATTCTTCAAAAATTGTTATCAATGAAACGTTCGCAAAAGCTTTTGGCTGGAAGAATGCACATGACGCCATCAACCAACAAATAAAATTGCAAGGTTATGGCAACACAATCTTTACCATTTCAGGTGTGGTTAAAGATTTTCATTTATGGAGTATGCAGGGAAGCATTCCGGTAATGTGTTTTGTGAATGTAAAATTGAATACATTTTATCGTTATCTCACCATAAGGTTAAAGCCGGGAAATATTCCGGATGAAATAAATGCGCTGCAAAAAAAGTGGTCTGCATTAATGCCAGGTGCTCCATTCGAATATCGCTTTATGGATGAAACATTGCAAAAGATTTACAGTACTGAATTGCAATTGCAACAAGCTGCTTATACATCAACTGTTTTATCATTGATCATCGTATTGCTTGGCGTGCTTGGATTGATTTCATTAAATATTCAAAAACGCACCAAAGAAATTAGTATCAGGAAAGTTTTGGGTTCTTCCGTAAGTGGTATCATTAGTTTATTCATGAAAGAATTTTTATGGATCATTGTTATTGCTGCATGCATCGCATGCCCGCTTGCTTACATGATTATGCATAACTGGCTGCAAGGTTATGCTTACAGAATTGATGTAACCGCAACACCATTTATTATTTCAATTATTTGTTTGGGGTTGATAACTGCTTTATTGATTTGCATTCAAACAATTAAAGCAGCGGTGGCAAATCCTGTGAAGAGTTTGAGAACAGAATAAACAATTGGGAAAAGTGTGATTGGGAGATTGGGAAATTGCAATTTCAAAATTTCTCAATTCCTAAATTTCGAAATCGACTTCTATGTTTAAAAATTATTTCAAAACAGCATGGAGAAATTTTCAACAGCAGAAAATTTTCTCTTTTATTAATATTTCAGGATTAAGTATTGGCATTGCCTGCTTCTGTTTACTAACGTTATTTGCCTATACTGAATTAAGCTTTGATAAGTTTAATAAGAATGCAAAAAATATTTACAGACCTTATGTATGGTTCAGTGGAACCAATGAATACCCG
>JBEHXR010000366.1:0-3487 GCA_048498595.1 Bacteroidota bacterium
TAAAATATTTCATCAGCCAAACACCATTCAATGTCTTGCGGAAAATGAAAATGTTTTTCGATCTTTCTTCCTATATGTTCAAGTTGTAAAATTTGTTTACTGGTAAGTACTTGTTCATTTTGTTTTGCAGTTTCAACCTTTTCTTCTTTTGTACCTCCATTTTTTAAAGCATACACTGCAATTTTTTTCGTTGATATTTTTTTATCAACGATCTCACCATTGCTTACTCTATAATTATCAGCATTCACCATTCCGGAAACAAGCGCTTCACCAAGTCCGAAGCCTGCATCAACAGATATTATTTTTCTGTTTGAACTGATTGGGTCTGCAGTAAACATAATTCCCGAAGCTTGCGGAAAGATCATCTTCTGAATAACAACAGACAAATACACTTTGCGATGATCGAAACCATTTTGCATGCGATAAATAATTGCACGCTCGGTAAACAGCGATGCCCAACATTTACTGATATATTTTAAGATTTCTTCTTTGCCGATAATATTTAAATAAGTGTCTTGCTGACCGGCAAAAGATGCGGTTGGTAAATCCTCTGCAGTTGCGCTTGATCGTATTGCATACGCATTTTTTTCTCCAAGCCTGGAAATATGCTGGCTGATTTGTTCAACAATATATTCCGGAATTTTTACTGCTTCAATTGCGCTGCGAATTTCAGTACTCAATGCAATAATCTTATCTCGTTCTTCTGCTTTTAAATTTGATAGCAGGTTCAGCAATTCATTAATCGAAGATATTTCTGAAATAATTTTTTTATACGCTTCAGTAGAAATACAAAAACCATCCGGCACATGTATTCCTTCAATCTTTGAAAGCTCGCCCAGGTTCGCACCTTTACCCCCAACAACATTAAATTTTGTTTTGTTGATCTCCTGAAAACTAAACACAAATAAATTCATGTAGCTATATTTTTTCTGTTGATTTAACTTCAGTGGCGTTCAAAAATATCCATGATGCGCAAGCGAAAAATAGTTTTACAACTATATTTTTTAAACACAACAATGGTAGAGATATTTGCGTTTTCCAATTAAATAGTTGATGCCGGAACACCTAATTTCTATGGGAATGATTTAATAAAAAATCGATTGCATAAAAAGCAATCGCCTAAAATATTTTATGGTTATTTAAAAAGCGGAATTCTACCTGATGTGAATGCTAACAGTGTAAGCTATAAAAGATCATACGCACAATCTTAGAATAACTACAAAGTGCTGGGCAGGATTAATATAAATTAATCCGAATTTGTTTTTGGGGCTTTGTTATTGAAGCATGTTAAATTACTTCCAATACTAATCACCAGCGGGTTCCCAAAGTTCTACCTTGTTTCCTTCTGCATCAAGAATGTGAACGAACTTGCCATAGTCATAAGTTTCAATATTGTCTACAATTGTTACACCTTCATTTTTCAGTTGCTCCACAAGCGCTTCTAAATTCTCAACTCTATAGTTTATCATAAAGTCTTTGGTTGAAGGTTCAAAGTATTTTGTTTTTTCGCCAAACGGACTCCATGTTGTAGAACCTTTTTTGTTTGGGTCTTCAACATCGCGCCACTCAAAATTTGCTCCGTACTCATTTGTGTCCAATCCTAAATGTGTTTTATACCATTCCTTCATTTTATTGGGGTCTTTGCATTTAAAAAAAATGCCGCCAATACCTGTTACTTTTTTCATTTTTTGCTTGTTAGTCTGTTTTGAAATTATTGTTTTAAATGCGAAACCAAAACAAAAGGATGTCGCAATTATTAAAATTAATAAAGAATTTTTTTTCATTTGTCTGAATGTTTTGCTTTGCTGTGTTGACAGTTATGCTTAGCGTTTTTTAATGCAAATGATTTGTTGATTGCTTATTTAAGTTCCGCCAAAAGCATCCTCTTATGAGAGATAAATTTTTATTGATGAAATTTAGCACATTAATACTTTAAATCGAATTTATAAAAGAAGCTATAATAACTGCAGAATATTCGGGCGCCTCATAATGAAGAATATCAATAGCACTTATCAATTGGTTATAATCAGGATTTAATATTCTAAAAAGAAAAATGAGATGCAACGTTTTTATTTTTCAATCTTAAAACAAAACCTTTTCAACTTTCCTTCAAAATCAAATGGGGTAGTGGCTTTCGTAATATTTTTTATGGATGATGCTTTTATGTTTGCTTCATCTAAAACAAACTTTGAAAAGTTCGTACTGAAATAAATAATTCCTTTTGTCGATAAAGCCTTTATTGTATCGTTGATAATTTCAACATGATCTTTTTGCACATCAAAAAAATCTTTCATGCGCTTGCTGTTACTAAATGTTGGCGGATCGATGATGATAAGATCAAAACTGTTTGGCTGAAGTGTTTTTAAATATTGGAGCACATCAGCATGAACAAAAAAATATTTCTTTTCATCTTTAAAATTGTTGATAGAAAAATTATTTTTTGCCCAATCAAGATATGTTTTAGAAAGATCAACGGATGTTACGCTTGTTGCCCCGCCGATTGCAGCATAAACAGAAAATGAACCGGTGTAACAAAATAAGTTCAGTACTCTTTTATTTAATGCTTCGTTGCGCACCATTTCTCTTGTTATGCGATGATCGAGAAACAAACCGGTATCTAAATAGTCTGTGAGGTTGATTAAAAACTTTAAACCATTTTCTTCAACCGTAAAAAATTCTTCCTTGCTGTTTTGTTTTTCATATTGCTCGCTTGCGCGGTGGCTCTGTCGTTTTCTTTCGCGACTAAAAATATTTTCAACCGGTAAGTTCAAAACTTCGCTTATAATTTTAAATGATTGCTGCAACCAATCTTCATGTTCATCCTCACTCATATTATGCCGCCTGCGATATTCAGCAACATAAATTTTATCATCATACAATTCAATCGCAAAAGGAAATTCAGGAAGATCATGATCATACACTCTGTAACAGTAAAAGTTCAAACGCTTTGCCTGTTTGCTTTTGTGTTTATACACTTTTAGCAAACGGTTATAAAACATTTGAAATTTCTCAGTCATGGTTGCAAGTTACTGGTTGCTTGTTACACGTTAGTAGTTGTTATTACTTGCATCTTGCAACCAGCAACTTGCAACTACAGTTCCACATGCTTTGCATTTGTTGCTTCACCATAAAAAATAGTTGCATGCGTATTGAAATCTTCAATAGAATCTGTTGTATAGAATTGAACGGTTTTATTTTTTGACAATTGCGTTTCAATTTCTGTATGCCTTTGCAAATAATCTTTCAAACTTTCCGCAACAATTTCACCCTGTGCAACAACTTTAATTTTAGCAGGTAAAAATCTTTCAATTCTTTTTTTGATTAATGGGTAATGTGTGCAGGCAAGCAGTATTGTATCAATCTTATCATCTTTATTTAATAACTCATCAAGATATTTTTTAATGAAAAAATCTGCCGCTTCATTTTCAAATTCATTGTTTTCAATCAAAGGAACTAACATCGGGCAGGCTTGTTGTTCAACTTTTAG
>JBEHXR010000367.1:0-3484 GCA_048498595.1 Bacteroidota bacterium
CCGAGGGCGATGGTGTCTGCAAAATCAACCGTAAGCGGAATGCAACCAACGCTATCTCTTATTACACCATTAATTGATGAACGTATTGATGCAATAACACCCGATAATTCAAATGCGATTTTAACTGCAGCTTCATTACACTTTGCGCCTGTTTCTGCAGGATTGCCAGGGCTCCATGAACCTGTAGTAGTAGGAAATATTCCTGTTTTTCCGCAGTTAGCGCAAACCGCCTGGTAAATCACACCGCGCCTGTCAAAGCGGCTGGTGCCACCATCCACATGATCGCCATAAGCATTGGGGTCGTTGGTTCCAAAAAAGCTGCCGAACAACTGGCTTAGCGCGTCCTTCTCTAACACGAAAAAGTAAAAATCATTTCCATCAGTTGTTCTTGAAATGGCGTTTGCCGTTGTAGGCATTCCTACCAGTGTTGTATTTTTAATGTATTCAAAATTGGCTTTACCACCCCAGCCTGAAACGTAAACATTGCCGCAGATATCTACAAGAAATGCTGTTGGTGATATATCAGGAGTTCCTCCGCCTTTTCCAAAATTTGCGTTGTATAAAACCTGTGTAAGATCGGGGCTTAGTTTTGTAATGAATTGTTTCCCGTTTGCCTGGTTGCCGTTTGCATTAAAAGGAGACTTATACACAGGAAAGGTTTGCGTTGTGGTACCCATGATGTATGGATAACCAAATTTATCTGTTTGCACGCCATAAACAAGATCATCACCAGCGGTTCCTACATACACCGTTTTGATCAGCGTATTAGCATCAGCGCTTAATTCAGTGATAAATCCATCGCAATTTCCGTTTTGATATGTTGAATGTATAATGCCTTGCGGTGCATTGCTTGCATTAGCAGCCATATCTTTACTTGTAGTGCCGCCGCCAATATAAATGTTGCCGGTGGTTTTACTAATTGTTACCACAAATGCAGCATCCTGGTCACTTCCGCCTAAATATGTGCTGTTATAAATTGTGTTTAAATCAGTACTTGCTTTTATAAATACGCCATCCTGTGTGCCACCCAATGATTTTTTAAATGCATTTGCTGTAACCGGAAAATCACCTGACTGTGTACAGCTTGCTAAATAAATATTATCGTTGTTATCAGTGATAACTTCACTTCTTGCATCATCGCCATAATTTCTGCGGATGGTTGGTGTGCCTACAGATTGATTTGCATACTTAGGTGCTATGTTCACACCATCAGAACCGGAGCCGCCTAACTTTCTTGAAGCAAGCAACGTTTTTCCATCAGCGCTTAATTTAGCAAGAATGATATCAAAGCCACCACCTTTTCCAAACGTTGGCGCAGTTACCGGAAAATCTACCGATGTTGTTCTGCCTGCAACAATAAGATTGCCCCTGCTGTCAACAATTAAACTATGTGGTTGCTCATCGCCGCTGCCGCCTAAATAAGTTGCATAAAGCGCAAGGCTGCCATTCGGATTAAATTTTATGATAGAGATGTCGCACGCAATTTGAGCGCCTTCACTTCCATCGCCACCATTGTAAGTTATATCATAGCCGCCGAGACCGCGATTCACGAAGCCATTGTCAAAAGCTATTCCACCGGCATACAGATCTCCTGCATTATCATAAGTTGCGGTATAGCCCCAATCATCACAAGTGCTGCCAACGAAGCTTGCAAATATTTCTGTCGGATCAATAATTATGGTTGAATTCTTATCATAATCCCCCAACTTAAAATGTACTTCATCGCCTTGTATATCGAAAGCCGCTTTTACTTTGTTTTTTAAACCTTTTATAACCTGGTAACTGGAAGGAATAGACTGAAATATATCTCCCAAACTTGTGTGCATGGTTAAGTTACCATACTTGTTTTTAACCAAGCCAGAAAGTCCGGCGAACTTTAAAGCTATTTTACTTATGTCAGCGCCGGGTTTTATAATGATGTCGTATTTAAGATTGCCATTGTCAGAATAATATCTTACATCCACATTCTTATAAACATTTTTGTAAGTGACACCGTTGTAAACTTTGCAACCTGTTGCCCACTTCGTGCTATCCGATCCAATAAAATAATTGTTGTAAGTATTTAACGGTTTATCTGGTTCGGCAACAGCATTACTATCTGCATTTAAAAAACTTACCTGGTAAGCATGGCAATGAAGTTTAAGATCACGCGCATCTTTTATAGCACTTGCGGTGTTACCAGCTTTTCCTATAGTTACGGCTGTTGCCATGCTTACTGCTTTCCCGGTATCTGCATTATTTGCATCGGCTGAATTGTTTACATGTCCGCCAAAAAAATCGGAGATTCTTTTAAGATCATCTTTATCGCGAAGAATAACTTTATAACCGTTGGGTTGCAGCGCCAAATCATTTCCATTAAAATTTGCTTTGAATTTTACTGATTTATCCCACTGACCTTTGTTCTCTATAAACTGCAGGTATTGTGCATTAGATTTTAATGCAAGGCAAATAAAAAACAGGCTGATGCAAGCGGTGAAGTACTTTCTGTTCAATTCAATTGTTTTGAATTATTATATAAAACGATTGTGCTTATAATTTGTTGTCAGGAAATCTTACTCCACACAGTTTTTCCCTTTTGCGATAATAAGAAATTTTTCAGGTTGATATTACCGGGTTTTGTAAGATTTTCGTCATCCTCTAAAACCAATTCCGCATAATGTTTAGCTGTATCAAGTAAGTCTTTATCATTGACTATACTTGCCAGCTTAAAGTTTAACATTCCACTTTGTTTTGTTCCTTCAATTTCTCCCGGTCCGCGCAGTTCCAAATCTTTTTCTGCAATTTTAAATCCGTCGTTTGTACTGCACATTATTTTAAGCCGTTCCCTTGCTTCGTTACTTATTTTAAATGGTGATAGAAAGATACAATAACTTTTATCAGCGCCTCTGCCCACCCTTCCCCTCAACTGGTGCAGTTGCGATAACCCAAATTTTTCCGCGCTTTCAATTACCATTACTGAAGCGTTTGGTACATCGATGCCTACTTCTATTACTGTTGTGCCCACAAGTATTTGCGTATCGCCATCTTTAAACCGTTTCATATTTTCATCCCGCTGTTGTGCCGGCATTTTGCCATGCACCATACTGAGGCTGTAAAGATGTTCCGGAAAAAAGCTTTTTACCTGTTCGTAGCCAGCCATCAAATTTTCATAACTCAACTTTTCGCTTTCCTCAATTAAAGGGTAAACAAAAAAAGCCTGCCTGCCTTTTGCGATTTCAGATTTTACGAATTCCATTACCGAAGCTCTTTTTGTTTCATAACGGTGAACAGTAATTACCGGTTGCCTTCCCGGCGGCAACTCGTTGATGATACTGTAATCCAAATCGCCGTACGCCGTCATGGCAAGCGTTCGCGGAATAGGTGTTGCCGTCATCACCAAAACATGCGGCGGAATTTCTGCCTTACTCCAAAGCTTTGCACGCTGTGCAACGCCAAACCTGTGTTGCTCATCAATAATTACCAATCCCAGGTTTTTAAATTTTAC
>JBEHXR010000368.1:0-3477 GCA_048498595.1 Bacteroidota bacterium
AGCAAAGCGGCAACTGGAGTCTGGCGGTTATGCGCACATCATTATACAAAATATAACTGTAGACGGCTGGAAGTATAATGTGACTACAGAAGGCGATTATAAGCGTATAAAAATTGGTTCTGCAGATAACCTCGTTAATGGCGACCAGCAATACATCATTCGTTACCGTTTACTCAATGCCATTAATTTTTTCAATGATCATTCCGAATTGTATTTTAATGTTATTGGCGACAGGTGGGAAACAACAATTGATTCCGTAAATTTTTCTGTACAGTTATATGATGCGCTGCCATCAACACCCGCCTATTTTGTTGCAACCGGCGCACCGGGTTCAAGAGAAAATAATACCGTAACACAATGGAGCGATAATAAAATATTCAGCGGGCACACAACTGTACAATTAAACAATAATGAAGGTGTAACCATCGGCATTGTTTTTCCAAAAGATTTTTTAACGCAACAGAACTACAACTTAATAGGTATATGGTGGTTGATTATTCCTGTTGTTGTTTTTATCATTATGTTTTTAGTTTGGAGAAGATGGGGCAAAGATGAAAAGCCAACCATTCAAACAGAATATTATCCACCGGAAAATACAAGTCCGGGTGTAGCGGGTTATGTAATTGATGATAAATTAGACAGGCGCGATCTTACTGCGCTGATTCCTTATTGGGGCGCAGGCGGATATCTTGAAGTGCATGAAGATGAAAAGAAAGCTTTGCTTGGTCTGATTAAAACCAGCGAGTACACATTCATAAAAAAGAAAGAGCTTCCCGCTACTGCTTTGAAATTTGAGAAAACATTGTTTAATGGCATATTTGAATCTGGTGACAGCATTGAGTTGAGTTCTCTAAAAGATAAGTTATACACCACGATGGCGAAAGCTAAAAAGGAATTAAAGGAAGAGATAGACAACAATGCCTATTATTTTAAAACATCCGCAAATATTGGCTGCTTATTACTCGGGCTTGCTATTGCCATGATGGCTTCAGGCGTATATGGTTTAATTAATGCAGAAGGTATTTTGTGGCGTGGCGTTGCACTGATTGCATCAGGTATTATTACAATCATATTTGGTGCACTGATGACGAAGAAAACAAAGAAAGGAACGGAGTTATACCAGAAGCTTTTAGGCTTTAAAGAATTTATCAGGTCTGTTGAAAAAGACAGGCTGCGCGAATTTTTAAAGCAGGATGAAAATTATTTTGATAAGGTATTGCCTTTTGCCATTGTGTTTAACGTTGCCGATACATGGAAAGATAAATTAAAAGATATGGACATACCGCCACCGCGATGGTATGTTGGCAATTATGCAACCTTTACTATGCTCAATTTTATGAACAGCTTAGACCGTTCAATGAATCAAATGTCCAGCACTTTTTACAGTGCGCCCAGCAGCAGCGGCAGCAGTGGCGGAAGCTTTGGAGGCGGTGGTTTTTCAGGCGGCGGATTTGGTGGTGGTGGCGGAAGCAGTTGGTAGTTGAAGCGTTGAGGTATGTGCTGTGATCTCAGGCAGCCCGGACACTTTGGAATATTCTTTTATCAACCTGTATCGGTTGGTGGAGGGAAAAGTAAGCAGGAAAATAATGTAATTATTACCGGAAAACAGGCGCACTATTACCTGGCTTAATTGTATTGGAAGGGTTGTAATAGTAAACAGGATAATTATCTCTTTCAACACTGATGCTGCCGGAGATAGAAAAAGTTCTTGCATCATTTACATACATCAGCCCAAGCGCTGCGCTTGAATAAGCAGCTATGTTACGCGGTTTATAAAAATTAATGCCGTTACCGGCTTTATTAATATCAGTGTTGAGAAAAGCACGGTTAAAGTTTATATAGGTTGGTGCAACCGATACACCTGCAAATGCATACAGGTTATTGTTTAACCTGCGATTTAACTGTAAGCTTAAAGGGGCTGAAACAATAGCTGCACTTCCGCCTTTAAAAAAACTATAACCGGCAGTAAGACCCATATACCTGCTTACAAACCATTTCTTTTGCATGCTGTCGTAAAGATGATGATCATTTAAAAGACTATTGCTGTAAATATTTCCATTAAGGTTTGGGAAAACCGTCTGCGCTTTTAAAGAAGTGAAAATAACCAGGATCATCAATGTTAGAAGTAACCGCATAGCAAAAGAATTACTGTATAAAAGTACAGGTTATTCAATAATGATTATGTTATAAATGTAAGAATGCATTGTACGCAACGAACTGCAAGACATGAGCTCAGGCAATAAAGCTGAATAGCAATAATTAAACGAATGGGCTTTAAAAATATTTTTTCCCAGGGAATGGATTGCAGAACGATAAAAATGCAAAGCAGTAATTGCCATCAAACAAAACAATTTGTTGCAAGAACCTGAATACACTACAACATCTTCTCCAGCTTTTTTTCTGTGAAGCTTAATGCCGCAACAGGCGATTCAAACAGCTTTGGTTTACCATTATCATCATTCACTGCATGCCAGTCCTCAGCAGCGGATGATGGTTGCTGCAGAAAATAAAAAGCCGTAAAATATTCGGTTGGAATAATATCAGGATCATTGCGATGAACATGGTATGGCTCAACCTTTATCCATACTTTTTTTCCATTGATGATTTGCTGTTCAGTCATTTTTTATCAAATGCAATATTAACGCCAGTGTTGTTGATATATAAACAACCTTTGTAAAGTGTTCAATTCTATTTTTACACATTAATACTTTTAACTTATGGCACTTCTTTTTGAACCCTTGATTATTCGCAGTGTTACGCTAAAAAACCGCATCGTTGTTTCGCCGATGTGTGAATATTCAAGTGAAGATGGCTTTGCAAACGACTGGCACCTGGTGCATCTCGGCAGCCGTGCTGTTGGAGGTGCGGGTTTGGTGATAACAGAAGCCACGGCTGTGTCACCCGAAGGTCGCATTACACCAGACGATCTTGGAATATGGAAAGATGAGCACATAGAATTTTTAAAACGCATCACTACATTCATTGCGGCACATGGTGCAGTGCCGGGCATTCAACTGGCGCATGCAGGAAGAAAAGCAAGCCATTCAAGTCCATGGAAAGGTAATCGACCGTTAACGGCTGAAGAAGGCGGCTGGATAACGCTGGCGCCGGGTGCCATTGCTTTTAAAGAAAATGATCCGCTGCCTGAAGCGATGCGCATAGAAGATATTGAACAGCTAAAAAAAGATTTCAGGGATGCTGCTATAAGAGCAATGCAGGCAGGGTTTAAATTAATTGAAATACATGCTGCACATGGTTACCTGCTGAATGAATTTCTTTCACCTTTAAGCAATCACCGTACAGATAATTATGGAGGCTCTTTTGAAAACCGTGTAAGATTATTGCTGGAAGTAGTGGATGCCGTGCGATCAGTATTTTCAGAAGACCTGCCCTTGTTTGTGAGAATATCTGCAACAGAATGGGTGGAAGGCGGATGGAGCATTGAAGACTCGGTGCAACTCGCAAGGCTTTTAAAAG
>JBEHXR010000369.1:0-3463 GCA_048498595.1 Bacteroidota bacterium
CCGCAAATTATACCTGCGCAAAGCGATTTAAGAAAAGCTGCAAACATTTTAAATGAAGGAAAAAAAGTTGCGATGCTTATTGGTGCAGGTGCTTACAATGCAGCCGATGAAGTAATGCAGGTTGCAGAATTGTTGGGTGCAGGTGTTGCAAAAGCTTTGTTGGGTAAAGATGTTTTGCCTGATGATTTGCCTTATGTAACCGGCGCAATTGGTTTGCTTGGTACAAAACCAAGTTGGGATTTGATGATGGATTGTGATACATTATTAATGGTTGGTTCAAGTTTTCCTTATTCAGAATTTTTACCGAAAGAAGGGCAGGCGAGAGGAATTCAAATTGATATTAATGGCAAGATGCTTGGCATTCGTTACCCAATGGAATTGAATTTACAAGGTGATAGCCGAGAAACATTAAGCGCATTAATTCCATTATTAAAAAGAAAAGAAGATAGAAGCTGGCGTGAAGAAATTGAAAAGAATATAAAAGAATGGTGGAAGGTAATTGAAGCAAGAGCGATGAACAGCGCGAACCCAATTAACCCGCAAAGAATTTTTTGGGAACTTTCATCACGACTTCCTGATAATTGTATTTTATCTTCTGATTCCGGAACATCAGCAGATTGGTTTGCACGTGATATAAAAATTCGGAAAGGCATGCGTGCATCACTTTCAGGAAATCTGGCAACGATGTGCCCGGGCGTGCCTTACGCAACAGCAGCAAAATTTGCTTATCCTGATAGAGTTTCTATTGCGTTGGTTGGTGATGGCGCGATGCAAATGTTAGGCAATAATGGTTTAATTACTATTTCAAAATATTGGAAAAGATGGAGCAATCCGCGAATGATGATTGTGGTCCTGAACAACCGCGATTTAAACCAGGTAACATGGGAACAGCGTGTAATGGAAGGCGACCCTAAATTTGAGGCTTCGCAGGACGTGCCTGATTTTCCTTATGCAGAATATGCAAAAATGTTGGGGCTTGACGGTATCAAAGTTGACAAAGAAGAAAATATTATTGATGCTATTGAAACTGCATTGGCTTGCAACAAACCTGTTGTATTAGAAGCTTACACTGACCCATCTGTGCCGCCATTGCCGCCGCATATTTCATTTAAACAAGCGAAAGCATTTATGAGTTCAATGGTGAAGGGGGATGAAAATACATGGGATATGATAAAGCAATCGTGGAAAGATGTGATAGAAAATTTTATTCCACATAAGACGAAAGAAACAAGTGAAGCAGTTAGTTAATTGTAGAATTATTTTTAATACTGCTTGTTTAAAATAATGTTTTACGACCGTCATGTCGAGGAACGAGACATCTCATAAATTTTAAGTTGTTTATAATACGAGAGATTTTTCCTTCGTCGAAATGACGACTTAGACAGAAGAGTAATAAATAAAGTGGAATCATCAGACAGCATATTAATAAAAAATTTAAACGTTAGCGCATACAAAATTCCAACAGCAACACCCGAAGCAGATGGCACCATTGAATGGAACAGTACAATACTTGTTTTGGTTGAAATAAATGCTGCTGACAAAAAAGGCATTGGCTATACTTATGCAAACGAAGCATCTGCAATTGTGATTGATAAAGTTTTAAAAAAGATTGTTGTTGATGCAAATGCATTAGATATTCCTTCATTAAACGCAAAGATGATTGCAGCAATACGTAACGATGGACAAGTTGGAATTGCAATGATGGCTGTATCTGCTGTTGATAACGCGTTATGGGATTTAAAAGCAAAATTATTTGATGTGCCGCTTTGCAATTTATTGGGCAAAGCAAAAGACAGCATGTTGATATACGGAAGTGGCGGCTTCACTTCATACAATAAAAAACAATTGCAGCAACAATTAAGTGGTTGGGTTGATGAAGGAATACAATATGTAAAAATGAAAATTGGAACGCATCCTGAAAAAGATGTTGAGCGTGTTAAAGAAGTAAGAGATGCAATTGGGAAAAATGCAAAATTATTTGTTGATGCAAATGGAGCTTACACCATAAAGCAAGCAATTGAAAAATCTTTTCAATTCGCAGCATATAATATTAGTTGGTTTGAAGAACCTGTAACTTCTGATAATTTAGAAGGATTACAATTTATTCGCGAGCATGTGCAACCTGAAGTAAATATTGCCGCCGGTGAATATGGTTATAATCTTCCTTATTTCTATCACATGCTTAAGGCAAGTGCTGTTGATGTTTTGCAAGCTGATGCAACGCGTTGTGGCGGCATTACAAATTTTTTAAAAGCAGGTGCATTGGCAGAAGCGCAACAGATTCCTTTCTCTTCGCATTGTGCGCCGGCGTTGCATTTGCATGCAGCCATCAGTGCAAATAATTTTTATATCGCCGAATATTTTTATGACCATGTGCGAATAGAAAATATGTTGTTTGATGGTGTAATGCAACCAAAGAATGGTTGTATTTATCCCGATGTTTCAAGAGCGGGCATGGGAATTGAATTTAAATATCAGGATGCGGAAAAATATAAAATATAAAGACCTCATCCCAACCCCTGTCTGCCGACAGGCAGGCTTCTCCAAAGGAGAAGGGCAAGAAAGAGGTTGCATAGATAAAACAACTTTAAATAATCAGGTTCTAAAATCCTCTCCTTTGGAGAGGATTTAGCTGAGGTTTATTTGAAAGTTCTTTGACATAACAGGAACAAGGATTATCAGTAAACTTGTTTATGGTTTTATCTGAATACATAACTATTGACAAAGAAACTGCCGGTGGAGTTCCTGTTTTTAAAGGTACAAGAGTCGCAATAAAAACATTGTTTGATTATCTTGAAGAAAGTTCACTTGACGAATTTTTAAATGGGTTCCCATCTGTATCAAGAGAGCAGGCAGAAGCGGTTATTGAATTAGCAGCTGCTAAACTTTTATCAGAATCTGCCGCATGAAAATTCTGCTTGATGAAAATATTGATGTTCGCTTCAAAAAACTTTTCAAAGATTCTCCACATGAAGTTTATACGGTTCGTGACATGCAATGGAACGGGATTAAAAATGGTGAGTTGCTTAAACTTTTAGAGAAAAATAATTTCGATTGCTGGATTGTTGTTGACAAAAATATTCCGTATCAACAAAACATTTCTAATCTTTCTTGCTTAATAATTGTTCTCGATGTTTTCAGAAATACATTGGAACACATAAGAAAACTTTATCCCTCTGCTCTCATTGCTTTAGAAAATACTTCAGAAAAAATTATTGTTATTTCCGAATAACATTATTGCCTTCACATATTAATTCATCTGCTCTTGCACTTTTAAAGCATGGTTATTGTATTTGCAATAACATCAGTCTATTCTAAAATAATTTTTAAAATGATATCAGATATTTCAACACAAAAAAGTAAAAAAACAAAAATTAACCCGCAGCATAATGGCAACCCAAATCATAAACACAACGGCAAATCATCAACACAATTAGATACACGTTTCCAAACAAAATATTCT
>JBEHXR010000370.1:0-3459 GCA_048498595.1 Bacteroidota bacterium
AACAACAAACCTGTTTGTGTAATGCCATCAAAATTTACGGAGAATCTTTTCGCCAGCCATAAAAAAATATATGTGGGAATGAAGAGCGGATGCAATATGTAAGAAACAATCTTCGCAATTATTTTTAAAGCCTTTGGTTGATCGCCAAAAGAATAATGCATCGTAAGATTTGCTTCATTCATGATTATAATTCTTTGCGCAATCTTGCAACAGGTATATTTAATTGCTCACGATATTTTGCAACGGTTCTTCTTGCAATATTGTAACCTTTTTCCTGCAGTAATTCTGTGAGACGTTCGTCGCTTAAAGGTTTCTTTTTATTCTCTGCTTCCACCAAATCGCTTAATATTTTTTTCACTTCTCTTGTGCTTACTTCTTCGCCACTTTCTGTGCTTAAAGATTCACTAAAGAAAAATTTCAAGCGATAGGTTCCGAATTCTGTTTGCACAAATTTGCTGTTTGCAACGCGACTTACGGTTGAAATATCAAGCCCTGTAATTTCTGCAATATCTTTTAATATCATCGGTTTTAAAGTAGTCTCATCACCGGTAAGAAAAAATTCTTTCTGGTAATGCATGATGGCACCCATGGTGCTAAGCAAAGTGTTTTGTCTTTGCTTAATCATATCAATAAACCATTTCGCAGAATCTATTTTTTGTTTGATGAATAGCACTGCTTCTTTCTGGCGTTTATCTTTCTTAGCACCACGGTCATATTCCTTCAGCATTTCGCGATAGCCTTCGCTGATGCGCAAATCAGGTGCATTTTTCGAATTGAGTGTAAGCTCTAATTTGCCTGCATTGTTCACAATAAAAAAATCCGGAATAATATAACTTTCCGCTTTATTTATTTCACCAACATTGCCACCGGGTCTTGGATTTAATTTCAGTATAAGATTAATTACTTCTTTCAATTCATCGTCAGATATATTTAATCCGCGTTGAATTTTTTCGTAATGTTTCTTTGTAAATTCATCAAAGTATTTGTCAACCACTTTTACTGCGAGCGCAACATCTCTGCCATCAACTTGCTGGCGCACCAGTTGCAACATCAAACATTCCTGCAGGTCTCTTGCACCAACGCCGGGCGGATCAAATTGCTGAATCATTTTTATGATCTCTTCAATTTCTGCTTCACTTGCATCAATGTTTTGCCTGAATGCAAGGTCATCTACAATTGAAGAAAGTTCGCGTCTCAAATAACCATCATCGTCTATACTGCCCACTATCTGCTCAGCAATTTTAAATCTTCTTTCATCAAGCGATAACATTCCCAACTGATCTATCAGTAAATCATGCAATGTTGTTTCAACACGCAGTGGAATTGTTTTTTGTTCTTCATTATCGCCATAGTTATCATCGCGCAATTTGTAATCCGCAACCTCATCATCGCTATCACTTACATAATCCGAAATATCAATATTTTCATATTCATCTTCGCTTCCGTCATATTCATCTTCTTCATCCTGCGTGGCTAAATCTTCCTGATGATTTTCTTCAAAGCTATCTTCCTTACCTTCTTCTGTAACTTCAAGGGCGGGGTTCTCTTCAAGTTCTTCTTTGATGCGCTCTTCAAGATTCGCCGTAGGTATCTGCAACAATTTCATTAATTGAATTTGCTGGGGCGATAATCTTTGTAATAATTTTTGTTGCAGTGATTGACTTAGTGCCATGCTATAGAAACAATTTTAATCTAATGTTAGCAATGCAAAATAAAGACTTACTGTAAATTTATCTGCAAATATGAACCTGAAACATAAAAGATTTTTTGCATTAATTGTTAAATTCATTTTATGTGCGCCTTTATTGCACGCGCAAACCAGAATTGATTCTTCAAAAGAAAAAAAAATGATTTCGCCGCAGCTTTATAAAAACATTTATTTTTTAAACCCGCCTTTACCCAATTCTATACCCGGAAATTTTTATGCAAAGCAATTGCCTTTTTTCTGCAGTAAAGAATTACAGGTGCAAAAACTAACAGGCTTTCCTATTAAATTTCGTTTAGGTTCTGTTGAATATTGCGATAAGCTTGAAGGAAAAAATAAATAATTTTTCTCTTACTCGTTCTGCCGATGCAAATTGTTTTCACAGAAAATTTGAATATTATTTAGATCGAACACGTTTAATGCGAAAATTTTAGCGCTCACCAAATACTGCAGGCTGTTCATGAAAATGCAATATTTTTTTCTGTTACATTTTGCGTATTTCGTATTGCAATCAAAACAACTGTAATGACAAACTTAGAGAGGTATTATAACCAGGAAATCAAAACGTTTGCCGCACAACCGTTTCATCAATTAACACAAAAACAAATCAACTGCATAAAAACCAGTTCGGGTTTTGTTTTTTGGAAATGGAGGAAAGCAATTTCAGGACTATCAAAAGGAATAAAGCAACGGCTTTCTTTTTAGGTATGTTTGTTTAAGTTGTTTTTCTGGTGCGCGTTCATAATCCGCAGTTATTATTTACAAATAGCTGTACGGATTTTTAAGGCAGGTAAGAGTTTTTATCTGCCTTTGTTTTACTATTGAAGCGCATTTAAGAATCGTTTAATAAGATGTACACAAAATGAAAAGAGACTGAACATTAATATTTTTATGTCAGTCTCTTTTCTTCGTTGTTGTGTTACCAAACTTTTATTCTTTCACTTTCCGGTTTATACATTTTATCGCCAGGTTGCACATTAAACGCATTGTACCATGCATCAATATTTGATACAGGTCCATTGCAGCGGTACATGCCCGGCGAATGCGAATCAACTAAAATTAATTGCGCTGCATAATCAGATAGAATATTACTTCTCCAAACCTGCGCCCAGCTTAAAAAGAAACGTTGATCTGGTGTAAAGCCATCGATCTTTTTATTGCTCTTTCCTTCATCTGTTTTTTTGAAAGCTTCATACGCAATATTTAAACCGCCAAGATCTGCAAGGTTTTCTCCGAGTGTTAAATTGCCGTTTACATGCAAACTGTCGTTTACGGTAAATGCATTGTATTGTGCTACTACTTTATCTGCGCGTTCAGTAAAATTTTTTGCGTCAGTTTTTGTCCACCAATCTTTTAAATTTCCATCGGCGGCGTATTGTCTTCCTTCATCGTCAAAACCGTGTGTAAGTTCATGACCAATTACCGCAGCAGCACCGCCATAATTTATAGCATCATCAGCGTTCGCATCAAAAAAAGGAAATTGTAAAATGCCCGCGGGAAAAACAATTTCATTATTCACCGGGTTGTAATATGCGTTGATTGTTGGCGGCGTCATTCCCCATTTTGTTTTATCAACTGGTTTGCCCATGCGATTCACCATATCATTATATCTCCATTCATCAATACTTTGTAAACTGCCCAATAAATCGTTACGATTAATAACAACGCCGGGATAAGTTTCCCATTTATCAGGAAAGCCAATCTTATTTACAACTGCATTTAATTTCATAAGCGCTTGTTGTTTAGTTGAATCA
>JBEHXR010000371.1:0-3457 GCA_048498595.1 Bacteroidota bacterium
CTCCAGTTAATATAAGGTTGAAGATTATTTACAGTAAAAGATGTAAACTGAAAATCACTATCGTGCGTAGTAAAATTATTCAGCGATGCAGGCAATAAATATGCATTTTCTGTTTGACCGTATAATCCACCGACGTTGTAATTAATTCCATCAATAATAATTCCTGCTTCTGGTTTTACTGCACGAAGTAACTGCTGACCATTGCTCATATTTTCATAATCGATGCAGGCAACATTTGGTTGAATACAAAAAACTCTTTTTACTAATCCATTATATAAAATAATATTTTTTGTATCAGCACTTTTATAAACACCTGCTTTAATTGCAACAGGTGTTACCAGCCAATCACCGTTGTAATTTTTTTCATTGCTATTATTGTAAACCGGTAAATTAATTTGTGCCTGAATGTGTATAACTGAAAATAAAAAAATAAAGATGATGAACGATAAACGCATGAAATAGGATATTATAATTCTTCAAGCCTTTTAATTTCAGCTTTAATATCATTAATAACTTCTTTATTTTGAATTTCCTTTTTCTCACCAACTTTTGCAGAAAAAAGATAAAAAACTTTTCCCCCAAAAACTTCAGTGAATTTTTGATGTGTTTTTTCTTGTAAAGAATATTCCTTAAATATTTCCGGTAATTGTATTCCTGTATTAATTGGTTTTATTTGAATACCAATATACTTTTCTTTAATTTTTATGAAGAAATCAACATTAAATAATCTATCCCATTCATCAGGTGCTGATTCGATTTTAACGCCAAGCATTTTTTCAAGTTGACCATACATTGTTTGTATTTCCGTCACATAACCGTCGTAAGTCCTATCTATTACAAGCTGAATCATGTAATCAATGCAGTCTTGTTCAGAAACTTCAGCAACTTCTGATTGAATTACTTCCGTAATCTTTACAAAAAGCTTTTTGCCAAGATCAATAATGTGTTCTTTCGGCTTTACATTTTCAAAATAATATTCACGCCATTCATTAACATTTTTTGGCGAACATTTTCTTATAGATTCAGATGTGGGACCAACATTTCGTTTGAAGTTTAGTTGAAAACGATTCATTGCGCTATTTAAAATCCATTCTTTAGCCATTTGCCTGTTGCATTAAGTTTAAAAACTTCTCCTTATACTTATATTCAATTTTATTTTCCACTTGTACCAACCCATTTTTAATCAAATGTGCATTAATAAAAGTTTTGTTTTCTAAATATAAATAACAAAGAAGATTATTTTCCGCATCATGCTTGATCTCATCATATTTTAAAAAAACTTTCTTACCTTTTGTTTTGTCGATAAGATATTGTGTTGCTTTTCCATTAACAACTGGATCTTCTTTTACACCAAGAAGTCTAACTACAAGTCCATTGCTTAATTGAATTTTTTCAGGGCTGATAACTTCTTTTACACTAAATAATTCTTCCCTGCTTGTTGAGCTATCTTTATCAATCTTGCTACCGAATTGCAATTTCTTTACATCAATTTTTTTATCGAGTGTGTGTGGATCTTTAAATATATATGGCAACTGTTCAAGCTCAACTTTAAAATCAATTGAATAAGATTTTTGCTTTATAAACTCATATCGTGTATGTAAAATATCATTTTGATAAGCACCTAATTTTTGACTAATTAGTGGGATAAATTCTTCGTTTATTTCATAACCAATAGAATTTCTTTCTAAATTTTTTGCAGCAAGATTTGTTGTGCCACTGCCTGTAAAAGGATCGAGTATTGTATCGCCAACAAATGAAAACATCTTAATTAAACGTCTTGGTAATTCTTCAGGAAACATTGCAATATGATTGTTCTGTCTTGCACCTGCAAAATTCCAATGACCTGCAAAGAAAGTATTCCATTCTTCCGCAGTCATCTTTGATAATTCTTTTTCTTCTTTTGTTGGTTTTGGTGCATCACCAAGTTTTTTAAAAATTAAAATAAACTCGTAATCAAGCTTTAATATTCCATTGCGCGGATAGGGGTATGAGCCCATTTGTATGCCACCACCAGTTGTATTGCTTGTTGTAACTTTTTGCCAGATGATGGCGCCCATATAATCAAACCCGATGTTCTCGCAAAACTTAATAATTTCTTCACGAATTGGAATGACTTTATAACGTCCATAATAAACAGAACGTGCAAACTGGTCACCAATGTTTATGCATAACCTGCAACCGTTATGTAATGCCCGGTAGCACTCTTTCCAAACAAGGTTAAGGTTATTGATATAATTTTCATAAGTATCATGAAATCCGATTTGATTATCCGAACCGTAGTCTTTCAGTTGCCAGTAGGGTGGAGAAGTAATTATAAGATGAACAGAGTTATCCGGCAACTCAAACATTTGCCTGCTATCTCCATTAATTATTTTATGATGCGTTGACAATTCTTCTTTTTTCAAAAGTAATAAAACTTGAATGGTTATTTCGAAGATGCTATTTTCTAGAGGAGAAGAATATTAAGAACTAATCCCAATTAAACTCAACAACCTTATTATCTAATTTCCATTTTGCAGGATATGGATTGTCTAACCAATCTAACGGTTCACCAATTGGTTGCAGTTTGGATGCATCAGAAAAACATTGTTTAATAAATTCTTTTTGTTCTGCGCCAACCGCTTCAGGTTGTGCAGAGATAAATAATGGTGCGCTGCTTTGTGCTAACAACTGCATCCATTGTTTATTTTTCTCCCACGGAATGGCTGTTGTTAATCCAACACAATCACCATCGGCTTCATAAAAAATATTGTGCTGCACTATTCTAAAACCCATTGTATTCACACCCATCTTTTTGGTGCGGCTCCATTCTTTTCCGCTTGTGTCATCGCCAATGCGATTCAATTCGAACAAACCCGCAGATAAATGACTGATGGTGTTGCAACCAATCAAATACATATCGCCGGCAGCATCACGAATTGATTTATACAAATACAAAATAATCTCCGCATTCGTTTTCGAGGTATCATTAAAATGCCAGCCGGGTTCAGTCATTTTATCATTCATATCTTTTCCCCACTCGCTGAAAATATCAAACGTTGTATAATCGTGCTTCACCATTTCAAAACCCCATTGCTTATACAAAGTGAAAAGATTTTTTATGCGCTGAATATTTTCATCAATTGTTGGATCAAGCGTTGCGCCATCATCTTTATTATCATTTTGAAAATTCGGCGCTAATATTTTTTTGCTTTCACCCAGCTTTGCCAACAAAGGTCTTGTCCATAAACCCGGTCGCATGCCTAAGTTTTTTATTTCACCAACCAACTTCGGCATGTCAGGAAATTTGTCATTTGTTCTTGTATAATCAGAGCCCAAACTCCATCCATCATCAATAACAGAAAAAGGTTTGTTGGAAGAGTTAGTTGCAAGCGGCGCAAGCAATGATGTGTGTTTTAAGATTAAGTCAGCAGAATTATTTCCATAAGCAAAATACCAATCGTTGATGCCGTAAACC
>JBEHXR010000372.1:0-3423 GCA_048498595.1 Bacteroidota bacterium
CAGATAAAGTAATTTGCGACGCTGAATATTTTTAAACGTCATATTTTTTTACATGAGAAATTTTTTAATAACGATTACTTTCTTATCATTTATTCCTTCTGCATTTTCACAGAATACTGATTCTTTAACTGCAAAAGATTATGCCAATGCCGAACGGTTTTTATGGTTTTCAACACAACCATACGTTGATAATGGTTATGTAATTCCAAACTGGATTAACAGCGATAAATTCTGGTATCGAAATTTAAACGCACAAGGCAGTGAATTTATTTTAGTTGATGCTGCAAAGGGCACGCGCACTGCTGCTTTCGATCAGCAAAAACTTGCAACTGCTTTAAGCAGTGCAACCGGTTCATCTTACCAGGCTTCAATGCTTCCGTTTCAAACTTTTAATTTTTCTCCTGATGAAAAATCTATTGTTGTAAATATAAAAGGCAAGCAATGGAAGATCGATCTAAAAACGTATACCGTAACTGCAGATACTTCAACAAAATCAAATTCGAATTCAAAACCAAATGAAGTGCTTTCGCCTGATGGCAGTAAAGCTGCCTTTATAAAAGATTATAATTTGTGGGTGAGAGATGTTGCAACAAATCAACTAACACAACTTACAACCGACGGTGTTCAGTATTTTGGTTACGCAACAGATAATGCAGGCTGGAAACATTCTGATAATCCAATTTTGCGCTGGTCGCCTGATTCAAAAAAAATTGCAACATTTAAACAAGATGAACGCAATGCAGGCTTCATGTATCTTGTAAGTACAAATGTTGGTCACCCGAAATTAGAAGCGTGGAAATATCCATTGCCCGGCGATTCAAACATCATCACTATTCAACGCGTAATTATTAATGTTGATACGCCAAAAATAATTTCTATTCAAGTACAACCTGATCCTCATAGAGCTTCTTTAAGCGATGATATTTCAAGCAGCGGAACTTTTGATGATGTTGACTGGAGTGCAGATGGTTCTCAGCTTGCGTTTGTATCAACTTCAAGAGATCACAAACAAGAAAAATTTCGCATTGCAGATGCAAATACAGGTGCGGTACAGGAAGTGTTTGAAGAAACTGTTCCCACGCAATATGAATCCGGGCAAGGAGCAATTAACTGGAGATATTTGCCGGCAACAAAAGAAATTATCTGGTATTCTGAGCGTGATAACTGGGGACATTTATATTTATATGATGCAACAACCGGTAAGCTAAAAAATCAAATTACAAAAGGCGATTTTGTTGTTACCAAAATGTTGAAGGTTGATGAAAAAAAACGTGTGATTTATTTTTTGGCTGATGGCAGAGAGCCCGGCAATCCTTACTTCACGCATTTTTATAAAATAAATTTTGATGGAAGTAATTTGAAGCTACTTACACCTGAAGATGGAAATCATTCTATTTACTTATCACCATCAGATAATTATTTTATTGATGAATATTCGCAGCCCAATGTGCCTGGCGTAGCTGTGCTGCGCGATATGAATGGCAAGCTTATTTCAACACTTGAAAAAACAGATATAACAAGATTACAAGCTACAGGCTGGAAACCATGCGTGCCTTTTTCAGTAAAAGCATACGATGGTAAAACAGATATTTATGGTTTAATGTTTTTGCCTACGCATTTAGATTCAACAAAAAAATATCCTGTTATTGATTATATCTATCCAGGTCCGCAGGGTGGCAGTGTAGGAAGCTGGTCGTTTATAGCTTCAAGAGGTGATAACCAATCGTTGGCGGAATTAGGTTTTGTTGTTGTTGAAATTGAAGGCACAAGTAACCCGCTTCGTTCAAAAAGTTTTCATGATATGAGTTATGGTTTTATGGCAGAAAATACTTTGCCAGACCAGGTTGCAGGCATTCGTCAGCTTGCTGCAAAATATAATTTTATGGATACAACACGCATTGGAATTTGGGGACATTCAGGCGGCGGTTTTGCAACAGCATGTGCAATGTTTAAGTATCCTGATTTCTTTAAAGTTGGTATTTCAGAATCCGGCAACCATGATAACAGAAATTATGAAGATGACTGGGGCGAACGATATATTGGATTAGTAAATGGAAATAATTATGAATTGCAGGCGAATGAAATCTATGCAAAAAATTTAAAAGGCAAATTATTGCTGGCGCATGGATTGATGGATGATAATGTTCCTCCCACAAACACAATGCTTGTTGTTGAAGCGCTTGAAAAAGCAAATAAAGATTACGATTTAATTATTTTTCCAAACAGTCATCACGGTTATGGCGCTTACAGTTTTTATATGATGCGGCGCCGCTGGGATTATTTTGTAAAAAATTTATTGGGCAAAGAACCGCCGAAAGAATATTTAATTGAAATGAAAAGAGATCCAAGAAATGAAACGGAATAGGGATTATTAAAAATTATTCAACAAACAACAATAAGTTTGTGAAAGAATAAACTCATGACTAACGAATTTTTACTATTTAGTTATTCATCTCAGTTAAAGAAAGACTAATTTCAACTGCTTTGATAAACAGTAATTTTTGCGGATAATTAATTAAGGATTGCGCTAAATAAAGATTGCTTTTAAGAACTTGGTAAAAATTTTGCATTCGTTCTGTATTCATTAACAAAAAAATAAACATATCGTGAAAATCATTTTCAAATCAATGCCGGTTTTAATGGTGATTGTATTTGCAGCAAGCTGTGTAAGCACCAAGAAATATCAATCGTTACAGGCAGATTACAGCGCATTGCAATCGAAGAACAGTGCTATTGCAAAAGATAATGAAGATTGTAAAACAAATCTTGATGCGGCTAATGTAAAAATTGCAGGCCTGCAAGACCGGGGGCGCTCATTGCAAGATCAATTAAGTTCAGAAAGAAATCACTTAAAATCTTTGCAGGATGCTTTAGACAAATGTCTCACCTCTACTGGTCAGGGCAATGTAAATATTTCAAAATTGATTGATGAAATAAATGCATCCAATGCCTATATTAAAGAACTGGTTGCTTCTAAAAACAAAAGTGATTCTTTAAATATGGTATTGACTAATAATCTTACAAGATCTTTAAGTCAGAGTGATTTGCAAGATGTAGATGTAAAAGTTTTAAAAGGCGTTGTATATATTTCCTTGTCTGATAAAATGCTTTATAAAAGCGGCAGCTACGATATATCAGACAGAGCCGGTGACGTTTTATCCAAGGTTGCAAAAATTATTAATGATTATAACGAGTATGAGGTGCTTGTTGAAGGTAATACAGATAATGTTCCTATCAGCAGACCAAACATTCGCAACAACTGGGATTTAAGTGCATTGAGAGCATCATCTGTTGTACAGGCATTGCAAAATACTTATGGTGTAGATCCCAAACGCTTGACTGCAGGCGGACGCGGTGAATACAATCCTGTTGCAAGTAATGATACAGAAGAAGGAAAATCACTTAATCGTCGCACACAAATTA
>JBEHXR010000373.1:0-3414 GCA_048498595.1 Bacteroidota bacterium
TCATTTACTCCTGCTATATTTTTTATGAAATCAGTTCCCGTTTCATTCATAATTCCGCTAGCGCGTAAAGTGGTACTGCCAGCGCCAGCACCTGTACCTAAATCGGTGCACATGTGCCTGTCTCCTCTTACAAATAAACAGTAACCGGGGTAATCCGTAATAAGCGGCGTTAATGTTGAAGAAGGCGGTACCCATCCATTAACTGTCCAAACTTTTAATGATGCATTTAGTGTGGTATTCCAATCATAACCATTCAAATCATCGTACGTAATTTGGGTTCCATAACCATAAGGCGAAGCATCAACAGCAGGGCATCCGGGATCTGAAATCTGCCACTGCCCTTCCTGCCACGCCTGGTTAATTGTTTGTGTACTGCTGCTGAATGGAACCGTTAAAAATCTCCAGGCACGTTTTGCAGGTATGTATCTTTCAACAGTTGCGTTGCCATTTATTACACCTGAAGAATTACCAATAATTGCATCACCGTATTGATCTGATTTCAATGTGAGATTATCATTAGCATTAAGCGTTCCATTAGCAGTTAACATTCCAAAGCTGTTTGTTGTTGATCCATCACTTGCAGCAATATTTAAAGCATTTCCAAGTGTAAGATCAGCGTTCTTGCTGATGATAAGATTTTTAAGATAATTGGCTGAAGCATCAAAATAAATTGTTCCTGTGCCACCTGCTGTTAAATTAGAAGTTGTGCTTCCTTTTAAATTTCCACCGCTTCCCGCAAAACCATTTGTTACTGTTAAGGTGTGATTGTTTATATCCAAACTTCCGGCTGTTAATGTAAGCGTACCGGGTATGGTTCTGTCTCCTGAAAGTATAACCGAATTTGAATTTGTTACAGCAACGTTTTGAGGAACACCCATTCCTGCAGATGTATTATTGCTACTCCATTCAAACCCTGTATTGTAGTTTGATGTTGTGGTGTTATAAATTAGAATTGATGTGTTGCTGTAAGTTGGCGCATTTGTAATTACAGAGCCATTATCATTAATTGTAAGACTATTATTTATTGCAGATGTATTGCCGGGATTAAATTGCACATTTGTTATAACATCATAAAAGTTTGCCGTGCCTGTACCACTTATCGATGCGTTATTAGTTGAAAAAGTAACTGTGTTATTATTTCCATTATAAATACTGCCGCGATAAAACATAATGTTACCGCCGGTTAGAGTAAAGCTACTGTTGCAATTAAGTATTGTTGGCAAACTAAACCCACTGGGATCGCCAACAACCAATTTCCATAACGTTGTTGAACCGGTGCCGCTGAATGATTCTGTAGCGCCGGATTTATCAAAGTAAAAGGTGTGCGTGGTCGTTTGAGAAAAAGTTCCATTATTTATAAACGAATTACTTACATGAATTAATCCTGTACTCGAAACATCATCTGTTACGATAGTGCCGGTATTGATCGAAAGATTATAAAAATTTTTCGATGCCACTCCAAGAATAGCTCCGGTTGCTCCAATAAAATTTATAGTTGAGCTGCCTTCATTCATTTTGCCGCCATCATTTCGGAAATTATTTTGAATATTTATCGTTGAAGTGCCAAAATCTGTGGTCACATAAGAATTACCAAAAGTCAGGTCATAAAAAGTTGTAGTGCCACTGAGTGTTTGAGTAACAGGCGAAGTCACAGTGCCTGCGCTATTATTCAATATAACTTTTTCGCCATTCGCAATAAAGTTTCCGTTGTTCGTCCAGTCTCCTATACAATACAGGTCTCTATTTCCTGACGTCATTTTTAGAGTAGCGCCTGAATAAATAATAAGATTACCGGCTAAAGCTCTGTTGTTTCCACCAGAACTCGGAATCGTTACTACTCCGCTTTGAATGCTTACATTTTGGGGTATTCCTGCACCGGCTGCTGTTGTACCGGGGCCACCAGTGTACCACTCGTTTTTGATTGTTACAGTTTCATTATAAATTAATGTTGATGAAGAACTATAAATAACAAGATGCGTACTGGCTCCACTCGCAGTTCCACCTGCATTTAATAATAACGTTCCGTTTATAGTAGAGGATGTTCCAAAATCAACTGCACCGTTTATGGTTACATTATTGAAACTTACGATTCCATTTATTATTCCGGCGCCTGAAAAAATTACTGCACCCGTTCCCGACGCATTAAACGTTCCATTATTTGTAAATATTCCATTATTGCTTAAGCTCAAATTTCCATTTCCTGATAAGGTTAAACTTGCACTGCTGTTAATAGTAATTGAATGAACAGAAGCATTTTCACCCGCAGAAATATCAGGATAATTTGAAACGCCTGTTGGTATAACTACATCATCAGTTGATGATGGAACAACTCCGCTGCACCAATTTGCAGCAGTATTCCAATCTGTACTTACACTGCCTGTCCAATTTGAACAGAGCGTTTCAAGTTTGAAATTTGTTTTAGTTCTAACTTTTGAAAGAATGGTATTTGATCTTTTATTATCATTCAAGATCAAAATTAATAGTAAGCTTAGTAAAGCATAGTGATGAAAAATCACAAGGGTTAAATTTCTCATTGTTGAAAAGTTTAATAAGTGATGGGTAAATGCTAAGCGTAGTAATGCGAATTGCAAAAAAGAAAACTGCAATCAAGCCAAGCAATGTATTTATAGCAGGTATCATTAGGTTTAGTATTAAAAGTTTATACTTTGTATGAAACTTTCAATATACTTTGATGTTAAAAAATCACAGATTATGGGTTGTTTTAGACGGGATGTTGGAAGGGCGGCTTTGTTTAGCGCGATAGCGAATATAAAAAAATAAAAAACTGATTACAAAAATTTTTTAAGCCGATGAAATCAAAAGCAGCATTATTTCACATCAAAATCTACAACCACATTTTCCGTTAACGGGTGGCTTTGACAAGTGAGAATATAACCGGCTTCCACTTCTTCTGGTTCTAATCCATAATTCACATCCATTTCCACTTTGCCCTGCAACAATTTTGCTTTGCAGGTGGTGCACACGCCGCCTTTACATGCATAAGGCAAATCTGCGCCGGTAGTTAATGCAGCATCTAAAATGCTTTTGCTGTTAAATGGTAAATCAAACTGAAAACTTCTGCCATCTAACTTAATTGTTACATGCGATATTGCACCTGTTATTTGCGATGATTGTTTTGGTTTTTGGGCAGTATGTATAGTTGAGGTGTTGAATAATTCAAAATGAATTTTCTTTTCTGCAACACCTTTTGATACAAGCCAGTTTCTTACAGTAAAGATCATTTCTTCCGGCCCGCAAATAAAAAATGCATCAGCCGCAAGCGAAGTGATATATTTAAAAATTTTTTCGCATTTAGCAGCATCAATTCTGCCTTCGTTAACCGGCGCTTCTGTTTGCTCGCGACTTAAAATGTATATCACCTCAAACCTGTCGATATACTTATTCTTGAGCGCT
>JBEHXR010000374.1:0-3402 GCA_048498595.1 Bacteroidota bacterium
AGCCTTCTACATCCTGTGAGATTTCAGGATAGATTTCTGAATAAGTTCCTTCAAGATAAGTGTTGCCAACCAATGCAGGACCGCCATGACCAGGACCAGAAATATAGATCATATCAAGATCATATTTTTTGATGATGCGGTTGAGATGCACATAAATAAAATTTTGTCCCGGCGTTGTACCCCAATGACCCAACAACATTTTTTTGATGTGTTGAAGTTTCAACGGTTCCTTCATCAATGGATTATCACACAAATAAATTTGTCCAACAGATAAATAATTTGCCGCACGCCAGTAAGCGTTCATTTTTTGCAATAAATCCTGCGATAATTCATCTTTTGCTGATTCAATATTTGGCGTTTCCATTTTTAATATTTTATTGTTGATAAGAATATAATTCCGCAGTTGTTTCAGCAATCATTAATTCTTCGCTGGTTGGAATAACATACACTTTTATTTTGCTTTGATTGTTTGATATCACCAATTCATTATTATTATTTTTTTGCTGATCGATAGAAAGATTGATGTATTGAAATGCAGCACAAATACGTGAACGAATAAGACCTGCATTTTCACCGATGCCACCAGAAAAAACCAATATATCCAATCCATTTAAGGCAGCAATGTATGCGCCAATGTATTTGGCTATTTGATAACAAAAAATATCAATTGCTAATGCTGCATCTTTATTTGTTTTTTCTTGCTGAAGAAGATCACTCATATCAGAACTTATATCTGAAATGCCAAGTAATCCTGATTGATGATTGATTAGATCGTTAAACGCTTTTGCATTCATTCCTTTTTGCATTAAATACCAAGCGATGCCGGGATCGAGATCACCACTTCTTGTGCTCATTACGATTCCGCCTGCCGGTGTAAAGCCCATGCTTGTATCAATACATTTTCCATCTTTAACAGCAGCAATACTTGCACCATTACCAAGATGTGCGAGAATGATTTTGCCTTTGGCTTCTTCACCATTTTGTTTGATGATTTGCTGCATTAAATAGCTGTAAGAAATGCCATGAAAACCGTAACGCTGAATGCCTTCATCAAAATATTTTTTTGGAATAGCAAACGTTTTTGCAACTGCAGGAATGGTTGTATGAAATGCCGTATCAAAACAAGCAACTTGCATTAAGTGTGGAAATTTTTTTTGTAAAGTTTGAATGATATTAATCTCTGCAGGTAAATGATCAGGATCGTAATTGCTGATCTTTTTTAATTCAGTCAATAATTCATCTGAAATTATTTCTGCTTTTGTATGTTGCATGCCATGCACCACACGATGCCCGATTGCTTTCACATCATCAAACCAATCTTGGTTTTCAAACCAATTAATTAAAGAAGTTGTTGCGTTATGAAAGTTTGATGCATCAATACTTTCATTCAGTTTTTCATTATTTTGTTTGATGGTAAATGATGCATCTTTTAAACCAATGCGTTCAATTTTTCCTGATAATATTTGTTTTAATTCATCATGCTTTTCATACAAAGCAAACTTAATGCTTGATGAACCTGCATTAATCGTTAATATGTTGATGTTTACATTACTCATTTAATCAGCGTTGCCATAATATAAGATCATTTTCCAACGGCACCGAAATGTCTTCATAGTTTGCCAGGATACGAATGGTATAATCGCTGGAAGGTCTTGTTGTATATACATCAGCTTTAAAAATTTTATTGCTGTTTTCAAATGATTGCAATTGCATTGAAATACGCTCTGAATTATTCTCGTTCTGTCCATCAGCATACAACTCAACCAATACTTTATCTGCCGTAATTCCATTCAAAAAAATATTTGCCGAAAAAGTGTATCCGCCATTAATATTATCAATCTTCATGTTATTAAAACATATTCCGTTCCATTTATTGTTTAGTTCATTTGCAGTGTGCGTAATCCGTTTGCCAATTACACCCTTATCAGAAACGCGTTGTACATATTTTTCCGCCGCAGGCAAATAATATTTTTCTATGTATTCGCGTACGGTGCGGTTAGCTGAAAATTGCGGTGTAAGTGTTGCCATACTGCAGCGCATTTTTGCAATCCATTTTTCAGGAATATCATTTTTATTTCTTTCGTAAAACGCAGGCACGATTTGCTTTTCGAGAATATTATACAATGCATCTGCTTCGGCAGCATCCCAACCAGGATCATCACCATGTTCCTGCATATCACCAATTGACCAACCAACTTCAGGTGTGTATGCTTCAGCCCACCAACCATCTAATTCAGAAAGATTAATTCCGCCATTCACTAAAACTTTCATTCCACTTGTGCCGCATGCTTCCCAGGGTCTGCGTGGCGTATTGATCCACACATCAACACCCTGCACCATATTCTCGGTTAACAACATATCATAATCACTTAAAAACACAACATGTTTATATAAATTATGACGACGGATAAACAGCAGCCAATCTTTTATCAATGCTTTACCAACTTCATCATGCGGCGGCGCCTTGCCCGCAATGATTAGTTGAACAGGATTTTGAGGATTGGTTAGTATGTGCACAAATCTTTCTTCATCATGCAACAATAATGTTGGTCGTTTGTACGACACAAATCTTCTTGCAAAACCAAGCGTTAAAATATTTTCATCAAACACATGCTTTGCTGCTTCGGTAATTTCAGGCTGACCCGTAACCGAAACCTGACGCTCAAATCTTTTCCTGATATAATTTACCAATACGGTTTTTGATTTCATGCGCATCTGCCACAAGGCATCATCATTCACTTTAAAAATATTTTCCTCTAATGTTTTTAGTTCACCTTTCCAGCGATCTTTACCGCAAGCGCTTGTCCAAACTTCATCTGCGAATTCAGAATCCCAACTCGGCATATGTACGCCATTTGTTACAGAGCCAACCGGCACTTCGGGTGTTGGCCATCGTTCAAATAAAGGTTGAAACAAATGACGACTTACCTCTCCATGCAAACTGCTCACTCCATTTACTGCACCACTGCCGCGAATAGCGAGATAAGCCATGTTGAAACTTTCAGACATGTTATTTGCATATTGTCTTCCAAGCGCCATTACTTCATTCATGGAAATATTTAGTTCATCTTTTACATAAGCACTAAAATATTGTTCCATTAATTGCGGAATGAAATGATCGAAGCCTGCAGCAACAGCAGTATGTGTTGTGAAAAGATTTCCTGCACGTGTAACAGCCAATGCTTCATGAAAAGATAAACCTGTTGCTTTCATGAAACATGCAGCACGTTCCAACACAAGAAAAGCTGCATGACCTTCATTCATGTGGCAAACTTCAGGATGAATATTTAACTGCTGCAACAACTTCCATCCACCAATGCCTAAAACAATTTCCTGCTTGATGCGCGTTTCCATGCCACCGCCGTAAATCTCATTTGTAATACCGCGATGCCATGGAAGATT
>JBEHXR010000375.1:0-3395 GCA_048498595.1 Bacteroidota bacterium
ATTTATATAGCGGTGTAAAGCTTTAATTACTTCAATGCATCAAGCACCTTAAAAATCTTTTGCGTAACATTGCCTTTGCTTTCATCATAATTGTTTACAATTATTGAAACCACGTATTTCTTTCCGTTTGAAGCAGTGTGATAACCTGCAAAGCATCTAACACTGTTAATTGTTCCGCTCTTTAATTTCATTCCGTTGTAAACCGGCAATGCGTTATAAAAACTTTGAAACCACGGTTGCTTTTGTGCGTATAATAAAGCATTTACTTCAGCATAAGTTGTAACACGATTTTGCGGAGAAAGTCCGCAACCATCAGAAATATTTAGTGATGATGAATCTATTCCATGTTGTTGCCAGAATTTTTTTATTTCGGAAACGCCGTTTTCAGTTGAACCCAAGCTATCTTCCTTATAAGCGATTGTTTTAGCTAATGCATCACCGTATAAGTTTATACTCTTTTGCAGGAACCAATAATTAAGGCTGTCAAGTGTTGGGGAGTTATAACTTGCAATATTGCTTTGCGCAGATGGAATAGAAACGTTCTTACGTATCAACGAAGCGCCGGTAATTATATCTCCTGTTACATAAATACTATTTTGTTTGAGCGCAGAATCTAATTCTAATTTTAATTGTCTTGCAGCATAAGGAATAGAGCCTGAAACTTTAAATTCATTTACGCCTTTTGGGATGGTTCCTTCAGCAAAAATTTTTTCGCTATATGGTGCGGTAAATAAAATTGTATTGTCGCCAGTTCCCGCGTCTGCAGTGGTTATAAAATTATCATACTCATCAACAGCAAGCGGCGGATTCGTTCTTAATAAAGTTGATGTATCGCCAATATTATTTCCAGGTTTTAAAATAATATCATATTGATTTTCGCGCCAGTTGATTGCCCAAATTCCGGAACCATAATAATTGCCCATGTCAGCCCATATATATCCACCGGGCAAAGCATTGTAACTAAACGCGCCATCATCTAAAATAATATTGCCTTTAATTTTTTTTATGCCAGCACTTTTAATTGCCTCTGTAAAAAAAATTAGAATCGAATCTGGTTTTGTTTGTGCCCATCGCCAACTACCTAATGATGGATCTCCATAACCTTTTATTATTAAGTCGCCGTTTAATTCCTCGTTGCTAATTGTGCCGTTATAACCAACTTCTGTTTTATAAGTAAAATCATGACCCAGCAAAGAGAATGCTGCAATTGAAGTAAAAATTTTTTGCGTACTGGCAGGCGCTAAACCATATTGTTCATTCAAAGCAAAAACTTTATTGCCATCTGTATCTGTAACATACATGCTCACAACTGCATGTTTAAGCTGGTCATCATTTAAAAAAGTATGTATTGCTTTTTTAAGTTTTTCTGCAACAGATTGACTATACATTTGCACCGAAATGCAAACAAGAATTAATAAAACATATAAAAACTTTTTTGTCATTCAACAAAGAAAATAATCTTTTTTAATGCAAACTATTAAAGCTTCTATAATAACTATCGGAGATGAATTATTAATCGGTCAGGTAATTGATACCAACAGCGCATGGATTGCGCAACAATTAAACGCAATCGGCATTTGGGTGAGCAGGAGAGTAGCAGTGGGAGATGTGCCTGAAGAAATTTTTAAAGCATTAAACGAAGAAAGCAAATCATCAGATGTTATTTTGATTACCGGCGGATTGGGTCCAACAAAAGATGATATTACCAAAAAAGTACTCTGTGAATTTTTTGGCGGCAAAATGATTATGCATGAAGAAACACTTGCGCATGTAACGTATTTATTTGAACATGTTTTTAAACGACCAATGCCTTTGCTTGAAAGTAACCGCAAGCAAGCTGAAATACCAGATATTTGTACTGTTTTAAAAAATGATGTTGGCACCGCACCGGGAATGTTATTTGAAAAAAATAAAAACATTTTTATTTCAATGCCGGGCGTACCACACGAAATGAAATTCATTATGCAAAAGCATGTGTTGCCTTTGCTTAAACAAAAATTTGATTTGCCTTTTATTGATCATAGAACTCTGTTAACTGCCGGCATTGGCGAATCTTTTTTAGCGGAACGAATAAAAGATTTTGAAAATAATTTACCGCCGTCAATAAAGCTTGCTTATTTGCCTAATCATGGAATGGTTCGTTTAAGATTAACTGCGCAAGGCGAAAAAACAGAGGTCGAAAATTTATTGAATGAACAGTTTAATAAATTAAAGGAACAGGTAAAAGATGTAATGGCAATTGATGAAGACATTACGTTTGAAGTTTTGCTTGGACGCCTGTTAAAAGAAAAAAACAAAACAGTTGCAACGGCGGAGAGTTGCACCGGCGGTTATATTGCACATTTAATTACTTCTGTTGCAGGTTCATCAGAATATTTTAAAGGAAGTGTTGTGAGTTATGATAACAGCATCAAAAAAAATATTTTGCATGTTGATGATGTAACGCTTAATACCGCTGGCGCTGTTAGCGAAGAAACTGTTGAGCAAATGATTGAAGGAATTTTAAATGTAATGCAAACAGATTATGCTGTTGCTGTTTCAGGCATTATGGGGCCGGGCGGCGGCTCTGAAGAAAAACCTGTAGGAACTGTTTGGATTGCGGTTGGAAATAGAAATAAGATCGAAACAAAAAAAATGAATTTCAGATTTGATAGAAAAAGAAACATCGAATTAACTTCAATAAATGCTTTGCATTTGTTATGCAAATTCATTAAGCAGAATTGACCGGTTAAATTGCAAATACAAATTTCTTGTTTTTTATAAAAAGTATTTACTTCGCATTTTTAAACCAAAACTTATAATCATGCAAAAAATTTTTCTTGCCTTAGCTCTTTTCTTCAGTGTTGCTGTTTCAGCACAAAATGATAAAATTTACATGCACAACGGAAAAGTGATTGACGGAACTGTTGTGCAAATAGGAGATTTTACCCTTGTATTTAAGTATGCAAATGAAGATGCAGAACAAACGGTTAGCAAGTATGCCGTTGAAAAAATAATTTATGGTAAAAGCGGACGTGAAGAAAAGGTAACTGATAAAATAAATGTATCATCAAAAGATGATTGGGAAAACGTAGTTATTCTTGAGGATAAATCGGAGGTTGCAGGCTTAACAAAGGTTGATGAAATAAAAGGTAAAACTTCAGGCTGGATCAGCTACCGCACCGGCGCCGGTAAAGATAAAAAATCTGAAGAAAGGTTAAAGCAAGGTGCTGCTGAATTAGGGTGCCAATTTGTACTTGTTACAGCAGATAAAGATCCTTCGTTAGTAAATCCTTCGTCAATAAAAAAAGGCATTGCTTATAAATATTAAGCACATAAATTTTTTATAAAGCCTGCTTCAGCACGAAGCAGGCTTTTTTATTTTAGTTTGCAGCCACATAAATCATAATGCAATC
>JBEHXR010000376.1:0-3383 GCA_048498595.1 Bacteroidota bacterium
GTTTGTGGGTATGTTCTGGCTGCAGATAAAAATAAAACCGTAATTGGTCAGCTTTAAAAAATCGAAATTTGATACGACGTGAATAACTTAATCTGCTGCTTATAAAATTACTTAAATTTTATAAGTAAAGTATATCACTTTTAATTAAATGGGTAAGCTTTAACCTAACCTGTAAATCATGTAACTTTTATATAAAATCATGTAACACTTTATAACCAGAATTACCAGAGCTTTAGGTAGCTAAATTTATCAGGAAAAAGTGATAACCGTTAATGGTTGTGCCTTTCAGATACAACCTTAATCTGAGTACAAAATGATAGTACAACAGAAAAACCTCAATTGTTAACCTTGAAATATTAAAGGTTGAGCCTCCGGCACAGCCTTTAATTTTTTTTTAAAATGAATAGTAAAACAGAAACATCACCGGTACAAAATTTAAATGCGATAAACGAAGTATTAACTGATTTACAAAATCGTGGCTTTACTTATCTTTTTAAATTAAAAGATGCATGTATCAGTTGTAAAGATTATAATATAGCCTTTAACGAGTTTGATATTTTAGAAGTTCACAGCGTAAAAACTTCAAGCGGAAAAAATTATGTTTTATATGCCATTAAATGTGATAACTACGATATTAAAGGTGTAATTATAAATCATTACGAAACTTATTCGCACAGTTTCACAAGTGTTTGTATGAATAAGATTTTAAATAACACTGAAATAAAATTGCATACCATACCAGGATGTGATTAAACCCATACTGATTTTTTATAAAATGAATTTGATGGCAATAACACAACAAAAAGAGCCGCATTGCTCTGGTAAAATCTTACCTGAGAAATTAGATAGAATTTTGAACGAAATATTTCTTTCATGTCAAGCCATTGAACACTGCAGATTTATTTTTATAAAAGATAAATCGCTCCGGAAAAAGATTCAGCCCCTGGCAAATAATAATAACAATATTACAGGGGCATTGTACCTGCTGTTATTTTATACCTGGGATAAATCATCCTTCTCTGAAAAAAATCCATTTAATTATTTTCAGACAAAGAACATTTTAACGGCTACTAAAAAGAGCGATAAAATGATTGCTAAAGAAATTTATAAACAACCAACCCATTCAAACTTTATACTTAATGTTCAAAGCACCTATCAATCGATGGATGCTGTTTTAAAAAGAGCAGCAATAGAAAATATTGAGGCTAACTTAATAGAAGATTTACATTACCATGAAATTGATGAGCTTTTAGAACTAAAACGGTTAGGACTGCGCAGCGTAGCTTTACTGGCGATTGGTAATGAGTTCTAACAGCATAGACTTTGATGTCATAGCTATTCCTTAAAACAACTAAACCATCATCCCCATCAGCGGATCGCTCTTGCTTTCTTTTCCTGTTTCAACATGACCGGCGTATCGTTTTTCAAAAATATTGTTGCCTTTTGTTCTTATAGTGAAGTCGTACCAGTTAAAACTTTTATCAAGATAAAATGAAATTGTGTTTTCTGCATTTGCATTTAATTGAACTGTTTTTTTAGGCTGATGATAAGCATTATCAGCTATTTCAATTATTTCATTTGCACTTCCGTTATTACTTAATTTAAATTGAATGTTCCCGGTTAAATTATTTTGTAAGTCGGTATGATAAATTAAAGCAACGTTAAGCACCGGGTCATTTTCATTTCCTTTAAATACTCTGAAAAATCCATTCGGTCCATACACATGCAAATTATAATTGCTGTTCTTAAAATCTGAAACATTCCATTCATCCTTCAATGTATCGCCGGCAACAAGCGCATAATTTCTTTCAGCGAAATCATCATTTAAATAATCATGTGCATGTACTGTAAATGGTGAACCCGATGCGTTTTTAAAAAATTTATTTGCCGCCGCAAAGTTTATTTCGAATGTTTTCTTTAATGGATTAAAATTTCCATCAGCATATAATTCATAAGGCAAAGCGCAGGCAGAACGAATTCCTTTTTCCTGCTGCGGCATGTATTGCGATGCATTTGGGTTTTTATTGATGCGTGCAATTTCTGCAGCCGATAAGTTCTTATAGTTTGAAGGAACGTTTTTAAATTTTGCCTTATGGATCGTTTCAATAAACGGATCTTTTTTAATAAAGGGAAGCGGCACATTTTCTTTCGTGTTATATGCGCGAAATGTTGAAGTCAGGTCACCGCAAACCGTGCGTCTCCATTGTGTGATATTTGTTTCCTGTATATTTTTTCCAAACTTTTTATTCAGAAAATTTTCGAGAAACTGAAGGGTAGAAGTGTGGTCAAAAACTTCTGAGTTTACATAACCGCCGCGGCTCCATGGCGAAGCAATAATCAACGGCACACGAAAACCAAGACCGATAGGACCCGCAATATCTTCTTCTATTTTGACATGATCTAACCTGGTATCAATTCCTTCAGAAACTTTACCGGTTGAAGCATCATTGTGTTTGGGCGCAACAAAAGGCGGAACATGATCGAAGTATCCATCGTTCTCATCATAAGCAAGAATAAAAATTGTTTTCTTCCACACTTCAGGATTTTTTGTAAGTATATCCATCGTTTCAGAAAGATACCAGCTTCCAAACCATGGCGCACTCGGATGATCTGAAAAATATTCCGGTGCTACAAGCCATGAAACAGTTGGCAGATTGCCGGTTTCAACATCTTGCCTGAACTGGTGTAACACATCACCTTTTGGAATATTTATTTTTCTACTTACATTATCATCAGTATAATTCAAAGGTTCAAGCTGGTGTTGATACGGATCATTTGTATTGGTAACAAATGCTTTTTGATGAATATTTTTTTCACGCTCAGATAAACTATTGAAATTTTCTGCTGTATATTTTTGTTGATCTTCCTGTGCAACTTTTAAATCTTCTTTCTTTTGTTTTATTTGATCCTCTGCTTTTCTGTACTCATCTCCGCCCGGTGTTAATCCCATTACCTTCGATTGCAGGCTTTCAATATCTGCCTGCAGTAACTTGATTTTTTCAGGCAAAAAATCTATATAACTTTTTAGAAATTTCACATTATACCGATCAAAAAATTCAAGCACATTATCACCATAATTTCCAAGCCAGCTATCTTCTTCACCCGTCATTCCAACATCAACACTCACTTCGTTCTGATAAATTTTCCAACTGATATTATTTTCTTCAAGCAACTCAGGAAATGTCCGCCAGTCAACACCTCTTTCTATATCGCCGTTATCAAGAAAAGCTTTTGAATCTTCATCATGTTTTGCTCTTACTGTTCCTGTCCAGAAATGCAATCTGTTTGGATCTGTGGGCGATAATGCAGCACAAAAATTCTGATCGCAAACTGTAAAAGCATCAGCAAGCGCATAATAAAAAGGAATGTCTTCCCTTGTATAA
>JBEHXR010000377.1:0-3376 GCA_048498595.1 Bacteroidota bacterium
TTTGCAATTGCTGCTTTTACAGATTGAAAGCTGATGGTAATTAAAGCAATCAGTATGGCTGAAATTCCTGCCGCTAAAAATATCCACCAGCTTATCTCAATTCTGTATTGATAATTCTGTAACCAGTTGTGCATTATTAACCATGCAACAGGAAATGCAATGAAGCATGATAAAGCAACGAGTTTTATAAAATCTTTTGATAATAATGTTGTAATGCCTGTAACATTTTCCCCTGATACTTTTGTTACACTAACTTCCCTTGTTATGTATTCTGTTGCACTGTAGCCTTTATTTTTCCGGGAATTGCCAAAAGTGGTTTTAAAGAAGTTTTTAAGCATAAACTGATTTTATTTTTTGCGCGATAAAAAACAGTCAGGCACACGTATCCATTTTAAGTTACCAACGGGTGTGCCAAGCCGGAAAGCCTTGCTGCTAAAGGGTTTTATAAAATAAGGATTTAAGAAAGTGTTCGTAAACGAACATTTCATGTATTAAATTTGATACGCTGCTAAACCAGAAGAACTACTCGGTTCTCAAACTCTTCATCCCGAACCATATCGGGATTCCGTCACTCCGTGCGGAGTGACTTCACTGGATTTGCTATTGCTGCTTTAATTGATTGAAAGCTGATGGTTAATAATGTGATCACAATTACTGAAAAGCCCGCAATAACAAAAATCCATGGCATTATCTTTATTCTGTAGGCAAAGCTTTGCAGCCAGTTATTCATTAACCACCATGATAGTGGCACTGCTATCAGTAAAGAAATGCTTACCAGTATCAAAAAATCTTTTGATAACATAGTAACAACACTGCTTACGGATGCGCCAATCACTTTTCTGATGCCAATTTCTTTTTGTCGTTTTTGTGCAGTGAATGCAGCCAAACCAAACAAACCCAAACAAGAAATTAAAATAGCAATGACTGCAAAATATTTTGATAATACTGCAACACGTTGCTCGGATGCATACAACTTGTTATAATCATCATCTAAAAAAGAATAATTAAACTCAAGCCCGTTATTGAATTTGCTAAACAAGTTTTTTATACCTGCTAATGTTTGTTTTTCATTTCCTGCTGTTATTTTAACCAATGTCGTTTCATTGTTTGGCTGGTATTCAATGAACGATGGCCCAACTTTTTCATACAAAGACTTGAAGTGATAATCTTTCACTACACCAACAATTTGCTTTCTATGCCCCCACAACGAAACCATTTTTCCAACAGGGTTTTTTAAACCCATTGCAGCAATTGCAGACTGGTTAAATATTACGCTTGAAGTATCTGCATCGCCTCTGAATTCTCTGCCATCAACAATCGGCAAATTCATCGTTTCAAAAAAATTAGCGCTCACCTTCGTTCCATAATATTCAATTCCAAGATTCGGATCTTTCCCTTCCCAATCAATTCCGCTGCCACTATGATTAGCTCGTCCAAAAAAATCTCCTGATTCAGATGTTACATTAATTACACCGGGTAGTTTTTTGATTTCAGTAAAAAACGGGGTGAGATTGTTTTTAATATCACCATCATTTGAGAATGTAAGAATATTGTCTTTGTTATAACCAAGGTTTGTTGTTTGAATTAATTTCATTTGCTGATAAACAACCAACACTGAAACAATCAGCCCAACGGAAATGGTAAATTGAAAAACCACTAAACCTTTGCGAATCCAGCTTTCGCCTGAAGATGTGATGAGTTTTCCTTTTAAAATAGATACCGGTTTAAAACCAGACAAATAAAATGCAGGATAACTGCCTGCAATCAATCCTGTAATTAATGCAATTGAAATAGCCGCACCAATAAGATTGATATTGAAATGAAGACTTATATCTTTCCCTGTAATTTCTCTGAATGCAGGCAACAATAATTCAACCAATAACAAGGCAATGATTAATGATGCAAATGCCATTAATATTGATTCACCGATGTACTGAAGTATTAAAGAGCCTTTGCTTGCACCAACTACTTTCTTTATTCCAACTTCTTTCATTCGTCTTGAAGCTTTTGCAGTAGATAAATTCATGAAGTTGATGCACGCAATAACAAGAATAAAAATCGCGATTATGGAAAACAATTTTACGTATTCAATTCTTCCGCCGCTTATTTTTCCGTTTACATAATTGCCGTGTAAATACCTGTCAGAATATTTTTGAACGAAGATGTCACCTTCCCAATGCAACATTCCTTTATCTCCAGGATAAAACTGTTTTATTTTTTCTTTTGTAAAATCTTTTATCTTTTTGTTGAATGCATTTACATCTGTTCCTTTTTTTAAAAGAAGATATGTGTGCTCACTATTGCTTCCCCAATCGGCAATGTATTTCGCTTCTTTTGACTGAAGTAACATTTGATAATTAAAGATTAAATCAAACTGATCAGTTGCATTTTCAGGCGGAGATTGAAATACACCCGAAACAATATATGAACCTGTAAACTCTCCTCTGCTCCATTCAATAGTTTTGCCTGTAATGTTTTGGGTAGTTTTGAATAATCTCAAAGCCATTTTATCAGACAATAACACGCCATATTTATTCGATGCAAAGCCGTTTATATTACCATCAATTATTCTATAAGAAAAAACTTTAAAAAAATTCTGATCAACAAATTCTGAACTTGCTTTAAAACGTTTATTACTTGTTGAAATAATTCCTGAAGCTTCATCTGATGTTTCTGCTCTCACAACAGTAGCATATTGTACTTCGGACAGTTCATTCTGCATTGATTGACCCAATAGACCTTGTGTGGAAGGATATGTTGTTACAGTGCCATCAGCATTCGGAGATGTTTTCATTACCTGGTATAGATCATTGTCGTTTACATTGAATTTATCAACGCTTAATTCATCCTTCACCCATAAAAAAATTAATAACACACAAGCTAAGCCCGTTGATAAACCTAACAGATTAAGAAAACTAAACTGCTTATCTTTTATAAGATTTCGCCACGCAGTTTTGAAATAATTTTTGACCATGATTTATATGATTAACCTGATTTTTAATTCACCATTCATCATTCACCATTCACATTTTTTATTCCGTTCTCAAACTTTTTACAGGATTTGCAATTGCAGCTTTCACAGATTGAAAGCTTACTGTAATTAAAGTTATAATTAATGCCCCAACACCCGCAACAACAAAAATCCACCACGATAATGTTGTGCGATAACTGTAATTCTGCAGCCAGCTATGCATAAAATAGTAGGAGATTGGCACTGCAATTAAAAAAGAAATAACAATGAGTATTATAAAATCTTTCGACAATAAATTCCAAACACTTAATACAGACGCACCTAAAACTTTTCTTACACCAATTTCTTTTTTACGTTGTTCTGCAACAAATGATGTTAAGCCAAATAAACCTAAGCATGAAATAA
>JBEHXR010000378.1:0-3360 GCA_048498595.1 Bacteroidota bacterium
GTTAGAGAAATAAAATACTAATTGTTTAAGTGAAATACAAAAGATGATAACATAAATATTATTAAAAATGTCAACACAAACAAAATCAAAATACGATCCTATCAAATACAAAACACCAACCGGAACAAAACTCAATTGTAAAGGATGGATACAGGAAGCTGCATTACGCATGTTGTTAAATAATTTAAACCCTGACGTTGCAGAGAAACCGGATGAATTAATTGTGTATGGCGGTCGTGGTAAAGCAGCAAGAAATTTTGAAGGACTCGATAATATTATTAAAGCATTAAAAATTTTAGAGAACGATGAATCGCTTTTAATACAAAGCGGCAAACCTGTTGGCATTTTAAAAACGCACGCAGATGCGCCGCGTATTTTAATTTCAAATTCGCAACTTGTTCCTAAATGGGCAACATGGGAACATTTTGATGAGCTTGAAAAAAAAGGATTAATAATGTTTGGACAAATGACTGCAGGAAGTTGGATTTATATCGGCTCGCAGGGCATTGTACAAGGTACTTATGAAACATATGCTGCGGCTGCAGATAAACATTTTAATGGTTCTTTAAAAGGCACACTAAATGTTACGGCAGGCTTAGGCGGAATGGGTGGCGCTCAACCTTTAGCCATCACCATGAATGAAGGCGTTGCATTAATTGCTGAAGTAGAAGAATGGAGAATTGACAAGCGTTTGCAAACAAAATATCTCGACGAAAAATATACAAATATTAATGAGGCAATTGATGCATCATTGAAATATAAAAAAGAAGGTGTTGCAAAAAGCATCGGGGTGTTATGTAATGCAGTTAATCTTTTGGAAAGATTAATTGAAAGAAATATTATTCCTGATACACTAACCGATCAAACATCTGCACACGATCCATTGATCGGTTATTGGCCGCATGAAATTTCTTATGAACAAGCTAAAGTACTGCGTGAAAAAAATCCTGAACAATATCTTGAATACGCATACAGAAGTATGTTCCATCATGTTGATTTGATGTTGCAGTTAATGGATAAGGGTGCGATAACTTTTGATTATGGAAATAATATCCGGGCAAGAGCAAAAGAATATGCAGATAAAAGCGGCAAACGGTTAACCACTAACCATTCACCGTTTGATTTTCCCGGTTTTGTTCCTGCTTATATCCGCCCATTATTTTGTGAAGGTAAGGGTCCGTTTCGGTGGGCTGCATTAAGCGGCGATGCAAATGATATTGCAGTTACTGATGAAGTAATTTCAAGTCTTTTTCCAAACAATAAATCTTTGCAACGCTGGTTAAAACTGGCAAAAGAAAAAATTGAATTCCAGGGTTTGCCTGCAAGAATTTGCTGGCTTGGACAAGGTGAACGCGAGAAAGCAGGTATTGCTTTTAATGAACTGGTTCGAACTAAAAAAGTAAAAGCACCAATTGTTATTGGTCGCGATCATTTAGATACAGGAAGCGTTGCCTCACCTAATCGCGAAACAGAAGCGATGTTGGATGGAAGTGATGCTGTTGCAGATTGGCCTTTGCTGAATGCACTTGTTAATACAGCCGGCGGTGCAAGCTGGGTAAGCCTGCATCATGGTGGTGGTGTTGGAATGGGTTACAGCATTCATGCGGGAATGGTAATAGTTGCTGATGGTACAGATGAAGCAGAAAAAAGATTGAAGCGTGTTTTAAGAAATGATCCCGGCATTGGTGTAATTCGTCATGCAGATGCAGGATATGAAATGGCAAAAGAAACGGCGAAAGAGTTTGGATTAGACATTTCAGAAAGACTGAAATAATTAGTGCGATTTTCCTTTATACAAATTTTGCTGCATGTTTAAATAAGAAGTATAACTACAATCCGTGTGCACGAATAATACGTTTATTGTATATGCACAGTCTAATTTATTCTTTTATGAAGGATATGGCCACAAACGATGCTGAGTGTGTTTCAAAGTGGTTTACAGAAGAAAGCACCTTGTGGATTCCTCCAGCTTCGCCTATAAAAGGTTTGTGCCGTATTAAAGCCCTATTCCGTGCTATGTTTGGCCGATATGAATATTTGCGATGGACTATTGTTGATATTTTGCCGGTATGCGAAAATCGTTGTATTCATATTTGCGAATCTCAGGGTAAGCTAAAAGGCTCAGATGCATACAACAACCGCGTAATAACGGATATAATTTTTAATGATGAAGGTAAAATTTTAAGTCTCTCAGACTATTTTAAAGATACTGCGGTTTTTTACAAGTAATTTTTGGGTTGAAGGATTTTGTATTGATTAATCTGTTAGTATTATTATATATTACTGAAGCAATTATTGTAACTTTTTCTTCATACAAATACTTTCTTTCAATCCTTCATATTGACCATAATTTGAAATAACCGCATAGCCAGCTTGTTTATATAAATTTTGTGCAACATCAAAATGAATACTGGTTTCTAAAATAGCATATTGAAAATTATTTTCAATTGCCCAGTTTTCTAATTCCTGCAAAACCATTTTTGAAATGCCTTTACCACGATAACTTTTATTAACATACATTCTTTTTATTTCAACTGTTTCAGCATCGTATGGTTTAAAGCATCCGCAGGCGATTGGTTTTTTCTCATCATACATTATAACAGCAGTTGAAAGATCAGGCACTTTATTGAACTGATCATAAGTTTCCATATCTTCTCCTAACTCATTCCAAAATTCATGATCAAGTATTGATGTGAGTGAAATAAAATCTGCATCATTTGTAGAAGTTCTTTTAATAATTAGTTCAGTATTCATTGATAGAAATCTTTTTAATCAAGTTTCCAATTTATCGGCTGTTGTTTTTGTTGCATAAGAAATTCATTCGTTTTACTAAAATGCCTGCAACCAAAAAAACCTTTATCAGCACTGTATGGTGATGGATGTGCTGCTTTTAAAACATGATGTTTGGTTTGATCGATCAACTCTTGTTTTTGATGCGCAAAAGAACCCCATAATAAAAAAACAATTCCATTTTTTTCATCTGATATTTTTTTTATCACAGCATCTGTAAACTGGTGCCATCCAATTTTTGAATGTGAATTAGGTTCACCTGCACGCACTGTTAATGCGGCATTCAACAAAAGCACACCTTGTTCTGCCCATGGTGTAAGATCGCCGGTAGTTGCAATAGGAACACCAACATCATCGTGCAATTCTTTAAAAATATTTATGAGTGATGGCGGCGGGCGAACACCTTTTGGAACAGAAAAAGATAAGCCCATCGCCTGACCTTTGCCGTGATATGGATCTTGTCCGAGCAATACAACTTTTAATTTATCGAAAGGCGTTTTGAAGAATGCATTAAAAATTAAAGAGCCAGGCGGGTAAATAATTTTGCCTTGCGCTTTTTCTGTTTTTAGA
>JBEHXR010000379.1:0-3353 GCA_048498595.1 Bacteroidota bacterium
GCTTCTGCAAGTGAAAGCTTATCCGGTGTTTTATTGAAATATAAAAGCGATGCTGTTTTTATTCCGGCGATATTTCCGCCATACGGTAATAAGTTGCAATACAATTCAAGGATTTCTTTTTTGCTGTGATGCAATTCCAATTGTTCTGCACGAAACATTTCAATGCACTTGTTAAAATAGGTTCTGCTTTCAGGATGCAACATGCGCACCACCTGCATGCTGATGGTTGATGCACCTGATGTTCTTTTTAAGCGAAATAAATTATTGAAGAAAGCTCTGCTAACAGCAAAAAGATTTACACCGGGATGGCTATAAAAATATTTATCCTCTTTATAAATAATGGCGCGTGTAAACTCAGGCGAAATTTCATCCAGCGATGCTTTGATGCGCCATTGCTCATCTTTTGCAAGCCATGCGTGTAACACCGTTCCGTCTCTTGCTTCAACAACAGGCGAATAAGCAACATCAATATGAAATGGGAAAATCAAATCAATTAAAAAAAATAGAATGATGCATGATGAAATCGCAATGCCTGTTCTTTTTAATATTTTGAATAGCTTCCTTTTCATTGCAAATTCAAATTATTTATCTGAAACCGTTACAACACCAGCACCATTATAAGAATGATATGCGCCGTTATACATTGCATCAGCCTGCACAGGTCCCAATTGATATTCACCAGGCGAAACAGCCCGCACCATGTAATAATAATTCTTCGCTTGTCCTGTTGCAGAAGTAAACATTAAAATCCTGTCATCGCGTATATCTGTATAATCAGGCGTTGCGGCATCTGTTATCCATTTTATATCCGGCATTTCTGTGAGCCGCGTATTTTCAATTTCAAAACCTGCAGGCAACATATCAGTGATAACAACATCATCAACATCGCTGTTATACTGAGATTCCAGCGTAAGCTTTACAATCACCAAATCGTTCTGATGAAAATGCCCGCTGCTTATTACATTTCCATTTCTATCTAAAAATGTGCGGCGCACTCTTAAATATTTATCTTCCTGCAAATAACTGCCATCGCTTGTAATGCCGCTTGTTTCCCAGAAATAATAATAATTGCCCTGACCTTTTACATTCAACTGCATTAATGCGTTTGCATATTGTTTTGTATCGAGTGTAATGTTAGCGCCTGTTGTGTTTGCAACTGTTTTTCCGTTTGCGTTAATGCTTGCAGTTGCATTGGTGGCATTACTCATGCGTGCAATTTTTCCCAACGCCAAAACACTCCATGCATTTTCCTGCGTGTTTAAATAATATGCATTCTTCAATTGCTCCGAAAGTTGTTTTGCCATAATTCCCACTTGCTGATTATTTGGGTCAACATCCAGCAAAACATTTAACGATAACGCTTCATCTCTTATATAAGAATAAAAGCTTCCGCCAAAAGAAGTGTTTGGCTTTTCGCCTTCAAACGCGGGAGGCAAAACATCTTTCGCTTGTTTCACTTGTCCTGAAAGTGCATACGCTGCACTCAATAAATATTTGCCATCGAGCGTAAGCAATTCCTGGTGCGCTTTATAATAATTCATGAATGATTGTTGCGCTTCGCCTGCCAATGCAAGCACATACAAAGAATAAGGCACCTCTTCCGGCGCAATGCGCTTTGATTGATTATCGTTGTAATAAAATGTTTCCGTTTCCCTGCTGTTTAATTTGTATTGCATGTATTGCAACAAACGATCAACAACACTGTTGTTCACTTCATAACCAGCTTTGCGCGCTTCAATTAAAAAATGTGTTGCATAAACACTTCCCCACCAGCTTTCATAACTGCCGCCTGGCCAAAACGACAAAGCACCATCGGGCAATTGCATGGATTGAAGTTTATTGATTGCCTGTTGCACATTGTATGCAGGATTCATGTCCTTATCTTCTTTGCCCGAAATACTTTTAACCAAATCATAATAATATAATTGCGGAAAGGCAGTTGATGTTGTTTGCTCAACGCAACCATAAGGGTAATTAACGAGGTACGATAAATTTTTTGAGAAAGGCAACAACGGCGATTTTCCAACAATCAATTTTGATGAAACTGTTGAAGGAATAAATTTATTCTGCAGGTTGATTGTTGCAGGTGCACTTTCGCTTGCCGAACCGCTGCCTGATAATATTTGTAATGATGCAGGCGGACGAACACCAATTTCTGTTTCATCGGTGAAAGTTTGATTCATTGCTTTTACAGAAACGGTTACTTTACCTGCACCGATAGCTTGTTGTGCACCGATGTTGAACACTACACGTTGCTGTTTATTTGCCGGAAGATTTATTGTTTGCGATTGAGCACTCAACATTCCTAATGGTCCGGATAATTGAACAGACACCACTGCGTTTGCATTTTGATTGGTTGTATTGCTCAAAGAAACCGGCATCACCACTTTATCTTTTGGCGATAAAAATCTTGGAAGCGCTGTGCTGATAACAACCGGGTCTGCAACCTTCATGTGTTGTTCTGCGCTGCCAAAAGTTTTGCCTTTGTATGCTGCAGCCATCACACGCAAATCGCCTGAAAACTGCGGCACATCTATATTGTAATGAACAAGACCACTTGCATCAGCCTGCATGATTCCGCTCCAAAACGAAACCAATTTTACGCGGTTCACAAACACAGGATTCACCCGCATTTTTGATTCTGCACCTGCATCACCACCGGTGCTTGATTTTGTTGTTTTTATTTCAGGCAACAGCCATGGATATATATCATAACTATTTATGCCAAGCGCTATTTTCTGATAAAAATAATTGTATAGGTCAGGTGTTGAATAATTTTTCACCTGTAAAATTCCTTCATCCACTGCAGCAATAGTTACATAAGCACCGGGTTGTGTTTTTACTGTAATGGTTTGTTTTGTTTTTGATCTTGATTTTGCTGTAACGTCAACACTAACCGGTAAATGATTCAAACTGTTTTCAACCAACAAAGATTTTATTCCATGTGCAACAGTAAGCGGCATATCATCGCCGCTCATTGGTCTGAATAATGTTGCAGAAATATAAACGTTCGGCAAATAATCATCATCCGCTTTTAAAGAAAGCGAAGCCGATTTATTTTTTGCATCGAGGTAATAATATTTAATGAGATGGTCACGCTCAACTGTAACCAGCATCTTACCATCAAATGGTGTTGTGAATAATGCATTGATGGTTTCACCATTTTGATATTTTTCTTTATCAGTTGTTATGTCAACATTGCCTTCATTGTTTACTTCAAATGAAGTGTATTGCGTATCGCCAAAACCCCACGCATATAATTCTGTCGCCACATAACTGTTCGATCCGCCATAAAAAACACGCACTTCATAATCGCCGCTTAACTGCGGCGTAAAATAAAAAAGCGTTGAAGT
>JBEHXR010000380.1:0-3349 GCA_048498595.1 Bacteroidota bacterium
AACCATTCATACAATGAATAATAATAACCCATCTTCAAACCATCATCACGCACAGCATTTGTAAGATCACCGAGTAAATCACGATGCGGCGTTCCTGTAACTGCATTCCATGAACGCCCCCAATCGCGGTCTGCTTCTTTGCTATCCCACAAACAATAACCTTCATGATGTTTTGATGTAAGCACAACATATTTCGCGCCTGATCTTTTAAAAATATCTGCCCATTGTTTTGGATCAAACATGCTTGCAGTAAACATTGGTTCGAATTGCTGGTATTGAAAATTCGCTCCGTAATTTTTATTATGAAATGCAATAAAATCTTTTTGCTTTTCATTCAAACGATACCAGTACCATTCAGCATAACTGTAACCGCTGTTCTCAATCACCGGCGCATACGATGGCACAGAATATACACCCCAGTGAATAAAGATGCCAAACTTTGCATCCTGGAACCAGGAAGGAATTCCTCGTGTATTAAGTGAGTTCCAATTCGGTTCATAATGTTGTGCGAATAAATTTGTTGATGTAATAACAAGCAGTAAGAGAAACAACTTTTTCATGTGAGAAAGGTAAGAAAGATTTTAAGTTTGTTCTTTCATGTATTTTTAATCATTAAAAAATTACGATGCGCAAAATATCTAAGCTCTTATTTTTTTGTTGTTTGATTTTAGTCTGTGACTTTTCATTCGCACAACAAACTGCAACGGTTGATGGTCATCCTGCCTGGATCATGCAAGGCAATATTTATGAAGTAAATGTTCGTCAATACACACCTGAAGGAACATTTAAAGCATTTGAAAAAAGTTTGCCACGATTAAAACAAATGGGTGTGCAAACTTTATGGTTTATGCCCATCAATCCAATTAGTGAAGTAGATAGGAAAGGAGCGTTGGGCAGTTATTATGCGGTTGCAAACTACAAAGCCATTAACCCGGAATTCGGAACGATGGATGATTGGAAAAGTTTGGTAAAGATGTGTCATGATATGGGTTTTAAAGTGATCATGGATTGGGTGCCGAATCATACAGGTGCGGATAATTATTGGCTTACTGCGCATCCTGATTTTTATGTGCAGGATTCAACCGGCAAAGCTGTTTCGCAATTTGATTGGACAGATACGCGCAAACTTAATTATCATAATCCTGTCCTTGAAGATACAATGATTCAGTGCATGAAGTTTTGGATTGATTCAACCAATATTGATGGCTTTAGATGCGATTATGCGGTTGGTCCAACAAAAGAATTCTGGACAAGATGTATTGACACATTAAAAGCAGATAAAAATGTTTTTATGTTAGCTGAAACAGATTCTGCATGGTTGTTAGATGCAGGCTTTGATGCTGTATATACCTGGCCTGAATTTAATGTGATGAAAAAGATTGCTGCAGGCAAAAGCAATGCGCTTGCATTAGATAGTTTATTGAAGGTTGTTGATGCAACTTTTCCTGCGAATGGATTGCTGATGTATTTCACGAGTAATCATGATGAGAACAGTTGGAATAAAGCAGACTATGGCACAATGCCCGGCGCATCGCATGCACCGTTTGCTGTGCTTACGCAAACATTGCCGCGTTCCATTCCGGAAATTTACAGCGGGCAGGAAGAACCTTTTCTTGATAGTATTTCTTTTTTCTATAAAGACACAATCACTTTCAGAAAATATGCACGTGCAAAATTTTACAGCACATTGTTGCATTTAAGAGAAGAACATGCTGCACTCGCGGCTAATGCATCATTCAAAAAAATAAATACAAACAATGATAGCGCGATTTATGCTTTTGAACGAATGAGCGGAAGCGACAAGATTGTAGTTATTGCTAATCTTACAAACATGCCGCAAGATTTTTCTATTACTGACAAGGAGATTATTGGAAATGCTTTAAATGTGTTTACGCAGAAAAAAGAAAAACTTGTTAACAATACACCCATGCATTTGAATGCGTGGGATTACAAGGTGTATAGTTTTAAATAAATGATTACTTTGCGCACATTGAATGGTAATTGCCATTTGATATTTTTACCACCGATATTATGCTCTCAAGAAAAACGAAATACGCAATTAATGCGTTGGTTTATCTTGCGCGGGAAAGCAAAGAAGGTGAGCCCGTACAGATAAGCAAGATTGCCGCCAGTGAAAATATTCCAAGAAAATTTTTGGAAGCTATTCTATTAGATTTACGACATGCCGGTATGTTGAACAGCCGTAAAGGAAAAACCGGTGGTTATTATTTGCAGAAATCTCCCGAAGAAATAAATATAGCAGACGTGATGCGTTTGTTTGACGGACCCATTGCATTGCTGCCTTGTGTTGCGTACAAATATTATGAGAAGTGCGATGAATGTATAGATGAAGAAGCCTGCGGCATTCGTGCTGTGTTTTCAGATGTGCGTTCAGAAACGGTAAAGATGCTAAAGAAAGCAACACTTGCAGAAATTATTAAAAGGAGCGAAGCGTTAAAGAAGAATATTGTTGCACAAAAAAAATCGCTCAAAGGCAACGCAAACAAAATAAATAACGTAACCATTAAACAGCAAATTACTTCCAGGAAAAAAAAGAAGTAATTTTTTTTGTATTAAATTCCTACTAATTCGATAGGAATTATATATTTGTTCAAAATTTAAACTGTTTTATGAAAAGAAACCGTTACCGTTTATTAGGAACTCTTTTGTTTTTGACCGTTTTAAATGTTGGTTTGGCGAAAGCTCAAACAACCACAACATCGCCGTTAGACACAGTAATAAAACCTGCTGCAGATACCACAGTAAAGAAACCTGCAGCGCCACAAAACACGTTGACCTTTGGATTGGATATGCGTGTACGCACAGAGTGGAGACACGGGTATAAATCAATTCCCACGCCTGATACAACCGGAGCTTACGAAATCAATCAACGAACTCGTTTTAATGTTGATTATAAAAGCAAAGCTGTAGATGTATTTCTTTCATTACAAGATGCACGTGTTTGGGGTCAGCAAGATCCGAGAGAGGGACAAACAGGAACAGCTACAACCAGCAATGCGTCAACTGTATTTCCGCTGTATTTTTTTGAAGCGTACGCCGAACCGCATTTCAATGATAAGCTTTCCTTGCGCATAGGAAGACAAAGAATTTCGTACGATAATCAAAGATTATTTTCTGAAAACAATTGGCGATTGCCTGGAAATTCTTTTGATGCAGCCAGACTTATTTATAATAACAAGATCAATTTTACAACTGAGTTAGCTTTTAGTTATCAGCAATCAGGAGAAAATCTTTTCACAACAAAATATTATCCTTTGGTTCCGAATTATAAGTCACTTGTTGTGCATTATCTTAACTGGAAACTAAGCGATAAGTTTACATTAACAAC
>JBEHXR010000381.1:0-3336 GCA_048498595.1 Bacteroidota bacterium
TATTGGCAGATCAATGGATAAACAGGCGGAAAAAATTAAACAGCAAGTGCCCGATGCGCAAGTTGAACGTGTTGGTGAAGGCATCAATGTTACATTTAACTCGGCTTTATTGTTTCAAATTAATTTGTACGATTTAAGTGATTCCGCGAAAGCAAATCTTGATAAGATGGCTAGTATTTTTAATGATTATCCTGAAACGAATATTTTAGTTGAAGGGCACACAGACGATACCGGCACAGAAGAGTTTAATGAGCAACTCTCAGAAAAAAGAGCGGAAACAGTGGCGAATTATTTAGAAGCAAAAGGTGTAAACCCTTCAAGATTTACTGTGAAATGGTATGGTGAAACACAACCAAAATATCCAAACAACAGCGACGCTAACAGAAAATTAAACAGGCGTGTGGAGTTAGGTATTATTGCAAATGATCAAATGAAAAAAGAAGCAAAAAGCGGTGATTTAAATAATCAATAAGCCAGTTATAATTTTAGGCAATATCGAGTGCTTTTACATCTGCTTTATACTTTTTAGGAAGGAGGATATATTTGATAAGCTTGTCAAGTTTAATCCATTTAAAAAATTTATAAGGCGGAATAACAAAAGGCAGCAAAACAATTTTATTGAATTGCAATAATGATTTTACCCTTGCAGGCACTAATGATTTTTGCGCTTCGATCAATATCGCATAACGAAAACTGCCGAGATGTTTTTCATATTGTTTAAATAAGTCAACGGTAAACTTGCTTTTCTCTAAATCGCGTTGTAAATGTTCTGTGTAACTTCTTTTCCAATCATTATAATTTGTTGGCAGATCTTTTAACTGCATTCGAACACCAACTCTGTAAAAAACATCAAACACTTCTTCTTTTTCCTGTGGTGAAAGTTTTCGTTCAAGCAATTCATACGAAGCAATTGAATAATGAATTAACATGTACAAAACATCCCGGTACGCCCAATCGGGAATAGCCGCATTACGATTTTGTTCAACAGCTTTATGAATGCTTGTAATATTATCAATTGCTTTGGTTGCTTTGTCAAGATCAGAAAAAATTATTCTGTGCGCATAAGTAACAGTTGAAAATAGTCTTCCGATTGGATCAGCCGGTAATTTACCTGTGAAGTAGAGCCAGTCAACCGCTTTATTCAAAGCAAACTCAGCAGCAGAGCCGGCGAAAATAAACATCACGGTATCTGCGCTGCCCCAAATTTTTCTTACGATTGAATTTTTATCAACGAATAAATTTTTATCTGCTTCCATTATTCCATCAATAATAATAAATACGCAAATAAAAATTGTGCCTGCGTAAATGTTTAATAATAATTTATCAGGATGAGTTGTGTATTTAAAGTATGCTTGCGCATTTCAGATGATCAATCTATCAACCAAAAAATATTACGAGATATGATAAGAGTAAGTTTTAAATACGCAAGCTTTAATCTCTTTGTGCACTGCTTAATTTATCCATCATTTCTTTTGAGATGTCGTCTGATGCGCCATAGCCCGTAACAAGAACACCTTTTGTTCCATCATAAGATTTTATTGCGTATACAGCAGCTTCATCGCCAGGGTCTGAATCACCTTCATAACGGTACACATCCATTACTTCAAAATCTTTTGTACTGTACTTTCCCTGGCTGCAAGCTAGTTTGTTTTCATCAATATTAAAATCTGTTGTAAAACCTTGCCCGCGCAATTTTTCAATTGCATTGGAAACTGTGTCGTAATGTGTTTTGTGTGTCATTGCGGATGATTTTGATGAAGGTAGTTACTTCCACGCTTTTCTTAAAAAACGCAGCCAGTTACCATGCATAATATTTTCTATGTCTTTGTTTGAATAACCGCGATGCATTAATAGTTGCGGAATTTTATTCAAATCTTCAATTGTTTCTAAATCGTATGGAGATTGTTCTTTGCCAAAGGCGCCATCTAAATCTGAACCAATACCAACATGCAAAGTATTTCCCGCAAGCTGACAAATGTGATCGATATTATCAATCACTTTATTTAAATCACAATTCATTTCTTTTGGAGTTGATATACCGCGTTTCCAGTTTCGTACTAACATCCATGCATCAAACGCAGCACCAATTACGGCATCTCGTTCAATCAAAATTTTTATTTGCTCATCACTATATTGGCGATTATGATTTACAAATTTCCTGCACATGTTATGACTTGCCCAAACATGCCCGTGAAATAAATCCATCGCATCCCAAAATGCATCATCACACAAATGTGTTGCATCAAGAATAATATTTAAACGCTCCATTTCCTTCAGTAAAGCTTTCCCCTCTTCATTTAAATGCCCTGTTGCATCTGTTCCGTTTGCATAACGACCAGGACCATAATGCGCGGGACCGATTGCACGCAAACCATAATTATAGGCGCGTTCAACATAACTAATATCAACCAAAGAATCTGCACCTTCTAAACTTAAAATGTAGCCAATAGGTTTTTTAGCTGAATTATTATTCATCCATTTAGTAACATGATTATTTAAGTCTTCAACATTCTTAATCATTTTCATTTCACTGCAAGCTTCCATTTCTTTATACCATGTAAGTTGTGCTTGTGTTTGCGCCCAGGCTTGTTGCGGTGAATGCCATCCGGGCAAAGGATTATCAGGCGCAACATATCTTGCAATTTGCGTAGCAACCACTAATCCAATATTTCCTTTTCTCAATTCAGGAAGCGCAACGGTGCCCTTTGCTCTGCCAGGTTTATCTTGAAGATCTTTTTCAGTTTCACGCAATTCAAAAAGTGATTTACGCAAATCACGATTCCATTCCATTGCGTTCATGCTAAGATCAAGATGCGCATCAATAATCACGAGATAAGATTTAACTGATTAACTTATTATTTTCAAATTCGTTTAATGTAATCCGACCATTCCTTTTACCGAGTCGAAAATTTTTTTCGAATCAAATCCAATTCCGTTTTTAAAAACAATCTCTGTGTTTCTCACTGCATGAACATCTTTTTCAACATCACCATTTATTAAAACAAGATCAGCCTTCTTACCAACTTCAACAGTACCAATTTCTTTATCTCTCCCTAAATACTGTGCTGCGTTAAGGCTGCAAATTTTCATTGCTTGTTCAATTGTAAAACCTGCTTCAACAAACAGTTCTAATATATGCCTGTCAGCATATCCTGGTATTACTCTTCCTTCGCCGGTTGGATCAATGCCTGCCATCAATCTTCCACCCATATCAGAAAACTCTTTTTCCCAATACATTTCTTTATGAAACATTTTTATTGCACCAGAATCCTTCTTTGAAACTACGTTCGAATAATTTTCAATTTGCTTTTTTATTTCAGGAACAAGTGCATCACC
>JBEHXR010000382.1:0-3325 GCA_048498595.1 Bacteroidota bacterium
ATCAGCTAACTGACTTTGTGCCGTATGTAAGCTCAGCGTAAGATCATTTAAAGCTGAATTATATTTTTCATGTGCTGATTGTAATTCATTTTTTGAAATGATATATTGTGTGTAAGCCGCATCCAAATTATTTTTTGTGCCGATGTTTTCATCCCACAAATTTTTTAAGTGCAAATAATTAGATGAATCATTTGTCAATTTCGTTTGTGCACTTAGCAGTGAAAGTTTCAAATCATTTATAATACTTGAATGTTCTGAAAGATTATTTTTTGCTATTTCGAGGACTGTTTGTGCAGTTTGAAGCCTGGACGCAGAAGCATCATTTTTTACAATGTATAACACCTTATTTTTCGCAACAACATCTCCATCTTTAACCAGCTTTTTAATAATGGTTCCGCTTGTAAGTGCATATAAATTGTATTCGCTGTCTGATATTATATTTCCAGAGGCATACACCGTTTCAACAATATCCTTTCGCTGCGGATGAATAATGTTTTGTCTTGAACAGGAAACACACAGCGTACAAACAACGCAAATTAAAATGATGCGCATACAGTAAATTAATAACTGCGTAAAGAATGATTTTAGAAGTTGATACAAGTAGCGTTGATGCAGTAAATTTTAATAAACTATTTATTACTTTATCTATGTGCAATAAAAACAGGAAGTTTATGTTCCTTCAAAATATTATCAACAAAGCTCTTTTTAAAAACTTCAGAGAAACCAGCTCTACCATAACTGCCGGCAATAAGCATCGGCGATTTCTGCGCTTTTACCCATGCGGATAAACGGAACAAATCTTTATCGAGTCTTACAAAATTTAATGCACTAAAGTGTTTTGCTGCAAGCTCATGAATTAATATTTCATCAGGCATACTTCTTCCTTCTTCAGAACCTTCGTAAGCAATCATTGCTTCTTTATTGCACAACTCATTTAATACATAAGAAAATTGTTTTAATGCATACACTGAAGATTCGCTGCCATCGTACGCGAATATTACATTCTCTGGAAATTCAAATTTTTCAGGAACAATTAAAACCGGGCATTCTGCCAAATGCAAAATTGATTTCAAATATTCGCCTGGTTCTGCGGCATCAGTTAAATGATAAAAGGCGTCTTCACTTATAATAAGTAAATCGGCGAAGCGTGATTCTTTTTTAAGTTCATGAATAATTAAATCATCTGTATCATCATGCACACGATATTCAATATTATTTTTTTGGCAGGCAGCAGTAAACCAGTTGATTTGTTTATCTACATCTTCACGCATCAGCGCTTCGGTTTCGGAAGAATAAACAGGCATGCCCATTCCGCCATAGTAACCCAATGCAGGTTCAAGCGAATAAACAAGTTCTCTTAGAAAAACACCGGTTAACAACACGGGATTCGTTTCATTTAGCTGGCATATAAAGTCAAATGCAGCTTTAGGCAATTTATTTTCTGCAACTGCCAATAAAATCTTTTTCATAAAAAATTTTTATAGTGATAAAAGTAGAGTGATGGAAAAATGTAAAAGCTGATGCCAGTCATTAAAAGCCATGAGTAAAATCATGAACAGTTGTAATGAGTTCACAGAAATGAAACAGCTTCAGTCAACTCTTCAAAATAATTTATTTTGTTTTCTTCCAGGTAAGATTTTGCAGCCTGCATCATTTCTCCGCCAAGTAATACAGGAAATATTTTTGTCTTGAAATTATTTTCAACAAACAATTTGCAAATGCCTTTTGGATTGGTCATGAATTGTGGTGTGATGAGAACATAAATTGCATCAACATTAAAATTATCTGCAACCTGTAAAGCTTTCGAATATCTGTCGTAACAAGCATCGCCAATAATATCAACGGGATTATTTTTTGACCAATGCAATGGCAATACTTTACTGAGTTTTGCAATTTCATCGGTACTTAGTTTGTATAATTTATCGCTAATCAAATCGCTCATAATTGTTCCTGCACCGCCAGCGTTGGTAATCACCAAAACTTTTTTGAAGTTATAAGGATATAAAAGACCATTCACATCATTTAAAATTTCAGCGCCGGCAGCTCTTAATAAACCAACAAACATTTCATAATTACCAGCCATGTTTCCTGTATGTGAAAACGCAGCTTTTCTCGCCATTTCTGTTTTGCCTGCTTTAAAAATTCTTATATGCGATTTACTTTTTCGAATTGCACGCAATAGATTTTTTCCGTTTGAAATTCCTTCAACATACACATTGATTGGATTGTTACCAGGGTAAGAATTTATCAAGTCAGCAAAATCTACATCCACCATATTACCAACAGAAATGATGTTTTCAAAACCGGTGTTTTGCAAGGCAGCTTTATCCATTAATTCCGCAACAATTGCACCTGATTGCGAAAACAAATTTGCTTTACCTGTTTGAATATCGTTAGTACCAAAAGTTAGATTAATACCATTTGTATAAATACCAATGCAATTGGGACCGATAATATTTATTTGAAATTTTTCAGATAACGCTTTTAAAAAACTTTCATCTCGTCCGGCTTCTTTAAACCCTGCGGTGATGATGATAATGTGCTGAACTTTTTTTTCAGCTAATTGCTGAATGACGTTTGTTATATTATCAACAGGAATGGCAAGCACAGCAGTGTCAACATCAGGAAGCTCATTGATATTATTATAAACGCTTTTACCAAAAAGGGTTTTCAAATGCGGATTTACAAAATAAACTCCATCATGTGCAGACGCGTTTTTTGCAAGCGCATAACCGATCTTTTCTTCATGCTCACTGACACCAACAATGGCAATTTTTTTTGGTGAAAAAATTTGAGGAATATATTTTATATGTTTTGAAACACTGTTTGATTGAGCTTGTTTCAATCTTGCATCAACAACGGTTAATGTATTTTCTGAAAGTATAACAGGATTCAAATCCATTTCCTCAATATCAAGCTGCTGCAGTTTTTTAATCATCTCAACCACCAACTCAATGTTGTATTTTTTTCCGCGAAAACCTTTGGTAAAAAGCGCAGATATTTTTGTTTGAGCGATTGCATTTTTTATTTCATCATCAGTTGCCTCACTGTCAATAAAGCAAATGTCTTTAAACAACTCAGTAAAAATTCCGCCGGCGCCAAACACAATTACCTTTCCAAAGCAGGCATCATTTATTATTCCAAAAAACAATTCAATACCTGTGTACATTTTTGTTACGATCAGTTTATCATTTTCATCAACATGAATATTTTGTTTGCAGAGATTACAAAGCATTTCACGTTTTGCTTTTTTTAAAGCTGCATCATCATTTATATTTATTACAACAGCGCCAACCTCTGTTTTATGTGCAACTTTATTTGAAAG
>JBEHXR010000383.1:0-3309 GCA_048498595.1 Bacteroidota bacterium
TTTATCATTCAAAATAAATTCAAATAAAATTTTAGAGTTTAATGATAGGTTAGTGCCGACGGGAAAAGTTTTTCCATTTGAAAAATTTCAATCTTTACAAAAATTAAACGCTAATTTTTTTGATAATTGTTTCCAATTAAAAAACACAACCGAAACTGCATGTACTATTCAAGATGAAAAAAATAATTTGCGGCTGAAAATTATTCCATCTGAAGCCTATCCATATTTACAGGTTTATACGCCGCCACACCGCAACAGCATTGCTATTGAAAATTTAAGCGCAGCGCCAGATGCATTTAATAATAAAATGGGGTTAATAATTTTAAATGCCGGAGAAAGTAAAACGTTTACAACAGCTTTCCAGGCAGCATATTTTAAATAGAAACAGAAGCGATCATACTTATTTCAACATTCACATTTTTGGGCAATCCTTTTACAGCAACGGTTTCTCTTGAAGGATAATCACCATCAAAATAACTGCCATACACTTCGTTTACCTCAACAAACAAATTCATATCAGTTAAAAAAATTGTTGTTTTAACCACATGCTGAAAAGTGAGATTGGAATCTTTCAGTATTGCTTCAAGATTTTTCATTACCTGGTGCGCTTCATCTTTTACACTTCCTTTAATTAATTCATTTGTTGCAGGATCAAGAGCAACCTGCCCGCTGATAAATAAAAAGTCTCCTGCTTTTATCGCCTGGTTATACGGACCAATAGGTGCTGGTGCTTTTTCAGTTTTTATTATTTGTTTCATGTAAATATTTTTTTGATAGTGGAATGATGATTTTGCTATATCAAGGCAAGTTGCAATATTTCCTTCAACCATACAACCTATTTTTGCGGGCAATATTTTATGAATATTTCCATTCGCGCAACGCAGCAACAAAAAAATGAATTGTTGCAAAAAGGGTTTAACAATATTGAAACCATTCATTGGCTTACAGAAAATGAAAAGCCTTTGAATGCAGTTGATGCTTTTTTCGACCTCACCTTCAATAATGCAAATATTGCGGCAAATAATTTTTTAGAAGGCACGCTTGTATTTGCGAATGCAGTGAGTTGCACCTGCGCAGAAATCAACAAAAAAAATTATGTGCGTATAAATGCATGGCCGGGATTTTTAAACCGTTCAATAATAGAGTTATCATCAAGCGATGAAAATTATAAACAACAAGCGATAAAAATTTTTAACAGCTTGAACTGGCAATATGTTTTTATACCGGATGATTATGGTTTTATTTCCGCACGCATTTTGGCAATGATTGTTAACGAAGCATATTATGCGTTGCAGGAAAATGTAAGCACCAAAGAACAAATAGACATAGCGATGAAGTTGGGCACAAATTATCCTTACGGACCGTTTGAGTGGAGTGAAGAGATCGGGCTGGAAAAAATTTACCTGTTACTGAAAAAATTATCAGCAAACAATAACAGGTATGCAATTGCAGGCTTATTATCAGAATCAGTAAAATAAAATTTGTTGGCATTAATTTTAACTATAGACAGCGCTTTTGAAGAATGTGTTGTTGCAATAAGCAATAATGAGGAAGTTATTGCTCATGAAAGAAGTGTTGTGCAAAAAGACCATGCATCTTTTTTACAACCTGCAATAAAAAAAGTTTTAAAGAACGCGTCGGTCGCGTTGCCATCAATTGATGCTGTGGCTGTTTTAAACGGACCGGGAAGTTACACAGGGTTACGCGTTGGACTGGCTTCAGCAAAAGGCATTTGCTATGTTTTAAATAAACCGCTCATTCTTTTAAACACACTTGATGTGCTGGCCTTCGCACTTCAGCAAAATGTTGCACAGGAAACGAATATTTTGTTATGCCCGATGATTGATGCAAGACGCATGGAAGTGTTTACCGCACTATACAATCGCGAATTAAAACTTGTAAAAAATTATGCGTCGGTAATACTCGATAATAACTTTTTAATTGAAGAAAAAAATACCTATAAAATAATTGTTGGAGGCAATGGAAGTTTAAAACTAAAGGCGATTGGAGGGTTTGAAAATATTTCTTATGGCGCTTTAAGTTATACTGTTAATGATGTTGCAATATGTGCACGTGAAGCGTTTGAATTAGAACAATTTGCGAACTTAGCCTATTGCGAACCTTTCTATATTAAGCCCGCTTATGTAAAATAAACTTCAAAGGCACAATTATTGTTTATGTGAATTTTTATAACATTTTATATTTTGATTGAAAGCACTTATATGAATAGCACGCAGTCAAGTACACTCCACAATCCGGATATTAACGAAGATGTGCAGATAGACTTTGTTCATTTAAAAAAAGCCGCGATGATTTTGCGCGCTTTAAATCATAAGCTAAGACAGCAGCTACTACATCTTTTAGATGAACATAAAAAAGTTACTGTTACAGAAATATACGTAAAGCTCAGGCTTGAACAATCTGTAGTATCGCAACATCTTGCCATTATGCGGCGCGCCGGTGTTGTTACAACTAAACGTGAAGGGAAATTTATTTACTACTCTGTTAATTATAATCGTGTAAAAGAAATAAGCGCGTTCGTAGAACAGCTTTGCGGATAAACCAAAAATCAGTAACCAGTTGTAGCTTTGCAAAAAACTGGTTTATGTATATTCAGCAACTATACACGAATTGCCTTAGCGAGGCAGCTTATTATGTTGAGAGCAATGGTGAGGCAGCTATCATCGATCCCTTACGTGATATTGATGAATATATTTCTCTGGCAGCAAAAAGAAATGCCACTATAAAATTTATTTTCGAAACACATTTTCATGCAGATTTTGTAAGCGGGCATATCGATCTTAGCAAAGCGACAAGTGCACCTATTATATATGGTCCGCAAACACAAACATCATTTCCTGTTTACGTAGCAAAGGATAATGAAGAATTTAAATTAGGTGATGTAACTATAAAGGTTTTGCATACACCCGGTCATACTTTAGAAAGCTCCTGTTATTTATTAAAAGATGAAACAGGAAAAAATTATGCAATATTTACTGGCGACACTTTGTTTGTTGGTGATGTAGGCAGACCAGACCTTTCTCAAAAGGACGAAAACTTAACAACAGAAGAGCTTGCAGGAATTATGTATGACAGTCTTCAGAAAAAAATTGTTCCGCTTTCGGATGATGTAATTGTTTATCCTGCGCATGGTGCAGGCAGCAGTTGCGGTAAAAGTCTTGGTTCGCAAACATTCAGCACTATCGGCGAACAGAAACAAACTAACTACGCTTTACAAACAACTTCAAAGCAGGAATTTATTGAAGCTGTTACCAACGGTCTTTCTGCGCCGCCGCAATATTTTCCGCT
>JBEHXR010000384.1:0-3294 GCA_048498595.1 Bacteroidota bacterium
CTGAGCTACGGAGTCATATTTATTTTTTCTCCGAACCCTGAACCCTCCCGATTAATATCGGGATGCTCTACCAACTGAGCTACGGAGTCAAATTTATTTTTTCTCCAAACCCTGAACCCTCCCGATTAATATCGGGATGCTCTACCAACTGAGCTACGGAGTCAAATAATTTATTAAGGGCTGCAAAAATAATTGATTACAGTATTTTGCAGCCTAAATATTTTTAATGGCTGATAACAATAAGCTCATTATTATAACAGCGCCTTCAGGTGCCGGCAAAACTTCTGTTACCAAATACCTGCTTGCAAAAATTCCCGCGCTTGCATTTTCTATATCTGCCACCACAAGAAAACCACGCAGCAATGAAGTGGGCGGTGTTGATTATTATTTTATCACTGAAAGTGAATTTCACGATAAAATTCGTGCGAATGAATTTATAGAATGGGAAATGGTGTATGAAGGAAAATATTACGGCACCTTTAAAAGCGAATTGGAAAGAATATGGGCTGAAAAAAAAGTTCCGTTATTAGATATTGATGTCAAAGGCGCTATTCACGTGCACGAACAATTCAATGATAATTGTCTTACCATTTTTATTGAGCCACCGTCTGTTGAAGAATTAAAAAAAAGATTGCAATCACGGGGCACTGAAAGTCTTGAAAGTTTACAAACAAGATTAAATAAAGCCATATTTGAATTATCGTTCAAACATCAGTTCAATAAAATTGTTATTAATGATGATCTTGAGCGTGCATGTAATGAAACGGAAAAAATAGTGCGTGAATTTTTGCATACTTAAGGATTACATCTCATCTTTCACTTCTCACATTTATGTCTTCATTAAAAAATAAAACTATTTTCATAACAGGCGCAAGTCGCGGTATTGGAAAAGCAATTGCAGTGCGGCTTGCAGCAGAAGGTGCAAATATTGTTGTTGCTGCAAAAAGTATTGAAGAAGATGCACGACTTGGCGGAACAATTTATTCTGCTGCAAACGAAGTTGAACAGGCAGGTGGCAAGGCACTTGCGGTGCAGGTTGATATTCGCGATGAAGAACAAATTATTGCTGCCGTTGAAAAAACTATTGAAACATTTGGTGGTATTGATGCAGTCATTAACAATGCATCTGCTATTCAATTATCAAACACGGAACAGTTAGATGCAAAACGTTTGGATTTAATGCTTGATATAAATGTGCGCGGCAGTTTCCTGGTCACAAAACACTGCATTCCTTTCTTAAAAAAATCTGATAATGCGCATATACTTACACTTTCTCCGCCAATAAATCTTGATGAAAAATGGTTGAAGAATCATATCGGTTATACAATAAGTAAATACAGTATGAGCATGCTGGCGCTTGGCTGGGCTGGTGAATTTAAAAAACACAAAATCGCTTCAAATACATTGTGGCCCGCAACAACGATTGCAACAGCTGCCGTAAAAAATTTATTAGGTGGCGAAGCATTAGTGAACATGAGCCGCACACCACAAATAGTAGCAGACGCTGCATTTTATATTCTTAATAAAAATGCATCAGCATGTACAGGCCATAATTTTATTGATGAAAAAGTTTTGAACGAAGAAGGCATTACAGATCTTTTAAAATATGCGGTAACACCAAACGGTAAATTGTATCCTGATCTTTTTTTATAGATTTTTCTTACAAATTCTACGCAACAAAAAGCCAGCACACACCGGCAAATTTCATACTGTAAAGTTGTTGGTGAGATCAAAATAAAAAGTTATCTCGGTTTATACTTCGCCTCATCGTAAATCTGTTTTTCAGGCGTATTCAATAACTGAGGCAATGTTGTTTTTGGATGTGCATCCATCCATTTTTTTACAATTTGCCAGCCAATAAACTGTCCGATAAAACCCGGTGATTCTTTTCCAAAAGCTTCTGTATTCGGACCATCCTGCATATAATCTCTCACCTGGATCGGGTCAGTTATAAACAGCAAATTATTCTGCACAAAATAATTCCAAATGTCAGCTTCGTTATCATAACAACCCTGCAATTGCGCTTTTGTATAACCTGTTTTCAAAGTATCATCGAGCTGCGGTAAAAAATGATCGAGCAAATACAAACGCTTGCCCGCATCAATCATTTGATAAGCCAACGGATCACTTCCATTTTTTTCCGGATAAATATCACTGATAATATTCTTCATACAATTTACCGGTATATATTCCGGCTCAAACCTGCGTTGCTGATAATCAGGATATACTTCTGTAATAAATTCAGAATGATAAACAGAAAAATTTTTACCGAGATATAACTGCAAGCCAACGGCAAGTCCGCTTTGTGTAAGCACGTTTGCATAACCTTCAACCGGGCCAATAAACGTAATAACATTTGCCGGCGTTTTGTAATCGGGAAAATAATATTTCACATACTGTAATCCTTTTTTTATTTGATTGAACGGCGCTTCAAAATCTCCAAACTTTTTTTCTGCAGCATCATACACAAAATTGTAATCGTGTAAAAACATTTTTATTTTTTGCTGAACTGTATCCGGCTGCGGTGTTAATATCATAATGTTATATAAATAATCATTAAGAAAAGAACCATATTGCTGCTGCAGTTTGTTAAGTGATTGTTCAACATTATTTGTATCGATCGAAAACAGGTCTTTATCAAATCGTTTTAAATGCACATCAACTTTAATATTTGAAACATCCGGCGCAGATTTTTTATGGTTGCATGAAAAAAGTACGAGACAGAAAAGAAGAATCAGAAAATTTTTCATACGCGAATTAAATACTTGTATGCAAAGCAAGTTGTTAATAATTTTTTTAAGCGCGAACTTTGTACAAGAAATAAATCTACATGAAGATTTCAATAGCGCAGCAGAATTATCACATCGGCAATTTTGAAAGTAATACAGAAAAAATTATTGCAGGAATTAAGCAGGCGAAGAAAGAAGGAGCCGACCTGGTAATGTTTAGTGAGCTGAGTGTTTGTGGTTATCCCCCAAGGGATTTTGTTGAGTTTGATGATTTCATTAATAAATGCTACAAAGCAATTGATGAAATAAAACTGCATGCCGATACGATCGCTGTATTGATCGGTTCGCCTGCGAGAAATCCGCAGATCGAAGGAAAGGATTTGTTTAATGCCGCGTTCTTTCTATATGAAAAAGAAATAAAAGCGGAGATACATAAAACGCTTTTGCCAACGTATGATGTGTTTGATGAATACCGCTATTTTGAACCTTCATTTGAATGGAACGTAGTTGAATTCAAAGGCAAAAAACTGGCAATAACCATTTGCGAAGACATCTGGAATTTGGG
>JBEHXR010000385.1:0-3290 GCA_048498595.1 Bacteroidota bacterium
GCCATAAATAGAAACGTAAGCCGTTTTTCCATCTGATGAAGCGATCACTTCATGCGGATCTTCGCCAACAGGCACTTTTGCAATCACTTTTAATGTTGAAGGATCAACCAAAGCGAGTGTGTGATTTTCTTTAGAAAGTGCAAGTAATAATTGATGTGAATTTGATTGCGCATTACATATAGTTGCTGCAAACATCAACACAAACAAACCAAGATTTACAATAAATGATATGCTGCTTTTTATACATTTCATAAAACAAATTTTTTGTTACCAAATTTGAATTCGCTTATCAGCAGGTATATACATCTTATCCCCGGGCTGCACATTGAATGCGTCATAGAAATGCGTGTTGTTCATCAAAGGTCCATTCACACGCCACATAGGTGGTGAGTGCGGATTGTTATTGATCCACAAACGCAAAAATTCATCTTTCATTTTCACGCGCCATATGCGTGCAACAGAAATAAAGAAACGCTGATCGGGTGTATAGCCGCCGATCTTTGTTGTGTCATGTCCTTCCTTCGTCATTTTAAAAGCATCATAAGCAACGGCAACGCCGCTTACATCTGCTGTATTTTCGCCAACGGTCATTGCACCTTTTACGTGCACCGTATCTAAAACAGTAAATGTGTTATACAGGTCAATTACCTGTTGCGTTTTTGCTTTGAATTTTGCATAGTCATCTTTTGTCCACCAGTTTGCTACATTACCATTCTTATCATACTGCGCGCCCTGGTCATCAAACGTATGCGTCATTTCATGACCGATCACCATTCCAATGCCGCCATAGTTTAAAGCGTCATCAGCGTTGTTATCAAAATAAGGCGGTTGTAAAATGGCTGCGGGAAAAACAATTTCGTTTGCAGAAGGATTGTTATAAGCAGTAACCGTAGAAGGTGTGGTAAACCATTCCGTTTTATCAACAGGCTTATTCAATTTTGCAAGTTGAAACTGATAATTATCAGATGCAGCCGATACAACATTATCAAAATATTTATCCTTAACAATAGTTACATTGCTGTAATCTCTCCACTTGTCGGGATAGCCGATCTTCTTAGTGATCGCAAACAATTTTTCTTTTGCTTTTTGTTTGGTACTATCACTCATCCAATCCAGCTTATCTATTCTTGCAGCAAATGCTTTCTGTAAATTATTTACAAGTTCTAATGCACGTTTTTTTGCTTCTTCCGGAAAATATTTCTTTACATATAATTGCCCAAGCGCTTCACCTAAATTTTCATCCACTGCACTCGCCATTATTTCTCCGCGTGTTTTTTGCACCGCTTGTCCGCTCAATGCTTTATTAAATTCAAATGCTGCATCAGTAAATGGCTTGCTCAGCACATTTGCATAATTACTGATCGAATATGCCTTCAAATAAATTTTCCATTCGTTGATGGGAATTGTTTTTAAAGCGGAATTCAGTTTATCATAATAAGCAGGTTGTTCCACATCAATTGAATCTGTTTTTGCACCGAGTTCATTCAGCACATTTGTCCAGCCGATGTTGGGTTGCCTTTTTGCAAGTGCTGCGACAGACATTTTATTATAGTTCGCATTTACATCACGTAACTCAATATTTGTTTTGTGTGATGCTGCAAGTTGTTTATCGATGTTGTAAACGATATCTGCATTTTTTGCTGCGGTTGCAGTATCGCTGCCGGTAAGCTGAAACAGTTTAGCGAGATATGTTTTATATGCCTGCTGAATAGCAATGCTTGGTGCATCTGTGCTGAAATAATAATCTCTCTCCGGCAAACCAATTCCCGTTTGATAAATATGCGCAATATTCAGGCTGCTGTTTTTATTATCCGGACCAACACCAAAAGCTAAAACAGAAGTATTATACAATTTAGATTGATCTGCTACAAACTTCATTAAAGAGGTAACATCGCTGATGCTGTCAATGCGCGTAAGGATTGGTTTGATAGGATCATAACCCAATTGATTGATGGTTGTTGTATCCATACCTGAAGCATAAAAATCACCGATCTTTTGTTCAATGCTTCCTGCTGTATTATTAGCTTTTGAAACACTATCTAATATGCCCTGTAAGCGCAAACGCTGCGGATAATTCATAAACATATATGCACCAACACCAGCCTGTGACGGTGGTATCTGCGCAGTATCGTACCATATATGATTTACATACATAAAAAAATTATCGCCTGGTTTAAGCGAGGAGTCGATTCCCTGTATATCGGTAGCCGTTTTTTGTGAAGTATTTGTACATGCTGCTAACGAGAGTAATGCAGCGAAAACAATTAATGGTCTTTTCATAAACAGTCTTTATAGTTTTTTACGTAGTTACTATTTTAATATTGCCTGGATCATTATCTCTTTTTCAGGTTTTATCGTTTGTAAAACGCTTCTTATAAAATAATAGAATTTTTCAGGAAACTTAAATCTTAATACAAGAGAAGCGGCAAATCGATCATAGCCTTTTGTTAATACTTTATACGCTTTAATTTGTAAGCCGGCTTGCTCAACAAGATTACAAAAGCTTTGTACATTCCATGAATAAATGTGGTGATTTACATCTTTGCTGTTATATTTTTCAAAGCGTTTTCCTTTTTCAAAAGGAACATATAAAAGCAATTCGCCATCCGGTTTAATAAATTGTTTCATCAATCGTAATTCATCTAATGGGTTTTCTACATGTTCAAGTACATGATGACATATCACCGTATCAAAATATGCGAAAGGTATTTTCTTTTTATCGGTTGTACATTCAATGTTATACTTGTTCCAATCAATTTTGGAATCAATGTAAACATCATAGCCAATTTTTTTGGCTGCATGTAACAGTGCAATATCCCATCCGTTACCAACTCCAAATTCTAAAACAGAAGCATTTGTTTTAATAAATGATTGAAATTTTTTAGCCCGCGCTTTGGCTACAATTAAGTATCCATTTTCATTCAACCCGTGTACTTGTTCCTGGTAAATTTTTCCTTGTTCGCCGGTATAAATAGATGAAGATGGTGCTTCCAATTCAATACTATTTTAAAAACATAAAACTAATTCTTTTTAAATAGTAGCAGCGTCTTCATTTTAAGTTTTAGCCGGTTATAGCAAGACAATATGTGCAAGATTTTTTGTAATCATTACATTCGTATCAAACAACCATTCATCATTTCATGAAACAAATTTTTTTATTCATTTCAATCTTTATTAATCTTACTATATATGCACAACAAAAAAGTTTTTCAGATTCTTTTACTGAAACTTTTAATGATGCTGCATTACAAAATTTCAGGTATGGTTCTACCGGTGCTAAAGATGCGTTT
>JBEHXR010000386.1:0-3282 GCA_048498595.1 Bacteroidota bacterium
CCGCCAACAAGATTCCATAAATCTTTATGCAAAACATTTGGCGGCCATGTTGAGCCATTCCAATCTTTAAAAGGAATGCTTACAAATTCGTTCAATAATTTTTGTTCATCGAAGGATGGAATATCTGTTCCGAAACTTTGTTCGATCGAGCAAATGCTTTGCGCTTTTGGTTCAATAGCAGTTGCTGAAAGAAAGAAAAATTTATCCGGCATTTTATCTATTTCTTCCCGTAAAAATTTATCCCAGTGTTTGCAAGCATACATATCATCATTCATGTACAAAATATAATCTGTAAATGCAAGCGCGCTGCAAATATTCAAGGCGTAGCAAACACCAATATTTTCTTTGCTGATCGTGTAATCAAAATTTTGCTGTTCAACCCATTCTTTTGTTCCGTCGGTTCCTTCGTTTATGTGAATGATTATTTGATTATTGAAGAAAGAATTTTTTTTAATGCTTTCAATGCATAATTGCAGGTAAGCAAGATTGTTCCATGTTGGAATGAGTATTGAAAATTTCTGATCGGTAAAACTTGTCTTTTTAAAAATTTTTATATCTGCAGTTGTTAGCATAAAACTTAAGACAAGATTTTTTTTAATGAATTAAATACGGCTTCGGCTGAAATAGTTTGAATATCTGAACTCACCGCTTCGTAATGCAATAAGTTTGCTTTTCCATCCTTAAGTTGCTTGTAAAATCGTGCGGGATACATTGTTATGATATTTTGCAAATTGAACGAGCTGTAATCTGTAAATCTGTAATAATTATTTCCGTTTGCCAAAATAATTACAGGCGTATTACACGCAACAGCCGCGTGTGTTGCCATAGTATCATTCGTGATTATTGCTTTTGCGTTTGCGATCATTTCAATCATTGCATTCAAAGATGTTTTGCCCGTTATGTTATTTACTCCTGTATCAGCAACAATTTTTTCAGCCATTATTATATCTGAATTTCCGCCAGCTACAAAGATGTTGTATTTGTTTTCTTTTTTTATCATATTGATCAACTCAATCCATCTCTGTGCAATCCATCTTTTACTTTTTGCTGAAGCGCCAATAAAACAAATGATGTTTGCTGTTTCTGATTTATCAATATTGATTTCAGGTTTTGTTATAGAAATATTTTGTTTACAACACCATTCTGCAAAAGAACGATTGAAGTTAAATTCATGAATTAAATTATCAGCAGGAAATAATTCGTTGTAAAAAGAATCAGACAATTGATTCCAGGAATTATAAACGAAATTATTTTTTACAGCGATCATTGTTTTAGCACCGGTTGCCATTGCGCATAAATCATCTAACAATAATGGTCGTGTTCTTGAAGGGCAAATCACAACTGCAAATTCTTCTTCATTTAATTCGCGCCAAATTTTTTCTCTGTAGGATTCGTTTGTTAAATATTGTTTTTTTTCAATCCATATTACTGAATCAACTTTATTCTTATCAAATTTTTCAAACAACTCTTTCCAAACAATATTGCCTAATAAGGTAAAAGAATAATTTTTCCATCGTTCAGCATTTTTATAATAGCCTAAAAAATTTCGAAACAGAATATAATCGCCAATATCATCTAATCTTATTATTAGAATTTTATTTGAAGAATTGTTTTTCTTTTGAAGATGCAGCGTGTTTTTGCAGGTATGAAATTGTTCTAAAAGTTTTTCTTCTTTTTTGCGTGATTTTATTCTTCGTATTAAAATAGAAAAAAGGCGGGACATTGAATAAAATAAAATTGGAATTTACATGATTAAATAGGTTTGACCTTCCAATGCTAATTGTGTTTGCGGAAATATTTCCTGTGCTTCCAATAAAAATTCATCAAGCGTTTCGTACGTGCTGCTAAAATGCCCGATCAACAAACATTTTGCATCCGCCAGTTTTGCAAATTGGGCCGCTTGCACGCTGGTAGAATGAAACCGGCTTATCGCTTTTTCCTCTTTATCTTTCAAATACGTTGCTTCATGATAAACCATGTTTACATTTTTAATTTTCTCAACAAGAACTTCATTGTATAAAGTGTCTGCACAATAAGCATACGAACGCACCGGCTTGTTTGCGATCGTTAATACATTGTTGGGAATTGTTTTGCCGTCAGCCATATAATCTTCACCTTTTTTTAAACGCTCATAAAAAGTAATGGGCACATCATATTTTTCAGTGGCTTCTGCATTTATTTTTCGCGGATTTCTTTTTTCACGAAATAAAAAACCCCAACAATCTATGCGGTGAAAAACTTTAAAACACTCAACATATACATGGTCTTCATCAATCAAAACAGAATTATTTTCTAAAGCATGAAAATGTAAAGTATACGGAAGTCTTGTATCAGAAATATTTAACTGTAAATCTAAAATTTGTTGTAACGCTGCAGGCGCATACAAATGCAAATCACTTATCCTTCCCAGCAAACCATAACTTGTAATTAAGCCAGGCAAACCAAAATAATGATCGCCGTGCAAATGAGAAATAAATATATGATTGATCTTTCCGCGGCGAATTTTGTAGGTATTCATTTGCATTTGCGTTCCTTCTCCACAATCAACTAAAAATAGCTGATCGTTTAAACTTATAACCTGCGATGTTGGATGCCTGTTATAAGCCGGAAGTGCTGAATTATTGCCAAGAATTGTTACGCCGAACATTTATCTAAATTAAATTAAATCTTATACCAAACTTTCCAAGACTGTTAAAACATTACAGATTGAAAGTTTTCAATTTATTTTTGAAAAAAACTGCATTGAGTTTTCCCGCTGTTGCAATAGTAATTCTTAATTATAACGGTCGCAATTATCTTGAAAAATTTTTGCCCTCGGTTATTGCTACAACTTATCAAAACAAAAAAATAATTGTTGCAGATAATGCTTCCACGGATGACAGTGTTGCTTTTCTAAAACTAAACTTTCCTTTTGTTGAACTTATTATGCTTAACAATAATTATGGTTTTGCAGGTGGTTATAACAGGGCACTTAAAAATGTAAAATCAGATTATTATATTTTATTGAATTCAGATGTTGAAGTGCAGGCAAATTGGGTTGAAGATTTAATTGTGTTGATGGAAAGCAATAAACAAATTGCTGCCTGCCAACCAAAGATTTTATCTTATGTAAATAAAAATAAATTTGAACATGCAGGCGCCTGTGGCGGATGGATAGATACATTAGGTTATGCGTTTGCACGCGGAAGAATCTTTGATATTTGCGAAGATGATAACGGTCAATATAACAGCAACGAAAAAATTTTTTGGGCAACAGGTGCTGCATTGTGTATCAGAGCAGAA
>JBEHXR010000387.1:0-3257 GCA_048498595.1 Bacteroidota bacterium
GCTGTTCTAAATGCAAGAATTTTATACGCATTCTCTTCTGCATACAATCAATATAAAAATGAAAATTATTTACGCATTGCAACGAGAGCATGTGAATACTTAGAAAAACATTTTTTCGATAAAGAATTTGGTGGCGTGTTTTGGACGGTTGATGCAAACGGCAATATGCTCGATTCAAAAAAACAGATTTATGCGCAGGCATTTTGTATCTATGGTTTGAGTGAATATTACGCGACAACGCAAAATAAAAATGCATTAAATACAGCATTGCAATTATATGAATCAATTGAAGAATACAGTTACGATGCATTGATGAAAGGTTACCTCGAAGCTTTTACAAGCGAGTGGGGCGAGCCCGATGATTTCCGTTTAAGTGAAAAAGATGCGAATGAGAAAAAAACAATGAATACGCATCTTCACATTGTTGAAGCATATGCGAATTTGTATAAAGTGCACCCGTCATTAGCTTTAAAAGAAAAAATAATTGAACTGCTTGAATTGTTTGATCGTTACTTCATCGATAAAGAAACATTTCATTTAAAGTTATTTTTTGATGAAGTGTGGAGAGAAAAATCAAACATAATTTCTTTCGGTCATGATATTGAAGCTGCATGGTTATTGCAATCGTGCGCAGAAATGATTGCAGACGAAAAATTGATAGAGACATTTAAACATTATGCAATAAAAATTGCAGATGCAACATTAGAAGCACTGGATAATGATGGCGGAATATGGTATGAGTACGATGCTTTAAATAAAAAATTAATTGAAGAAAAACATTGGTGGGCGCAGGCAGAAGCAATGGTTGGTTTTTTCAATGCTTATCAAATTACAAACGATAAAAAATATTTAGCGCTTGCGTTTAACAACTGGCAATTCATAAAAGAAAATATAATCGATAAAAAAAATGGCGAGTGGTTTTGGGGAGTGAAAAAAGATCATTCAGTAATGCAGAATGAAGATAAAGTTGGTTTATGGAAAGGTCCTTATCACAATTCAAGAGCTTGCCTGCAAATTGTGCAACGCATTAACAGATTGCAGGAAGGTTGATCACGTGCTAATTTTCTCGTTCACAATTTTCAATATCTCTTTTTCTAACTCGATCGTTTTGTTTTCGATTTCTTTTCCTTTTACAACAATATCTGCAACAAAATTTTTATCGTTATAAGATGAAACATTGATGCGCACATTCATAAATGCGCCCATCACCGCACTGCGTGCACACAGTGCACCAACGCCTGCATCTGAAATGGAATTTGGATTTCCAACTTCAGCCATTGCTTTAATTACATTCATACTTTCATAAGCGAGATTCATTACTTTGAAAGGAACTTCAATCGCAAATTTTGTTGCTTCCTGAATAGCCTGAGTTCTCACTTTCTTTTCTTCATCAGTTGATTTTGATAAACCAAAGGCAGACATGATTTGATTGAATGCTTTTGTATCTGCATCCACCAATTTCAGCAATTCATTTTTATAATATTGACCTTTATCTGCCCAATCGCTAAATTCTTTCCAGCGTTCATCCCAACCTGGTTTATGCGATGAAAGATTCGCCACCATCGTTCCCAAAGAAATACCCAACGCGCCAACATAAGCTGCAATAGAACCGCCACCAGGCGCCGGACTTTCGCTTGCTGTTTCATCTGCAAAATCAGAAAGTGTTGTACTGATAAGTTTGCTGTTACTTTTATCTTTTAATAAATATTCAATTATTCTTTCCTCAGGTTTGAAAGGAGCAAGTTCATCAAGACCCAAAGATTTTATTGCAATGCGAATGATTTCTTTTTCTGAAACACCGGTTGAACGTTTTTGTTTTTCCAAAAAATATTTTCCTGCAGCAATCATTGATTGCAACGGAACCAAGCCAACTAATTCGCTTCCTGTAACACGAATGCCGCGTGCATCTGCTTTTTTACAAACTTCATCAAATGCAATATGCAAAGGCGTTACGCCGATGTTGGTGAGGTTCATGGAAATTTGTGCGATACCATATTCTTCAATAAACCAACCAATCGCTTTTACACTTTTTAATGTTCCGGGAATTGTAACTGGCTTTCCATTTTCATCTAAAACAGTTTTTCCGCCTGCCTGTCCGGTAGGCAGGTTTTCTTTTTTTGTTCTGCCTGCTTCGCGTACATCAAATGCAATTGCGTTTGCTCTGCGAACAGAAGTTGTATTCAGGTTTACATTATAAGCGATCAAAAAATCTCTTGCACCAATTACAGTTGCGCCACGTTTTGCATCAAATTCCTGCGGACCAAAATCTGGTTTCCATTCAGGCAGTTTTATCTTTTTAAAAAAGCCTTCGTATTCGCCTGCGCGAATAATAGATAGGTTATTGCGCAGTTTATCTTTCTGCGCATGTTCATATAAATACACCGGAATTTGCAGATCTTCACCAACCATTTTTGCAAGTTGATGTGCATATGCAACGGCTTCTTCCATTGTAATATTTGCAATCGGAATTAAAGGACAAACATCAGTTGCACCCATGCGCGGATGTTCGCCTTTATGCTTACTCATATCAATTAATTCGCCTGCTTTTTTTATCGCCTTGAATGCAGCCTGTACAACAGCTTTTGGTTCACCAACAAATGTTACAACGGTTCTGTTCGTTGCTTTACCCGGATCAACGTTTAGTAAGCGAACACCATCAACACTTTCAATTTCATCTGAAATTTGTTTGATGATGTTTAAATCGTTGCCTTCACTGAAATTGGGAACGCATTCTATAAGTTGTTGCATAATGCAAACTTATTGATAAACTTTGTAGTTTTCAAATTGAAAACTTTAACTTTGCGCAATGAACATCATTGCTAAAAAAGCTATTTTGTTTTATATTGAAAAATATCCAATTGCAAGAATACCTTTATTAGCATGGTACAATGAGTTCGTAAGCCAGGAATTTAAAAGTTTTAATGAGTTGAAATCAATCTATGGAAGCGCCAGTTTAATAGCAGATGGGCGAATAATTTTTAATATAAAAGGAAACGACTTCCGGTTGTTGGTTTCAATAAATTTTAAACAATCTGCTGCTTACATAATTTGGTTTGGAACGCATACAGAATACGATAAAATTAATGTACAAACCATCAAGTTTGATACAAAAATTTTAAATTATAAAATTTAAGTATGAACTGGAAAGTATTAAAAACAGAAGCTGCTTATAAAAAAGCTGTTAAACGTGCAATGTTGATTTTTCATTCTAAAGAAAACTCTCCTGAAGCAGAGGAACTTGCATTGCTGTTAGTGCT
>JBEHXR010000388.1:0-3224 GCA_048498595.1 Bacteroidota bacterium
AATAAATAAACATGTCTTTATAAGTTAAAAAACTTGCCTGCCCGCTAACTTCTCTTGAAAGAATTCCTTCCGCAGCTTGCGTTGCAGATGTATGATCAAATCCCTTACTCATCAGTCCATTCGTTAGCATAGATAATCTTTGTTGTGTTAACGGATCGCTTGCTGTTAAGTTTTCGGAAAGATGAGAATAATGAATAACCGTTTCCCGGCTAATAAATGTTGTAATTAAAGCAATGCCAATCGAACCACCTAACTGTCTCACCATATTACTTAAAGCAGTGCCTTGCGGAATTTCTTTTCCTTCCAATTCAATTAAAGAAATAGTAGTAAGAGGAATGAAAATTAAACCCATTGCAAAACCGCGAATAATAAGAGGCCAGAAAAAATCTCCGCTGCCAACCTGTGTGGTAAATTGCCCGAGCATGTGAGAAAATAGAAAAAATAAAACCAACCCCATACCTGCATAAACAGCGGGATGTATATAATTACGTTTTAATAATGAACCAACAACAGGCATCATAAAAGCAGTTGCCAAACTACCGGGCAGCAAAAGCAAACCGGTTTGCATAGCAGTAAATCCTAGTAAGCCCTGACACATAATAGGAATAACAAGTGTAGTGCCGTACAATCCAAAGCCTAATACAAAGTTGAACATCGTTCCTGTGGTAAAAGAACGATTACTAAAAAGGCGAAGATTAACAATGGGGTTTTTTACAGCCAGTTCGCGCCAAACAAAAATAACAGCGGTAATACAAGCAATTACGGTAAACCATGTGATATAACTCGTCTCAAACCAATCTTTGCTTTGCCCTTTTTCCAAAACGATTTGCAGCAGGCTGATTGCAATAACCAACATTGAAAAAGCAAGCCAATCCATTTTGCCCGCGTGCATTTTTTCTTTCGGTTCATTTACATACAATAAAGTGAGAATGGTAGCTAATATTCCAAACGGAATATTAATATAAAATATCCATTGCCACGAAGCGTTGTCAACAATATAACCACCAAGTGTGGGTCCAATCGCAGGTCCAATAATAACCCCCATACCGTAAATAGCATTGGCAAGACCTAATTCTTCTTTTGGAAAAGTTTCAATTAAAATTGCCTGGGCTGTTGATAAAAGACCGCCGCCGCCAATGCCCTGTAAAATACGGAACACAATGAGCTCCCAAATATTGGTTGAAATACCGCATAAAACTGAAAAAATTGTGAACACAACTACCGAAGCAGCGAAATAATATTTGCGGCCGAACCGTGCACTCATCCAGCCGGAAAGTGTGATCATTATTACGTTTGAAATAGCATAGCCTGTAATTATCCAGCCGGCATCTTCAAATGATGCACCGAGATTGCCCATGATATTGTTCAACGCCACATTTACAATAGATGTATCTATCAACTGCAGCAAAGCGGCTGAAACAACAGTAAAAATTATAATGATCTTATCTGCCGTCCACTTCATCTTTCTAAACTTTTAAATGAATATTTATTCATTTATGATGAAAAAAAAATTTTAAGACTTCAGTCCATCCCAGCACATTGAAAACATTTGTTCAATTATATCTTCAGGCAATTTTCTATTCGCATACTTAGCATACTTCACTGTTTCGTTTATTGAGCCTGCCATAAAAGTCAACAGCAATAATGTGTCCGCTCTTTTTAATAGCTTCTGTTTTTTGCCGCTTTCAATCAGGCTAAACAATGGTGCAAATAACTTTTTGGTTAATTCCTTTGTAGTTTGAGTAATAAAAGGTGAATGAAAGCATTGATCCACGAATATTGCTTCCTCAAATTTTTTAACACGATATGTGAGAAGATTCAACCAGATTATTTTTAAACCTTTTTTAAAAGGCATGGAAGGATCGTAATTTTTAAAATAAATTTTCGCTGAGCGGTTTCTGCACTCTGTAAATAGTGCATTAATAAGTTCGCTTTTATTTTTAAAATAGATATATAACGTGCCGGTGGCAATATGCGCTTCTTTTGCAATTTCGCTCATTGTTACACCGGCGAGGCCGTTGGCTTTTACAAGGCTGAGTGTTGCTTCGTAAATCTGTTCAATTTTTTTATCATCTCTCGGTTTCACATCGCAAAATTAATGAATAATTATTCATTTAAGCAGCTGAATGTGCAGAGGATTATTTATTAAATCTGAAGTAAACAAACAGTCTCCCAAAATTTTTACTGTCGTTTTCTATGCGGTGGTATAGTAGTTTGATATGTGGTTGTTGTAAAAAGCGCTCCACTTTTTTTCGCAGTTGTCCGCTGCCTTTGCCGGGTATAATTTCTATTTCAGAAATTTTTTTATTGATGGCATCTCCAAATGCCTTTTGCAAGGCTTTATCTATGGCAGCGCTGTTATTGTAAATATCGTGCAGATCAACTTTTATTCGTGCCATTGTTTAATAAATTTCAAACGAAAATTAATCATCGTCATCATTTTTCTTTTCACTTTGTTTTACAAACGCGGCGCGTTTTGGTGCAGGCATTTTCGAATCAACCCCTTTTACAGCTTTCCAGATCACTTCGCTAAACTCATCATCTGGTATTGCATCTTCTTTTGAGAAATTAAATTTCTCACTCTTCCTTTCCCAGGTATTTTCTGCCGTGTTTGTTGCATTGATATCAACCTGCGCAGGCTTAGCTGTAAACGTTGTTAGATCCGCAGTCTTGGAAAAACAACGAAACATGGGTGTTGCCGCTGCATCGTACTGGCTCATGGGAGGAAGACCTAAAATCAATTCAATCGTGCGCAACATAGAAGCCGTTGAATACATGGTATGATCAACATAATGCCGTTTTACAAATCCACCTGCAACGTAAGCAGTGCTGCGATGCGCATCTACATGGTCTGGTCCGTCCTGCGCATCATCTTCTAAAATAAAAACCACACTTTGTTTCCAAACCGGGCTTTCACTCAAATGCTGTATAAACATTCCAACCGCAAGATCATTATCTGCAGCATGCGCAAAAGGTGTTGGTGCACCTTTTGCCCAACCACTTGTATGATCGTTAGGAAAACGCAATGAATTAAAATGCGGTAATGCATTTGCAGCAACAAGCGAATCAAATTCTTTTGCCCATTGATTATATCGAACAGTATCTTTTACTGATAAATCCCAACCTGTAAAATAAGGGCAAATATGATTTTTCAGCACTGTAATATTTGGTTTATAGTCATCTGCAAACTCGCCATAAGTGCGATAACTTACGCCGTTATTTTT
>JBEHXR010000389.1:0-3212 GCA_048498595.1 Bacteroidota bacterium
ATGAAAATTTATATGTGGCACAATGGGATTCAGGCAAAGTATATCCTTATAAATTAAAAAGAGTGTAAAGAGACCTCATCCCAACCCCTGTCTGCCGACAGGCAGGCTTCTCCAAGGGAGAAGGGCAAGAAAATAATTAGATGAAGCTTAAGAATATCATTGCAACTGCGCTCATACCTTTCAATATACTATTGTTACTTTTTTTGATCTTCAGTGATCAACTTGTTATACCAGCGTGGTTGCAGGTGTTGGGCAGAATGCATCCGGTTATATTGCATTTTCCAATTGTATTAGTGCTTATATATTTTGTTCTTGTGTTATTTATTCCGAAAAAAAACACAGCAGAAAAATGGTACACTGAATTATCAGAATGGATATTACTTTTTGCTGCACTCACCGCAGTACTTACTGCTTTGATGGGAATATTTTTATCAAGAGAAGCAGGATATGATGCTGACAGTATTACTGCACATAAATATTTAGGTTCTATCATTTCATTTTTACTTTTCATTATTTATTTCAGCCGTAATTTTTTCGAAAAAAGGCAGGTGTTATTAAAGGTTACAGCAGCGTCTTCGTCAATAATAATTATTTGGGCTGGACATCTTGGAGGAGATATCACACATGGCGAAAATTTTGTGCTTGCACCCGTTACGCCTTCACACATAAAACCACCGGTTGGCTTAAACGACGCATTTATTTATGCTGATCTGGTTGAACCAATTCTTGAATCAAAATGTATGGGTTGTCACAATAGTAAAAAGGCAAAGGGCGAACTGATAATGGAGACAAAAGAACTCTTACTTAAAGGTGGAAAAAATGGGAAACTCTGGGATACAACAAAATCAGATCTTGGTTTATTAATGCGGCGCATTCATTTGCCATTGGAAGAAAAAGAACACATGCCTCCCGATGGCAAGCCGCAATTAACCGATGAAGAAGCAGCGATTTTATATGAATGGATAAGAGAAGGTTCTGTGTTTGATAAACAGGTTATTGATTTGCCGGTTACAGATACATTGCGCATACTTGCATCAAAAGTTTTAAAGCAATCATCTGATGAAGTTTATGATTTTGCTGCGGCTGATGAAAAGCAAATCAACAAGCTCAGCAATAATAACAGGGTAATTACTCCTGTCGCGATGCAATCGCCGGCGCTTGTTGTAAATTTTTATAACAAGCCTTTTTATAACAGTAAACAATTAGAAGAGTTGCAACCTTTAGCAACGCAAATTGTTGAACTCAATCTCGAGAATATGCCTGTTTCAGATGGTGATATAAAAACAATCGCACAATTTAAAAACCTGCGCAGACTTAATTTGAACTTTACTGAAATAACAGGCAGCACATTAAATCAGTTAAAAGATCTCTCGCTTTTAAAAAGTTTGTCATTATCCGGAACGCCAGTGAAGCCATCACAACTAATAACACTTACATCTTTACCTAAATTAAGAGCAGTGTATTTATGGAACACGAATGTTGATACAAAGGATATTTCATCGCTTGAAGAAAAAAATAAAAACATTACTTATCAAACAGGATTTAAAGGTGACAGCACAATCTTAAAACTTACGCCACCCATTCTTGAGAACGACAATTTTGTTTTAACACAATCAACACCAGTCAAACTAAAACATTATATAAAGGGCACGGTGATAAGATATACATTGGATGATAAAGATCCTGATAGTTTATCATCACCAATCTATGATACAAGTATTAAGATTAATGCAGACCTTACCTTAAAAGCAAAAGCATTTAAACCGGGCTGGATAAGCAGCGATATTATTGAACAGCATTTTTTTAAAGGCAATTATCATGTTGACAGTGCCGTACTACTTTCGAAAGTTGATGACAAGTATAAAGCCAATGGTGCTAAAACAATTATTGACGGAGAAAAAAGTGATATGAATTTTGCAAGTGGGAAATGGATTGCCTGTAAGGAAAACCCAATGGAAGTAATGTTGCTGTTTAACAAACCCGTTGAAGCGAGTAGTATAACATTAAGCATGCTGCAGCAAATCGGCGCTTATATTTTTCCGCCAGCACAGGTTGAAGTTTGGGGCGGCAATAATAAAAACAATTTAAGATTATTGAACACACTAAAACCTGAACAACCTACAAAAAAATCAACCGATGGAAATCTTGCTGTTAAATGCAGCTTTAATAAAACATCAGTATCATGTATAAAATTACTCGTAACACCTGTAAAAAGTTTACCGGCATGGCATGCAGGTAAAGGGCAAAAGGGATGGGTGTTTGTTGATGAAGTGTTTGTGAATTAAAAAAAAGATCGCAGAAAAAATCATCCTTTCTTAACTTCTTTCGCCCATGTATCTTTTAAAGTAACCGTTCTGTTAAAGATCATTTTTTCTGCAGTAGAATTTTTATCTAAAATAAAATAACCTTTGCGCAGAAATTGATAACGTTCATTAATACTTGCATTTTTTAATGATGGCTCTGCATACACCTTTTCAATTATCTGCAAAGAGTTTTCGTTGATGTAATCTTTAAAATCGCCTTCTTCACTTGAAGGATCTTCGACTTTAAATAAACGATCATACAATCTTACTTCTGCAGTAATTGCATGTGCAACACTTACCCAATGCAACGTGCCTTTCACTTTTATATTAGATGTATCGTTGCCGCTTTTGCTTTCAGGTATGTATGAACAATTGAGCTGAATAATTTTTCCTGCATCATCTTTAACCACTTCATCGCATTTGATGATGTAAGCACCTTTCAATCGCACCATTCCGCCAGGAAATAACCTGAAATATTTTTTTGGCGGATTCTCCATAAAATCTTCCTGCTCGATATATAATTCTTTACTAAAAGGTACGTCGCGAAAATCTCCATTCGCATCTTCAGGATTATTTTCAACACTTACATTTTCATTCTCTTCATTATAATTTGTAAGAACAACTTTTACCGGATCGAACACCACCATTCTGCGCAAAGCGATTTTATTTAAATCTTCACGCACACAAAACTCAAGCAAGCTTAGTTCTGTAACATTTTCTCTTTTTGCAATGCCTGCACGATCACAAAAATCCCGTATGGATTCTGCTGTGTAGCCACGTCTTCTTAAACCACTAATCGTTGGCATGCGTGGATCATCCCAACCATCAACATATTTTTCATTCACGAGTTGCAACAGCTTACGTTTACTCATCACCGTATAACTAATATTGCGTCTTGCAAATTCATAT
>JBEHXR010000390.1:0-3199 GCA_048498595.1 Bacteroidota bacterium
TCCGCATGTGCGAAAAGAAAAAGCTTTTCATCCTGAAATGGATAATATAAAATGGAGAAATAATGAGAAAGAATTTAAAGCCTGGTGTGATGGAAAAACAGGTTATCCCATTGTTGATGCTGGCATGCGGCAACTAAATGAAACGGGTTTTATGCATAACCGGGTGCGCATGATTGTTGCATCTTTTCTTGCAAAACATTTATTAACTGATTGGCGCTGGGGCGAAGCATATTTTGCAAAAAAATTATTGGATTATGATTACGCACCAAACAATGGTGGCTGGCAGTGGAGCGCAAGCACAGGTTGCGATGCGATGCCTTACTTCAGAATTTTTAATCCAACAGCACAGGCAAAAAAATTTGATAAAGATTTAAAGTATATAAAAAAATGGGTGCCTGAATTAGATTCATTTGACTATCCGCAGCCGATTGTTGAACACACATTTGCAAGACAACGTGCTTTAGATGCTTATACAAAAGCCGCAAAAAATAAATGATCTTTATTCCACAACCAACGTTTCAATAGAATGTGGTAAACTTGTTGTTTGTGCAGCTTCACCTTTGATCCAAAGATTGTAATCTATTTTTTCGTCTGAAGTATTCAAAACAACTACAACTAATTTTCCATTTGTGTTTATGAATGCCGTTGTTTGTAATTTATCTCTGTTTGATGAAGCAATCACCCGCTGCGCACCCGGGCGAATAAATTTTGAAAAATGCCCGATGTAATAATAGCTGTTTGTATAAATTAGTTCGCCGGTTTTTGTATCTGCATGAACAGGCGCAAAACAAAAATTACCCACATGATTTGGTCCGCCGTTTTCATCCAATAAAATATTCCAGTCTGTCCATGCAACAGTGCCGTTATTAAAATCATGCACCATCGACATTCCGTATTTTTCGCCCAGGCTCCAGTCATGAATTTTCTTTGCATCAAATCTTTCGGCACAACCTTCAGTAAACACTAAATTTTTTGTTGGAAAAGTTTGATGAACGAGAGCAACATTATCAAATTCCATTGCACTGCCTGTCCATGTTTCATACCAGTGATAGCCGATGCCCCAAACATATTTTGCAGCATTTGGATCTTCTAAAATGGTGCTTGCTCTCTGATAAATTAAATCACGGTTATGATCCCAGCACATTAATTTTTTATTGCTCAATCCATCTTTCGCTAATGTTGGTCCTAAAAAGTTTTTTATAAAATCTCTTTCATCTTCCGCAGTGTATGTACAGCTCTCCCACGTTTGTTTTGCCATTGGTTCGTTCTGCACAGTTAAACCCCAAATCGGAATTCCTTTTGCTTCATAACCTTTAATAAATTTCACATAATAGTTTGCCCAGCTTTGCATGAATTGTGGTTTCAATTTCCCACCATGATCCATGTCATTGTTTTCTTTCATCCATGCCGGCGGACTCCACGGTGATACGAATAATGTGATGTGATTGTTCGCCGCTTTCATCACTTCTTTTATAAATGGAATCTTATATTTTTCATCATGCGCAAGATTGAATGTTTTTAACGATGCATCGTTATCTGCAACATAAGTGTAAACATCGCTGCTGAAATCACAGCTGTTAATATTTGTTCTTGCGAAGTTGTAACCGATGCCATTTACGGTATCATAATATGCTTTCAATAGTTCCTGTTGTTTATCTGCAGGAAGTTTATAAAAAGTTTCAGCCGATGCATCGGTTAATGCGCCGCCAATGCCAATTAACTTTTGAAATCTTTGTGATGGGTCAACAAACACACAAACCTGTGTTTCTACCGGCTGACCCATGTGTGTAAAATGCAAACTATCGGTTAGCGAAATGCGATCATCAGTTTTATCTGCCGTTGTATACACCAAAACTTTTTTGTTACTGGTTGAAAAAGTTTTTGATTGTGCATTGCAAAATGTTATAGCAAATAAAAATGCAATCGTTATAATTTTTTTCATGAAAGAATATTTGAATTGTAAAAATAGTAAGTAGAAATTTTCTTTGTTGAATATTATTGGTCTGACGCTTTTGAAGCGTCTGACCATCTACCTGCTGTTTGCTTCATTCATTCTTATTCTTCTTCCTTTATAATTTTTTCCATCGAGTGAACGCATCATTTGTTTTGCTGCACTACTGTCTACTTCAATCCAGCTATTCATTTCTTTCAAATCAACTTTGCCCAGCACATCTTTTTTCAAATCACTCATGTCTAAAATAAATTGTAAAAAACTCGCTTTGTAGAAACCATCTTTTGTTCCAAGATTTACAAATAGTTTTGTATAGTTGCCATCGTAACCACGGTTTCTTTCCCGTCCCCTGCTTCTATTATCAAATTCTTTGCGTTCATTTCCTCTTGCTGATTTTCTTTCTTTTGATTCACGCGCATTTAGATCTTCTGCATTCTCATAATATTTTAAAAAGCGGTCGAACTCTAAGGCTGCAACTCTTTTTAAAACTTCTTCTTTTGTTATATCAGCAAATTTTTCCGACAGCATCGGCACATAGGTTTCATAATCACCATGACTAATATCTGCCTGCAATAATTTTTCCATGAAAAAGAAAAATTGTTTTCTGCAAACATCTTTGCCGTTAGGTATTTCAAAGCGATGGAATGGTTGCTGCACCATCCGCTCAATTTGTTTTAGCTTGTATAATTCGCGTGTATGAACAATGCTCATGCTAATGCCGGTATTGCCTGCACGACCTGTTCTTCCGCTGCGATGCGTGTACACTTCAACATCATCGGGCAGTTCATAATTTATAACGTGTGTTATTCCCTGAACATCTATTCCACGCGCTGCAACATCTGTTGCAATTAAAAGCTGCAAACTCTTATCGCGAAACTGTCCCATCACTTTATCGCGCTGTTGTTGCGTAAGGTCGCCGTGCAACGCATCAATGTCATAACCTTCACGCGTAAGCTTTTCTGCAATCTCCTGCGCATCTGCTTTTGTACGCGTAAAAATCAAACCATAAATTCCGGGATGAAAATCTATCAAACGCTTTAATGTTTCATAACGCTGATGTGCAGATGTAACATAATATTGATGGTCGATATTTTTATTGCCGGTATTCGCTTTCCCAACTGTTACTTCAACAGGGCTATTCATGTAACGCTTGCTTACCTTTCGAATTTCAGGCGGCATCGTTGCGCTGAACAGCCACGTGGCTTCGCGGTTAGGCGTGTTCTGTAAAATAAATTCTATGTCATCCTG
>JBEHXR010000391.1:0-3198 GCA_048498595.1 Bacteroidota bacterium
AAAATATAATTGGCAGCGCCCGAAATGGTGTAGTAATAAAGCATCCTGCCTTTGCTGTCCTGCAAAAAACTTTTTGCAACAGCGTTCACGCAAACAAATAATTGAACGATCCAAAACAATGCATTCCATATTTCGCTTTCTGGTTCGCCGGTTGATAGATAGATAATAAATACGGTTGAAGCAACATACAACAGTACGCCGTAAAACGTATACTGCTGGCGCGTTTCAAGCAAAACATCTTTTTTAAAAAGCGCAATTATTTTTTGTAGCGAATAGTTCATTACAGCGTGCAAATATATTTTGTTGCAGCATGCAGTATAAATTTTTCAAATTTTTTACACGCAGATTGTGAATCGTAAATCCAAAATCTGAATACGTAACTCGTTTTGCGCTTATATTTGCGGCTCAAAATTTTGTTGTGCCCGTAAAATTCACAAAAGAGACTTATTTATATTGGTATGAACTCATGCAACTCATTCGCCAGTTTGAGTTAAAAGCTGAGGAAATGTATAAGATGGCTGGTAAGATTCGCGGATTCTTTCACGCTTATGTTGGGCAGGAAGCAATTGCTGCAGGATGTATGACAGCTACAAGACAGGAAGATATTTTTATTACTGCTTATCGCGATCACGGATTAGCATTGGCAAAAGGAGCAAGTGCAAATGCGTGTATGGCGGAGTTATATGGTAAAGCAACCGGTCTTGCCAAAGGAAAGGGTGGAAGCATGCACTTCTTTAGCAAGGAACATTTCTTTTATGGTGGTCATGGTATTGTGGGCGGGCAAATTGGTGTGGGCGCAGGAATTGCCTTTGCAGAAAATTATAAAGGAACAGATAACGTAGTGCTTTGTTTTTTTGGTGATGGTGCTGCAAGACAAGGCGTGTTGCATGAAACATTTAATCTCGCCATGCTTTGGAAAATCCCGGTAGTGTTTGTTTGCGAGAATAATAATTATGCAATGGGTACTTCGGTTGAAAGAACATCGAACGTTGTTGATATTTATAAACTCGCTGATGCTTATGAAATGCCGGGTGATAAAGTTGACGGCATGAGTGCAGAAGCAGTGCATGACGCCATTGCAAGAGCGGTTAAACGCGCAAGAGAAAAAGGCGGACCAACTTTGCTTGAGATGAAAACATATCGCTACAAAGGACATTCAATTTCAGACCCGGGAAAATATCGTACAAAAGAAGAATTGGAAGAATACAGAGGCAAAGATCCGATCACACTTATTTTAAAAACAATCAAAGCAAATAAGTTTGCCAGCGATGAAGAAATAAAAACGATTGACGACCGTATTGCAGGTGTGGTTGAAGAAGCAGTAAAATTTGCGGAAGAAAGTCCATGGCCGGATGACAGTGAAGTGCTGAAAGATGTGTACGAAGACAAAAATTATCCTTTTATTGTTGACTAATATTTATATCAATTTAAATTCTCAATTTATTTATGGCGAATGTGAAAACACAGGAAACAACCGGTGATGATGTAATTTTAAAAGCCAAACGTTTTTGGACGAAAAATCAAAAATCAATTTCAATTGTGCTCGTTGCAATAGTTGTAATTTTTGGTGGGTGGTTTGTTTATAATACTTACATCGTTGCGCCCAAAGAAGATGAAGCGCAAAAAACAATGTTTAAGGCTGAAGAATATTTTCGCCAGGATTCATTAAAGCTTGCGTTAAACGGAGACCAGTTTAACCGCGGTTTTATTTATGTGATCAATAATTACGGCTCAACTAAAGCCGGCAATCTTGCAAAATATTATGCAGGTCTTTGTTATTTAAGAACAGGCGATTTTAATAAAGCGGTTAATTATTTAAAAGATTTTAGCACTGATGCAAAGCAAATTCAGATGATGGATTACGGCGCTTTAGGCGATGCATACAGCGAACTAAATAAAAATGACGATGCCGTTAATTATTATAAAAAAGCTGCAGAAGAATTTACAGACGACGCAACCATGAGCAGTGAATATTTATTTCGCGCAGCATTAAAACTTGAAACAATGGGAAAGAATAGTGAAGCGCTTGATTTATATAAAGAGCTTAAAGAAAAATATCCCAATACACAAAGAGGTTATTCAGCGGATAAATATATTTACAGGCTTAGTATTATTCCGAATGATTTTAGTGTAAAATAAATGGCAACAAAAGGAAATAACGCATTACACAAAGGCATCCCAACACTAAAGGATGCCTTTGTTCTTATTGTAAAAACAGAATGGAATAAAAATATTGTTGATAAGCTGGAAGCGGGTGCAATAAACATTCTCAAACAAAACAACATAGCATATAAAACATTAGTTGTTCCCGGTGCAGTTGAAATACCTTTTGCGGTGAATTCGTTTTATCAAAATCACAAGAAAAAAGCAGATGCATTTATAACTTTAGGATGCGTGATAAAAGGAGACACACCGCATTTTGAATATGTGTGTAATGCCGTTATAAATGGAATTTCAACACTAAACACTTCTTTAAATTCTCCTGTAATTTTTGGCGTGCTCACGGTTAATGATGAGCAGCAAGCTTTTGACAGAGCCGGCGGCATTCACGGCAACAAAGGAGAAGAAGCTGCTGTTACTGCGCTTAAGATGATTGCTTTAAATAACAAAATCAAAAAATAATATTTTTCGCTTTCGCGAATTGATATACATGAACGTACAAATTTTTATACCATGTTTTGTTGACCAGCTTTATCCAACTGTTGGTTTTAATATGGTGAAAGTTTTGGAGAAAGCAGGATGTACGGTTTCTTATAATACTAATCAAACCTGTTGCGGGCAACCCGCTTTTAATGCAGGCTTTTGGGGCGAAGCAAAAGACGTTTGTAAAAAGTTTTTAAAAGATTTTAGCGGCGCTGATTACATCGTTGCACCAAGTGCAAGTTGTGTTGGCTTTGTGAGAAATTATTATTCGAAGATGTTTGAAGATTCAATTTATCAAACAGAAATAAAAAAACTAAAGGAACGCATTTTTGAGTTGAGCGATTTTTTAGTGAACGTTGTAAATTTTACAAACTTTAATGCAAGCTTAAATGCTGTTGCAACTTATCATGATAGTTGTGCTGCTTTGCGTGAATGTAATTTGAAACAGGAGCCACGTATTCTTTTAAACAATGTTGAAGGCTTGCAGTTGATTGAAATGAATGATGTGGAAACCTGTTGTGGTTTCGGCGGAACATTTGCCGTAAAGTTTGAACC
>JBEHXR010000392.1:0-3192 GCA_048498595.1 Bacteroidota bacterium
AACAAGCGAAATATTTTTAAGAAAAGATGATGAAACAGGGAAGCATTTGGTTGATGTGATTTCTGATAAAGCAGGTTCAAAAGGAACCGGCAAATGGACGTCGCAAGATGCAATGGATCTACCTGTTTCAATTCCCACGATTGATATAGCAGTTGCTATGCGCACAATTTCCGGTTATAAAGAAGAGCGTGTTGCAGCATCAGCATTATATCATCAAAAAACAAAAGACTTAAAAGGCAAAACAGACAAAGACATTAAAAAGATAAAAGATGCTTTATATTTTTCTTTCATCATTGCTTATGCACAGGGATTAGCAATGCTGTATAAAGCATCAGCAGAATTAAACATGGAAATTCCATTGGCTGATGTTGTAAAGATCTGGCGCGGCGGATGTATTATTCGCTCTTCGTTATTAGAAGTATTTTATAAAGCCTTTAAAAAAGACAAATCGCTTTCAAACATTTTATTGAACAAAAACATTGCAAAGCTTTTAAAGAAAACAGAAAAGAATGCACGCAATGTTATCAACCTTGCATTAAAAAGTAAAATTCCTGTCACAGGTTTATCAAGTGCTGTCGGATATTTTGATGCTTATTGTTCTGCAAACATGCCAACCAACTTAATACAGGCACAACGCGATTTTTTTGGTGCGCATACTTATCAGCGTATAGATAAAGAAGGTGTTTTCCATACAGAATGGATTGAAGATGTTGTGAAGGAAAAGAAGCATGAAGCGAAAACAGAAAATCCTCAACCCTTGCAGCCTGAAGAAAAAAATAAATAATTACAAATATCATCCGACGCTTAAAAACCGTTAGGCGAATAAATTCAAATAATTGCACATGTCTCCGAATAAAGAAAATAATACACCCGCTTCAGCCATTTTTATTTTCGGCGGAAGTGGCGACTTAAATCAACGCAAGCTTACTCCGGCTTTATATAACTTATTTATTGATGAATGGATGCCGGATAATTTTGAAATTTTTGGCATAGGAAGATCTGCTTACACCGATGATAAATTCAGAAAACATTTGCTCGAAGGCATAAAAGAATTTAGTCGCAGAAAAGATGAACAAAACGGTAAGTGGAAAGAATTTTCAGAGCATGTTTCTTACCTGCAAATGGATGCAGAAGATGAAGGCGCTTATAAAAAAATAACAGATTGCATAAAGGCGCTAAAAGAAAAATGGGGCAATCATCCAAACATCATTTTTTATCTCGCAGTTGCACCGCAATTAGTTCCTGATATTGCAAAGAGGTTAGGCAATCTTCATTTGTGCAGCGATGAACAACATACACGCATCGTTATAGAAAAACCTTTTGGTCATGATTTAAAAAGCGCACAGGAGTTAAATAAACTGCTGAAAGGAATGTTCCAGGAAGATCAGATCTATCGCATCGATCATTACCTCGGAAAAGAAACCGTACAAAATATTCTGGCTTTCCGTTTTGCCAATGCATTGTTCGAGCCGATATGGAATAGAAATTATATTGATCATGTCCAGATAACCGTTGCAGAAACGGTTGGTGTTGAAGATCGCGGTGGTTATTATGAGCAAAGTGGTGCATTACGTGATATGGTGCAAAATCATATTCTGCAATTGTTGTGCATGGTGGCGATGGAAGCACCTGTAAATTTTGAAGCAAATGAAATTCGAAATAAAAAAGTTGATGTATTAAATGCCATTCGAAAAATAACAAAAGATGAAGTGCGTGATTACGCAGTGCGCGGACAGTACAGCGATGGCTGGTTGAAAGGCGAAAAAGTAAAAGCGTATCGACAGGAAGAAAAAGTTGATCCGCATTCAAACGTTGAAACTTTTGCTGCTGTAAAATTTTATATTGATAACTGGCGTTGGCATCGAATTCCTTTTTATGTGCGCACAGGAAAATACATGCATCAAAAAACTTCGGTCATTAATATTGTGTTCAGACCTGCGCCGCATTATGCATTTCCTGAAGAAGCAGCAGAAACATGGAGACCAAATCGTTTAACAATAAGTATTCAGCCGGAGATGGATATACGTTTACGTTTCCAGGCAAAAAGACCAGGACAAAGTATGACATTGAATCCTGTTGATATGATATTTAGTTATAAAGATTCTTATCCTGAAGATCATGAACCGGAAGCATACGAAACTTTATTGCTCGATGTGATGGAAGGAAATCCTGCACAGTTTATGCGCGCAGACCAGGTTGAAGCTGCGTGGAAAGTTGTGATGCCGATTATTGAAGCATGGCAGCAAAGACCACCAATTGATTTTCCAAATTATGCGCCTGATAGTTGGGGACCTGAAGATGCAGAAGCGTTGATCGCAAGAGATGGTCATAACTGGATAACATTGCCGCCAAGATCTGAATGATAGCGAACTGAAACTTTAAAACATTGAATATTGAAACTCTTAACTTATGGAATTACACGTTTCAAAAAATTATGACGAATTAAGTGAACATCTTGCCGACTGGATGGTGGGATACATTTGTAAAACACTTGCAACAAAAGAACGTTTTTCAATCGTACTTACCGGTGGTAATTCACCTAAAAAATTATATTCGATTTTAGCAAGCCCTGCATATAAAAATAAAATTGACTGGAGCCGCGCAAACGTGTTCATCAGCGACGAGCGCTTTGTGCCTTACGACAATGAACGCAATAATGCGCACATGATCCAAAATATTTTGTTGGATCATGTTGACGTTAATCTCAATCATGTGCACATCATGCAAACAGAAAATGTTTCGCCTGAAACTTCTGCTAATGCGTACGAAGAAGTGTTGCAGCATTATTTCAATAAAGATCAATCCACATTTGATTTTGTTTTATTGGGCATGGGTGATAATGCGCATGCGCTTTCATTATTCCCAGGTCATAAAGAAGTGATTGAAGAAAAAACAAAATGGTGCGGTTACATCTTTTTAAAGCAAGAAAATATTTATCGCATTACATTAACGCCACCAGTTGTAAATGCTGCGAAATGTGTTGCATTTTTGGTGAACGGCAGCAATAAAGCAAAAGCGTTAAACGAAGTATTGCATGCACCATATAACCCGCTTGAATATCCATCACAAATTATAAAACCTGTAAATGGTGAGCTGCATTGGTTTGTTGATGAAGCAGCAATGAACGGTTGATTTAAATTCTCTTTTCTCTTTTCGTAAACTGCTTTTCCGTTTTCGTAAACCGTTGCTTAA
>JBEHXR010000393.1:0-3181 GCA_048498595.1 Bacteroidota bacterium
AGAGAAGTGCTGTAATGAAAAAAGCCCCGTATAAAACGAGGCTTTTTAAAAAAGAAATAAATGTTTTATTGAATAATTAATTTCTTGCTTTCAGATACGCCTTCGCCACTTACTTTAATATAATACATACCTGCTGCAAGTTTTGGAAGATTCATTTGCAACGTTTCACCATTCATGGTAAAATGTTTTAATTGCGCACCGCTTTCATTAAGCAAATCAACATTTAAGTGCTTTTTATTACCATTTATAGTGAGGGTAACTTTATTGCTTGCCGGGTTTGGCGCAAGCGAAATAATTTTTGATTCGCTTACACTTACTGCTTCAACGTTAGATGACTTCTTCAGCAATCCCGGGGGAAGACTATAATCTGCCACGCCATCTTTAATATTGCCGGTTGAGCCTTCAGATGCGTTATAACCTAAACCCCTGCTTGCAAATGCCTGCCATATTATAGGGCTGTATTGTCCGCCAAATAATAAAGTATCTGCTTTTAAAATACCATCACGTCCGTCAACAAAACCCGGGCTGCACTTTTGTAATTTCAATCCTTCAACCATTAATTTTAAGGCTATATTATTGCCTTTAATTGCAGCGGAATTATAAAGATTGCTTGCAATGCCTTTGCTCTGGATCAAATCCCAGGTCATTACCCAAAGCATATTACACCATACTTCACCAACAACATGTGGATCGTACGAAAGAATACTATTTGAAAACCTGCTGCTGGATGCAAGACTATCATAAGTCCACGGGTTAACATTTATATCTGTGCTGTAGGGATAATAACGAATACCGGGTCCGTCTGTTCCTTGTCCAAGAACATACGTACCAAGCGGTCTTGCATTAGGTCCATCGTTTATTGTTGCTTTTGACCAATTTGTAGTAACCATTAAAGCCATATAATCGCTCCATCCTTCACCCATTTGTTCTTTGTTTTGCAGGCAAGCAGAATTAGCCGGTCCACCGGTAAGCCTGTTTGAAATGCCATGTGTGTATTCGTGGCACATAACGCCTGCATCTGCATCGCCATCTAACTGAACACCTTGTTTCATTGTAACATTCACACCTGTGCCTGCACCGAGGAATTGCTTAATTGTGTCACCCGTTTCAAAGCTTACCATAAATGCGGGAATCGTAATCGTGTTATCGGTGCCGCCCATGGTAAAAGGATACTCGCCCGGCACATTATCAACAACAAGCGCTCCGATGGCACCTGCATTCTGTGCATTTTTTACTTTCACGGTGAAAGCACAGGTACCTCTGTCGATCACAGCAATTTTTCCGGCAAGTGCCCCTGCATTAAATGCTGCTGTACATGCATCGTGTAAAGTGCCTGATGCATCATTATTATAAAGCACTGTACCCTTTGTAATCGGTCCTACATCAGCAATTTTATTGGCTGTACTGAATGCGCTTTCCGTTGCCGTCTTCTTACCGGCAAAAGATGTTGGACTATTTACTTTAAATGTAGGCACTGCATCAAAAAGAAACATTTGCATGCGCGGGTTATTTCCATCATTAGGCGTAGCAAAGTTTGCGTTATTTGTTCCGGAACCATCCTGGGCATCAGCAAAAACATAATCGTTACCTGCACCGCCACGACCAAGATTATTCGCCTGGAAATTTCCTGACGCCTCATCAAATCCATACTGGTAAGAAATATCGTGCATGATGTTGTTCCAGTAAAATAAATTCGTAATGGCAAAGTGCTGATTCTTTGCAGTCGTAGGTGCCTGACCAAAATTAGGCGCAAAATTAAAGGTGAGATTGGGCAGCGCTGTTGTTGAAACAGCACCATTACCAAAACCATTGTTCCCATTCCTGTCTTCCTGTGCTAAAACATTATTGCCTCTTGTACTGTCGTAATCTGTTGTACCGTCTGAATTCCATTTTAGTGTTGTTGCGTTGTTACCGGCGCCTGCAAGCGTCCATGGATTTGTTTTTAATACAGGTGCTCCTAAACTCGGGCTTTCCTTAGGAAAAGGAACAACCTTATAAGAAGCATTGCCAATAGCCAATGATTTATCATCAGTATTGGTGCCGTCATAATTTGTGGTGATGATGTTTGTACCGATCTCACCGTTATTTTTCGGATGCGTCCAATCGCATATTACATTCAGATTTATTTTGCTGATAACACCGCCTTTTAATGCATCAACGTTAACAAGCCAGTAATCAGGTGAGCCTTTTGGCTGTATCTCTACCTGCCAGCTAAGTTCTGCTTTTTTTGTAAGCTCATTCGGCAACCAGATAAGTTTTGATTTTACGTTTACAGATGAAACGTTCAGTTTGCCAAAATCAAATTCCTGCAAGCCGTTTATTTGTTTTGCAGTAGCAAGCGATACGGCAACCGGGAGTTTTAAGGCTGCACCTGCGGTGGATACGGCATTGGCAGGTGTAACAGATGCTTTTGCGTTTGCTGAATTTGCCAAATCAGCCATGTTTGCAATTGGCTTGTTGGCAGCAGATACCAGTTTGCCATTTTTAAAAGCATAGGTTTGAACGGCATTAAATACGTCCACACCTTTATAGGTTTGCTGTACATATACGAGGTAAGCGCCCGAAATTTTATCAAGATAGGCAGAAGAGATCCGCATATTAGCAAGATCATTTTTTGATAACCCGATCGCAGCAGCATTGGCGCGCACAAGATTGGCCGCGGTCTGCGATGAAAGGTCCTGGGAAAATAAATTATTGGTGATTGAGATAACGCCAATAAATAAAACAATGGAAATTTTTAAGTACAGTTTTTTCATGTTGTTTGTTTTTGATTACCAAGAATAGAATTGGATTTTACTTTAAGCAAAATGTTGGTCTTATTCTGATTGCATTTAGAATATGAAGATAAGGCTATTTACAGTACGAAGATTTGAAAGTAAAAGTTTACCCGGATGTATTGCTGTTCTATTTAAATGTTGCTCAACGATCGATGGTTTTTCAGCATTAACAATGGCGCAGAACACCACGTGTAATTTTGTAATCATTTCTTTTTCCAGGCTATCTGTATATGCCGGTTGCCTTTTATTGCATATTCCATATACCCTTCTTGGGTGCGAATGCCATTTATAATTTCTCTTTTCTTACCGCCGCTTACAGAAACAGTGAATGAAGGAAGTGTGTCATTGCCTGTATTTATGATCAGCATACGGCAACTCATTCTTTCATCACCTTTTACATGAAA
>JBEHXR010000394.1:0-3172 GCA_048498595.1 Bacteroidota bacterium
GTCGATTATGCGATGATCATAACTTGAGGCAACATACATCATTGGTTTAATTACAACTTGCCCGTTAACAGCCATCGGTCGTTCCTGGATTTTATGCATCCCAAGAATTGCACTCTGCGGAAGATTAATTATTGGTGTACTCATCAAACTGCCAAATACACCGCCATTTGTAATGGTAAATGTACCACCCTGCAATTCTTCTGCAGTTAATTTACTGTCTCTTGCCTTGCCGGCAAGCTCAATCACTTTCTTTTCAATATCTGCCATGCTTATGCTTTCCACATTGCGGATAACGGGAACCGTTAAGCCACGCGGCGTACTTACAGCGATACTTATATCAGCATAATCATGATACACCAATTCATCGCCATCAATATATGCATTCACAGCAGGCCATTCGCTTAAGGCAATGGCGCATGCTTTTGCAAAAAAACTCATGAAGCCAAGATTAACGCCATGCGCTTTATTAAATGCATCTTTATATTGTTTGCGCACTTCCATAACGCGGCTCATATCCACTTCATTAAAAGTAGTGAGCATTGCAGTTGTATTCTTTGCTTCAACCAGTCGCTTGCTGATGGTTTTACGCAGGTTACTCATGCGTTCTCTGCGTTCATTACGGCTACCTAATTCCTGGTTATTAAATGTATGTTTTGCAGGATGCGATAACGCTTCTAAAACATCATGCTTTAATATTCTTCCGTTGCTTCCTGTTGGTTTTATTTCTGAAGGATTTACTTTTTTATCAGCAATAATTGCAGAAGCAACAGGTGTTGCTTTTGGTTGCTGAACAGTTATTGCCGGTTGCTGAGCCTGTCCCGCTTCTACGGGATTACTTGTTTCAGGTTGCTTGTTTTCTGTTTCTTTCTTTTCAGTTGACTGTTGACCGTTGACCGTTGACTTCTTCTGCGGTACCGCAACATCCGTATTAATTGTTGCAACAACATCGCCTATTTTTAAAACATCACCTTCTTTTGCAACTTGTTTTAATTCGCCTGCTTCATCAGCATTCATTTCAAAAGTTGCTTTCTCACTTTCCAGTTCTGCAATTACTTCATCACGTTGTACAAGTTCGCCTGTATTCTTCAACCATTTTAATAATGTTACTTCGCTGATAGATTCACCAACGGTCGGCACCTTCAATTCAATCATTCCTTTACCTGCAGGTTTTGCTTCCACATTAGCCGCGGCTTGCTGATTAGCTGTTACAGGTTGTTCAGGTTCTTCAACGGTAACAACCTGCGGCTTGCTTAATCCTTTTGCTGATGTTGATTGAGTAATATTTTCAGTTGCTGCAGATACAGCAGCGGGTTGCTTTGCTTTTTCATCAATATTAGCGAGCACAGCCCCGATGTTTAAGGTGTCGCCTTCTTTCGCTATCAATTTTATCACGCCGCTTTTTTCAGCATTTACTTCAAAGGTTGCTTTTTCACTTTCTAATTCTGCAATTACATCATCACGATCAACATACTCACCATCTTTTTTTAACCACTTTAATAATGTTACTTCACTTATCGATTCGCCAACTGCGGGAACTTTTATTTGAATCATTTTTTCAGAGATTATAATTATTCAATGGGCAGGCAAGATAATCTTGTTACAACTTATGGTAAAATTATATGCTGAATGCTGTATCAATTATTTGCTGCTGCTCCTGCGCATGCACTTTTGCATAACCACTCGCTGTTGATGCACTCGCACTTCTGCTTATCACACCATAGTTAATGGTTTTTAAATTCATCTGCAGAAACGATGCCGCACCCATATTTAACGGTTCTTCCTGCACCCAAAACCACACTGCCTTATTATATTTTTTATAGAGATCATTTAATTGCTTTAAAGGCAACGGATAAATTTGCTCCATGCGAATGAGCGCAACATCATCGCGTTTATCTTTTTCTTTTCTTTCAGCTAATTCAAAATATAATTTGCCCGCACACAATAATACTTTCTTAATTTTTGTTGCATCAGTTACAGCCTTATCATCAATAACTTCCTGGAATTTTCCATTCGTAAATTCTTCCATCTTACTATAACTGCCGGGATAACGCAGGTAAGCTTTCGGAGAAAAATTAATTAGCGGTTTTCTGAATGGCCAAACCAGTTGTCTTCTTAATGCATGAAAGAAATTCGCAGCGGTTGTAATATTTGTAACAACAAGATTTAATTGCGCACACATCTGTAAATATCTTTCCATACGACCGCTGCTGTGCTCGGGTCCTTGTCCTTCATAACCATGTGGCAACAACATTACAACGCCATTCATCCTGTTCCATTTTTGTTCGCTGCCTGCAACAAACTGGTCGATCATTGTTTGAGCGCCATTACTAAAATCACCAAACTGAGCTTCCCATAAAACCAAAGCATTTGGATTGGCTAATGCATATCCATATTCAAAACCCAACACACCATATTCACTCAACAAAGAATTATAAATCCTGAACTTTTGTTGCGTATCGTTGAAATGATTTAACCTGTTATATTCTTTATCTGAATTTTCATCACGCAACACTGCATGACGGTGACTAAACGTTCCGCGCTTTACATCCTGACCGCTCATGCGCACAATATTTCCCTCAACCAACAAAGAAGCATAAGCCAATAATTCTCCGGTCGCCCAATCAACTTTTTTTTCTGTTTCGAATAATTTTACTTTATCCTGTAACAGTTTTTCAATTTTTCTTAATGGTTGAAAATCCTGCGGCCACTTCATCAATCCTTCAAACAAAAATTTAAATTGATCTTCTTTGATTGATGTATCAGGAGAAGCAATGAAATCTTCCGGCGTTGCTTTTCTTAATTGCCGCCACCAATTTTCAGGCTCCTGGTATTTATATGGTAAAGGATGTTGTTTCACTTCATCCAAACGTTCCTGCAGATCGCCCCAAAATTTTTTCTCCATATTTTCTGCAAGTTCCTGCGCATCAGGCTCGCCATGTTCTTTTAAGTATGCTGTATAAACTTCGCGTGGATTAGGGTGATTTTCTATTAGTTTATACATGTGTGGCTGCGTGTACTTTGGATCATCACCTTCGTTATGACCATGACGGCGATAGCAAACCATATCAATAAAGATATCCTGGTTAAATTCCTGCCGGTAACGCGTTGCTATATCAACACATTTTATCACAGCTTCGGGATCATCTCCGTTCACATGAAAAACCGGTGCCTG
>JBEHXR010000395.1:0-3168 GCA_048498595.1 Bacteroidota bacterium
ATTCATTTTTTTCAATTAGGTTTGTCGCACCTGCTTATGAGTGTTGCTGCAAATAACATTGATTTAAGAGTTGCTGTGTCGTACAGGCAAATTATTAAAATTGCCTTACCTATTTCTGCTGCACTATTGGTGCCGCAGGTAAATTTTATCACCAACAATATTTTTCTTTCTGGGTTGGGAGAGCACGCCCTGGGCGCTGCAGGTATTACCGGTGTGTTTTACCTCATTTTTGCAGGTATTGGTGTTGGATTGAATAATGCATTACAGGCGCTGATCTCCCGAAGAGCAGGCGAAAACAGGATCGATGATATCGGGAGGATATTTTCACAAGGGATATTTATAGCTTTATCCATCGCTTTTATTGGTATAGCTTGTACCTATTTGCTTGCACCGGTTATCTTCAGGCATACCATTCATTCTGCAGAAACATATACAATGTGTGTGCGCTTTTTGCAGATCCGTATTTGGGGACTTCCATTTTTATATCTATATCAAATGCGTAATGCTTTGCTGGTGGGTACCAACCAAAGCAAATACCTTGTTGCAGGTACTATTGCTGAAACTATTGCAAATGTTTTTTTTGATTATGTGCTGATATACGGGCATTGGGGTTTTCCTGAACTCGGCTTTAATGGAGCTGCTGTTGCTTCTATTATAGCAGAATTCCTGGGAATGTTTGTGGTGTTTGTAGTTATTCATGTAAAAAAATTTCACAAAACGTTTTCTTTGTATCAACATTTTTATATAGATAAAGTTACATCCAAACTTATTTTAGTACAGGCATCGCCGCTTATTTTGCAATATGCCATAAGTATCATCAGTTGGGAATTCTTCTATATTATGATAGAACATCATGGAGAAAGGGCCCTGGCGATTTCTAACACCATGCGGAATATTTTTGGATTCTTTGGTGTATTTACATGGGCATTTGCAGCTACCTGTAATACAATGGTGAGCAATATCATTGGTCAGGGTATGAAAGATAAAGTAATACCCTTAATTCAAAAGATTGTTTATGTAAGTACGGGTATGGCAATAATAATCTGTACTTTACTGAATCTTTTTCCGCATTTATTTTTGTCAGTTTATGGCAGGGGAAATGAATTTATTGAAGCAGCTATTCCGGTATTGCGCGTAGTGTCTACCGCATTAATCATTATGTCTTTTTCAACAGTGTGGCTAAACGCAGTTACGGGCACAGGCAATACAATGATCAACCTCGGGATTGAATTTGTGGCGATAGGATTGTACAGTATCTACACCTATATTGTGCTGGAACGATTGAATCTTCCTATAACCTGGGGTTGGGCTGCAGAATGGATATACTGGGTCGTGCTTTTTCTGTTATCTTTTTTATACATCAGAAGTGGAAGATGGAAAAGCAAGGTGTTGTAAATTAAATGATATCGCCACGAATTCCAGCGGATCTAGCGATCTGATTTATAGAACAACTTAGTAAATTTCCATTGACTTTCAGAAGAAGCCCATTGTGCAAATGGAGCAAAAGCCCTTCACGAATTCTGGCTGGAATGTATAAATGCCTTGTTAGAGCAAGGCATTTGTTGATTTGATTGGTGATTCTGGGAAACCAGAAATCCCGTACAGAATAATAATAAAACATAAAGATACATTCCCTGAAAGATTATTTCAGTTTAAATTTTTAAAGATGAAAAAACTTTCAATGGAAATTGTCAATCCGCATGCAGCCGGTATTGATGTCGGCTCCCGGTTTCACATGGTTGCAGTAAATCAAAATTTGCAGGATGTGAAAAGATTTGGTGTTTACACCGAAGATCATCAGTTGTTAATAAAGTGGTTTAAAGATCAGGGTGTAACAACCATTGCTATGGAAAGCACCGGCAGTTACTGGCAAACTTTATTCAATGCTTTACAGGAAAGCAACTTTGAAGTGATCTTAGTAAATGGTCAGCACACAAAAAACATTAAAGGTCGAAAAACGGATACGCAGGATTGTATGTGGATACAAAAGCTGCATAGTTTAGGGCTGCTAAATGGGAGTTTTTTGCCTGATTATTTTACAGATCAATTGAGGACTTATTACAATCACCGGCAGCATCTTATTGGGCAGATGTCAAAGTACACCAATAAACTCCAAAAGGCTTTCAGGTTAATGAATATCCGGCTGGATGTTGTGCTAAATGATATTACAGGTAAGTCAGGCAGGGCCATTACGGAAGCAATTATTAATGGGCAAAGAGACTGTAAAATATTAGCTGATTTGGTTGACAGGCGGGTAAAGAAAAGCAAAGCTGAAATTGCCCAATCGTTGCAAGGAAACTGGCGGGAAGATCTGTTGTTTGAAATTAAAGAGTGTCTTAGTTTATATGACATTTACCATTCAAAGCTTATGCAATGTGATGAAGCATTAAACCAGGTATTAATTTCTGCAGAATCATACCGAAGTAGCGCATTGACTTCGAAAACAAAAAAGACCCGCTCTAAACATACTCCTGCATTTGATGTTCAAAAGATAGCCTGCAGTCTGTATGGAACTGATTTGTTTGATATTGCTGCGATAAGTTACAATACTGTGCTTTGCTTACTTACTCATATAAGCAGAAAAGATTTTGATAGATTTCCCACAGTAAAGCATTTTACCAGTTGGTTGAGATTAGCTCCTGATACAAAAAAAACAGGCGGTAAAGTTATCAGTAGTAGAACTCCCAAAGGTAAAAATGCAATTGCCCTCGCTTTGCGACAAGCGGCCAACAGCATCGGAAATATGAAGGGGCATGCATTATGTAGTTTCTTTAAAAGAATTGCTTACAAGAAAGGACGAGGAGCAGCGATAACAGCTACAGCCAGAAAGTTGGCAGTAATTATATACAAAATGATAACTACTCAGCAAGCCTATCAACCAGCAGATACTACTGTAATAGAGCTTAAACAAAAACAGCAAAGAATAAAAAACTTAACTTCTCAATTAAAAAAACTGAATCTCAACAAAAATGAATTAGAAGGACTCTTTGTAAATACTTTATTAACAGTGGGTTCTTGATTTGTTGTACAGAATGCACGAATTCGCTGTCTGAAATGTCCGACTTCGGGCTTATTATGTTCTTCATTGTCTGCGACAATGTATTTGCTTAATTCAATTTTTGGGCTGATGCATTTGATAATGTAATTGTTCTGCCTGATTTTCCTGAA
>JBEHXR010000396.1:0-3161 GCA_048498595.1 Bacteroidota bacterium
ATGATCAACGCTTAAAGCATTTAATTGTATTGCGGCTTCAATTCCACCAATACTGTTGAGTTGATTTACGTGCAGCTTCGGCTTCAAATTATATTTTGCGCCGGCTTCACAAATGCGTTTCATTTCATCAGCAGAAAAAAAACCTTCTTCACAAAACACATCTATATAATCAGCTAAATTTTCTTTGGCAATGTTGGGTAACATTTCATCAACAATCATTTTTAAATATGCTTCATGATTGTTTTTATATGGAAGCGGGTAAGCATGTGCTCCAAGAAATGTTGCTTTAATTGGTATGGATGAAGTGTGTTTTAATCGCTGAATAACACGCAGCATTTTTAATTCACCATCAACACTTAAACCATAACCACTTTTTATTTCAATAGCACCGGTTCCAAGCTGAATTACTTCATGCAATCTTTTTTGTGCAAGATGAAATAGTTCATCTTCATTCATTGCATTCAGCTTGTTTGCTGAGTTTAAAATGCCGCCGCCTTTTGCAGCAATATCGGCGTAGCTTAATCCTTTTATCTTATCTACAAATTCTTCTTCGCGGCTTGCCGCAAAAACCAGGTGCGTATGCGAATCACACCAGCACGGAAGTACGTAAGCATTTGCCGCATCAACTTCCCGATAATCATTTTTATTTTCCCGATTTTCCTCATTATTCTCCCGATTATTTTGCTTTTTTCCCCCAGATTCCTGAAAAATCTCCCCGAATTTTTCAAAATTTTCCCCCAAAATCTCGTTATTTCCCCCCAATTTTTGAAAATTTCCCCCCGATTTTTCATTAATTACCCCCGTTTCCAGGCTGCTCATTTTGCCATAACCCGCAATTCTTCCATCTTCAACAATCAAATATGCATTTTCGATACAAGGCAAAACAGGTAATTCTTTTCCGCGCAGCAATTTATTTTCTTCGCGAACATTAACGAGGCAGGCAATATTTTTTATAAGTGTTTGCAAGAATTTTTATGGCTATTGAAATCCCCAATCAACTACACGGCGCAAATAATGTTTGTCTTCAATTACCCATGTTACTTCATAACGGCCAACATCATCACCATTCAACATGTAGATATAAATTTTTCGATGATCGGGCGAAACATACACGTTGCAATAACTTTTGGTGTTGCCGTTTGCATCTTTAAAATATAATCCTGGTTGATACAAATCTGCGAACGCAGCTTGCGGAACAACAATCGTATCTAAACCCATAATGGCAGTAACAGAAGCAATGGTTGTTCTTGGAATTTTATAATTCGTTCCCCAAAAAGGATGATTGTCCAGTTTCACTGCATAGGTAGAATCATACCAGGTTACTTTATGTTTTGTAGGATCGAAGTTGCCGGTTTTAATAATGACCTGCATCGTATCGTTTGCAAAATCTATTTCATCACTTTTTATGTTGGTAACAGGCACTTGTTCGAGCTTATGTTTTTCAAGACTTTCGTTGATGCCTGCAAATGTGAACTGCGCAAGATCCGCACGAATATCTTTTTCAACCATCTTCGATAAGTTATCTCTTTTGCTGCGATAATCTGGAAGATCATTATCATCTTGTGCAAAAGAAAAATAAACAAGCAGCAAAAAAACCGATGATAAAATAATACGCATTAATTATGTTTTATATTTTTCAACATGTCTTCCGTTAACTTCTCCAAATCATATTCTGGTTTCCAGTTCCAATCTTTTCGTGCAACAGAATCATCTATACTTTGCGGCCAACTATCTGCAATTGCTTGCCGGTAATCTGGTTTATATTTTATTTTAAACTCAGGAATACGTTTTTTAATTGACGAAGCGATATCAGCAGGGGAAAAGCTGATCGCTGAAATATTGTATGATGTACGAACAGAAATTTTTTCTGCAGGCGCTTCCATTAATTCAATGGTGGCGCGAATGGCATCAGGCATATACATCATCGGCAAATAAGTATCTTCTTTTAAAAAGCACTCATAACTTTTTTCTTCAACTGCATCATGAAAAATTTCAATCGCATAATCTGTTGTGCCGCCGCCGGGTTCAGATTTATAACTTATCAAACCAGGATAACGCAAACTTCTTACATCAACATTAAAACGTTTGTTGTAGTAATTGCACCAAAACTCGCCGGCATATTTACTGATGCCATAAACCGTTATCGGTTCAATAATGGTTTGTTGCGGACAATTTTTTTTGGGTGATGTTGGTCCGAACACCGCGATGCTGCTGGGCCAATACACTTTTCTGATTTGTTCTTCTCTAGCAATGTCGAGCACATTCAATAAGCCCTGCATATTTAAATTCCATGCAAGGTTTGGATTTTTTTCGCCTGTTGCAGAAAGAATAGCAGCAAGTAAATAGATCTGTGTTATGTTTTGACGAATGACCTGCACATGCAACATTTCTTTGTTCATCACATCTAAAGAAACGTAGGGACCCGTTCCGTGCAGAAGAGGATTTTCTTCGCGTAAATCGCTGGCAACAACATTTGCATTGCCGTATAAATTTCTAAGTGCCATCGTAAGTTCAACACCAATTTGTCCGCTGGCGCCAATCACTAAAATTTTTTCTTTTGTCATAAAGATTAATCATGCAAACGTAATAAAGAATTACTGCACAGAATGATTGCAAGCATTGCTAAAACGAATAATTCAGCCGGGGAATTGCTCGCATCAATCTTAAATAATTTTTTTATTGAATACGCGTTATACAATCACCAAAACAATAATAATTAAATCCTGAACTATATTGCAGCCATTTTAAAATGAAGATAACCGAGCATATAAGCAGTGCCAAAGACACGCTGATTTCGTTTGAGATTTTGCCGCCTTTAAAAGGCAAAAGCATCAACTCAATTTATGACCATCTCGACCCATTGATGGAGTTTAAACCTTCATGGATTAATGTTACTTATCATCGCAGCGAAACAGCTTTTAAAAAAAGAGCGGATGGCAGCTTCGAAAAAGTGGAAGTGCGTAAACGACCCGGAACTGTTGGCATTTGCGCAGCGATAATGAACTATTATAAAATTGATGCGGTGCCGCATATTATTTGCGGCGGATTTTCAAAACGCGAAACAGAAGATGCATTGATTGATTTGAATTTTTTAGGTATTGATAATGTGCTTGTCATTCGCGGTGATGCAGATAAAAACGCAGCATCGTTTGAACCCGAAC
>JBEHXR010000397.1:0-3158 GCA_048498595.1 Bacteroidota bacterium
TTTGTGCAGCTATGAACAGTGGAATGATTCGGGTTATCGTATACATAGTAATCAACAGCAAATTATTGATGCATTAAACAGCATCGGCGCAAGCAGTGGTTATGTTGTGGTAATTGATATTGACAATGCACATCGTGATGTTGAGTTGAAAGATGTGCAACCCGTATTGGATAAATTGAGTAAACAATAATTTTTTGCATACTAATAACAGCTTGCAATTTTTTATAACGAACTAAGTAATGAACAGAAAAATAATTTATGTTTTTAACCCGATCTCGGGTACAAAAACAAAAAGTGCATTACTTAAAAAAATAGAATTCAAAAGCAAAGAAAAAAACCTGCACTTCGAATTATTTAAGACCAATCCTGATGGCAACTACGATGAACTGCGAAAAAAAATTCAGGCAGAACAAATTACAGATATAATTATTATTGGCGGCGATGGAACAGTGAACCAGGTTACAAATGCATTGCATAGTTGCAACGTAAAATTTGGTATTATACCTGCAGGCAGTGGAAATGGACTTGCGTTTACTGCGGGCATTCCTAAAAATACAGATCGTGCATTGCAAATAATTTTTAACGGAAAAGCAAAACAAACAGATGCTTTTTTAGTAAATAATTATTATGCGTGTATGTTAAGTGGTCTTGGCTTTGATGCAACTGTTGCACATAAGTTTGCAGAAAATCCAAAACGCGGACTTACAACCTATGCCCGGCAAACTGTAAAACATTTTTTTAGAGCGCATTCTTACCGTTTCGAAATTATGACCAACGGGTTTTCGTTTTTTACGGATGCCTACTTTATAAGCATTGCAAACAGTAATCAATTTGGCAACAATGTAACTATTGCGCCAAAAGCGAAATTAAATGATGGCTTGCTGGATATTGTTATCGCGCAAAAAATGCAGAAGGCAAGATTGCCTTTGGCTGTATTAAATCAAATACGCGGAAACAACAAACTGCAGAAAGTAATTGAAGATAATTCAGGGAAAAGAATTTTATATTTTCAAACGCCTGAACTTACTATCAGAAATTTTGATCACGCTGCCCTACATATTGATGGTGAGCCTTACGAAACGGCTGATGAATTTAACATCAAAATTATAAAGGATTGCTTCCTCTTGATTCAACCTTAATCAGGTAACTTAAAAAAATTTATACCGATTTCCTGTTAATACAACGTTCACTTAATATTATCTTTTTGTTATTTAATTTTGATGTTTGAATTACTACTGAGCTTCGTATGACCAAACATGTTTTTTATTTGCTTAAAATTTATCTTTTCTGGGTCGTTGTTTTTTTTGTCAACCGTCTTGTTTTCATTTTATATTTTATAAAAGATTTTAAACCAGCCGGTACAAAAAATACGTTGCTGAGTTTTGTGTATGGTTTGCGACTTGATTTTTCTGCGGCTGCATATCTTTTCGCAATTCCCTTTTTAGTTTTTATTGTTCAGATGTTTTTGAAGAAAGATTTCTATTCTTCATTTATAAAGATCTATACATACATTCTTGTTGCTTTAATCTGTTTGATTTCTGCAGGCGACCTGGGAATTTATGAAAGCTGGGGTACAAGATTAAACATGCGTGCATTATCCATGCTTGTGTATCCAACAGAGGCTTTTATGTCGATGGCTTCATCGCCCATTTTTATTTTATGCACAATAATGATCGCAGAATTTTTTGCCTGCTATTTTTTATTTAGAAAGTTCATTTCAAAATTTCCTGATTGGAGAATCTCTTTGCAGGCAAAACCTTTATTTGCTCTAATTATTTCAATTCTTTCGTTTGCTTTTTTAACAGGTGTTGTAATGCGCGGTGGTTTTCAGCAAATACCTATCAACGAAAGCTCTGCATATTTTTGTTCTGTGCCTATTGCAGACCAGGCAGCCATTAATATTCCATGGTACATTACACATAGTTTTTTAAGCAAAAATTTTATAACGGCTAAAAATTATTACATAGCGATGCCACAGCAACTCGCTGAACAAAAAGTTTCTGCGCAATACACCAATTTTAATGATTCATCCATCACAAAAATTCTTACTACTAACAAACCAAATATTGTTTTTATACAGCTTGAAAGTTTTACGGCTGATGTTGTGAATGAATTAGGCGGAGATGAAAATGTAACTCCTAATCTTAGCCATCTTATAAAAAATGGAATACTGTTTTCAAATATTTATGCCAGCGGTGTAAGAACGGACCAGGGCATAGCTGCTTTACTTTGCGGCTTTCCTGCACAACCATTGAGCAGCATCATTTATCAATCTGATAAATTAGAGCATTTACCTTTTCTATCGATCGAATTACATAAAGCAGGTTATAACACCTCGTTTTATTATGGTGGTGAATTGGGCTTTGGAAACTTTAATGCAGTCGCACACTTCGGGCAGTTTGAAAAAATTACGGGCTTACAAAATTTTTCAAAAGCAAATCTTTTTAATAAATGGGGTGCTGATGATGAAACCATGCTTGCACGCCAAAGTGCAGAAATGCTGAATGAGCCGCAACCATTTTTTTCATACGTAATTACGCTAAGCAGTCATGAGCCTTTTACTGTGCCCATGCAAACTGTTTTTAAAGGAGATGATTTATGCGATAAATTTAAAAATGCTTGCCACTTTACCGACAAAGCGCTGGGTGAATATTTTAATTCGATAAAAAATACAAGCTGGTACAAGAATACTTTATTTGTTCTGGTGGCAGATCATGGTCACCAGTTACCGAAGAATCGTTTGTTTGATGAGCCAGCAAAATATCACATACCATTAATTTTATTTGGCGATGCAATAAAACCAGAATACAGGGGAACGGTTATAAATACTGTCGGTTCACAAACAGATATAGCTGCAACACTTTTGCATCAATTAAATTTAAGTTCTGAAAAATTTAAGTGGAGTAATGATCTGCTTCAGCACAACCGCAAACCATTTGCTTTTTACACTTTTGATAATGGTTTTGGATGGGTAACAAATACAGATGCTTTTGCGTATGATGAACGTGCAAAGCAAATAATTTATGATTCAAAAAAATCGTTGAGTGATGCAGACTCCGTTTCATTGCAAACGGGTAAAGCGTATCTGCAATCAATGATCGGCGATTACCTTAAATATTAAGACTACAATTTTTTCCGGTTTATAATTCACGATGATT
>JBEHXR010000398.1:0-3147 GCA_048498595.1 Bacteroidota bacterium
AAATCGCAATTTCGAAATTTTCCAATTCTCCTTTTCCCAATTTATTTATTCCGTTCTCAAACCCTTCACCGGGTTTGCCATTGCTGCTTTTATTGTTTGCAAACAAAGAATTACTAATGCAATAATGAGCATGCATATACCACTTATTAAAAATATCCACCAGCTTAATGATATTTTAAATGCAAAATCCTGCAGCCAGTTATTTGAAAAATACCAAGCAATGGGTATTGCAATAACGGAAGCAATGAATACTAATTTTCCCAAGCTCTTTGAAAGCAATACAATAATTTGTGTAACTGATGCGCCCAATACTTTCCTGATACCAATTTCTTTTGTTCTTTGATTTGCCATAAAGCTTACCAATCCAAGCAAGCCTAAACAACTAATGAAAATTGCCAAACCTGTTGCCCATTTTAAGAGCATGGAAAGGCGAATATCACTCTCATAAATATTTTCAATTTCTTTGTCATAAAAAGTATAATCAAAATCTTTGTTAGGATATAGTTGTTTAAATGCTTTTTCTGTTTTTTGTAAAGCAATTTTCCACGTTGATGGATTGGAAGGATTTAATGCAAGAGAAATTTTTCCGCCTAAAGAATAACTGCTTCCTTCAATAATTAGCGATTTTACAGGAAGATGCAAAGACTGCATATTAAAATCTTTCATCACGCCTACAACTAAAACTTTGCTGTCGCCTTCTCCTCTTGAAATAAAATTACCTATTGCATCCTGTGGATTTTGAAAACCCATTTCCTTCATCAGTGCTTCATTAATCAACGCCTCGCCTTGTGTGCTATTTGTATCGGTGTGTAAGTTGCGCCCTGCAAGCAAAACAATGTTGAATACTTTTATATAATTACTGTCGCCGTTTTTAAATGCCACCAATTTATTTTCTGTTCTGCCTTTATTTGAAATAATATAGCTTGATTGTTCAGCACCCATAGTATATGGCTCTCCGCCACTGTATGAGGTAGCATTTTCTATCTGCGGAACTTTTTTTAATTCATTCATGAGCACTCCTGGCTTTTCATCGTCAAGCCCGGAAAATGGCACGTTAAAAGAAGCAATAGCATCTGTTCTCACACCAACATCTTTATTTAATTCATAATGAATTTGTTTTCCTGCAACAATAACAGCAATTAAAAACACCTGTGCAATTACAAACTGGAAAACGGTTAATGTTTCGCGAACCCATGCGCTGCGTGATTTTCCTTCGCTGATAACATTATTTTTTAATACCAGCGCAGGACGAAATTTTGTAAGTATAAATGCGGGATATAATCCTGCAAGCAGTGTAACAATAATAATTATTGCCACTAAAAAAATGATAATAACGGGCTGGGCTAATTCTTTTTTATCTAATCCTGCGGGAATAAATCCTTTGAACACATACAGCAAAAATGGTGTGAGTATAATAGCCAATATTGCGGCGCATCCTGCAGTTAAAAATGTTTCTGTAAGAAATTGATGAATGATTTGTTTTTTACTGCTGCCAAGTGTTTTGCGCAAACCAATTTCTTTTGCACGCAAAGTAGATTGAGCAGTTGAGAGATTAATAAAATTGATGGCAGCCAATAAAAGTAATGCTAATGCAAGTTCGGCTAAATGTATAAGAACAGATTTATCGAATTTAGCTTGTACTGTTTTATTATTCAAATCGAAACCTAAATGAATTTTGCTTAAGGGTTGCAATGCACCTGTAAACTTAAAGTTAGGATCGGTTTGTGTTGTGTTTGCATCATATAATCTTTTCAATTGTGCATTTACATTTGCAACGTTTGTGTTTTTATTTAATCGCACAAAACAATGCGAGTAAGGAAGCGTAAATTTCCAGCCATATTGTTGAAATAGGTTTTTCCAATAATCTGATGAAGTAAGGGTATTAAGTGAAATAAAAATTTTGTTATCAAAATCAGTATGCTGTTTTAAATCTGCTACAATGCCCGATACTATTGCGTTTGTGGTATCACCAAATAAAATTCTTTGTCCTATTATTTTATCTAAACTTTCATTAGGAAAATATTTTTTTGCAACAGAATTTGATAATACAACCTGGTTTAATTGTGATAAAGAAAATGAAGGATTACCTGCAAGCCATTGATGCGGAAATATTTTAAAATAATTTTCGTCGGCAAATATTACACCGCTCTCGTTGTTAAAAACGTTGTTTTTTTTATTGTTGCCAGGTGAAACAGTTACGCTAAAATCCGGTTCCGGAAAACTAAAAAAGTAACTGGTGGTTTCAATTCCCGGTATTTGTTTCTTAATAAACTCAATGGCAGGCGCCGGAAAAGCCGCGTCATAGGCGAAGGGATATTTACTTGTTAATTCGTAAATATTATTTTTTTGCGGTTCCCATTTATCAAAGCTGTAATCATACTGCACCATTAAAAAAATAACAATGGATGCGCTGATGCCTACTGCTAAACCAAGAACATTGATAACAGTAGTTACTTTGTTCTTTTTAAAAATTCTTAAAGCAGTTTTGAGATAATTTTTAAGCATGTTTGAACACGGATTTAAATGATTAAGGGATTTGATGATTTCTCATTTGTAACTTAAAAGTATAATACAAATTAATTAAATCTTTATTACAGTTCAATCCACTCAAACCGGTTCATATTCTATTCTCAAATTCTCCTTACAACCGAAGCTTATTCAGAGCGAAGGCTGTTCACCGGGTTTGCTGTTGCTGCTTTTATTGCCTGCATACCAACCGTTATTAATGCAATTAATGCGGCAGCAATGGCTGCAATAACAAATACCCACCAATGTATGTTGATGCGATATGCAAAATCCTGCAACCAATTATGCATGGCATACCATGCAACCGGAATTGCAATAACTGCTGCTATCAACACAAGCTTTAAAAAATCTTTCGATAATAAACTTACGATGGTTGTTGTGCTTGCGCCTAACACTTTTCTTACACCAATTTCTTTTACACGTTGTGAGATAGCAAACGCTGATAACCCAAACAAACCAAGACATGCAATAAAAATAGCAATGCATGCAAACGTGGTAAATATGGTTTCCTGTTTTTGTTCAGCATCATACAACTTCGCAAATTTTTCATCGAAGAATGAATATTGATAGGGGAGATCAGGAAGAAATTTTTGCCATGTACTTTTTATTGTTGCTAAAGCT
>JBEHXR010000399.1:0-3147 GCA_048498595.1 Bacteroidota bacterium
TCAATGGTATAAGAATTGTTAGGTGTTGATGCAATAGTTTCTCCATTTTTTAAAATTTCATAATCAATCGCAGCTTTTGCCGCATTCCATTTTAATGTGTTATTTACTAAAATTACTTCAGGCGTAGCCGGTGAAAAGTAAACTGACTGTTCATTAATGTTGCTATTAACTTTTTTGTTCGATAATTTAATCTCAATTGTATGCACTCCTGAAATATTGGAAGGAACAGAAAAGATTGGCGAAACTTTTCCATCAATCTTAAACGATGCAATCCAGTTTCCAAAACCACTCACTTTAATATTTAAAATTGCGTTGCGATATTTGAAATTGTCTAACGTCCTCTCTCCTTTCAATGCTTCAGGAACAAACGGATAAAAACTTAATCCATCATCATCAAACTTCAACCCGAATAAAACCTTATGCACTAAACTTATGTTGCCACTCAAACTCCACAACATGTTGCTGCTGTTAATTTGTGTGCCGGCAAAATCGCCATTCTCTGCAACAAAATTTTCTTTGTTCGTTGCAAACAAGGACGCGGGACGATAAATATCTGCAATGCTTTGCATCACTGCTTTTTCATTATTAGCTTTTGCTGCAGCCCACGTAAAATAAGTTTGCACAAAAGGCCAAACCGCATCGTTATGATATGGGGGAATATTTGGAATCTCCGGATAAATACATGTAACACCGAAATCTGTAAATGGTATTTTTGACACAATTTCTTTTTGCTGTTGTTCATCAGCGATATTCCATATCACACACAAAGCTTCGCCCAACGCTTCACTGCGCAGAGAAATAATTTTATACTGTCTCCCATATAAATATTGCGCATAATAACCTTTACCTGGCATCCATAAATATTTATTGATTGCATTTTTTATTTGCGTTGCAAGTGCTTCATGTTTTGCTGCAATAGTTTTATCATTCATCAACAAAGCCATCTTTGCCAACACAACATTTGCTTCATAATGCACAGCATTTGTTCCCAAACATTCGCTTTCATAAATGTCTGCAGGCTGCATCCATTTCGGATAAGTTTCTTCACGCCAATCGAGAAAAGAAGATTCACCTTTTACAAGCCCTGTTGTTTTATCATACGCAACATGCTCATCATCGTCAATAGAATTTTTTATGATAATGTACGCCTGCTTCAGCCAATCTTTATTACCGGTTGCTTTATACACTTCGTATGCTGCAACAGCCCAAATCATCCTGTCCGTTGAACACGGATATGCGCCACCGGTTCCTGTATCCTGGATAATTCTTCCTTTCTTATTTACTTTTTTCAACAAACTTTTTATCGCGACTTCCGGCTGCATGTATGCCATAGAAAGAATGATGCTGTAACTAATATCTCTTGTCCACACGCCAGCCCATTCTTTGCCTGTACGAAATGTGCTGTCGGGCTCGATTGCTTTCACCATTTCCTCCAAACTCATGTTATACAACGCATCTGAAACTGGATAAGAAGATTTGTATTGCGGATAATTGGAAATATCTTTTTCCAAACTCCACTTTGAATTTGTTTGTTTGTCATCCTGCGATGCATTTAATGTAAGTGTGGTTGTAAAAATATGGCTGCCGTTATCCTTTAATTGCAGTTGCGGATGATTAACAAGATTATCAAAATCCCAAATTAAAGGAGCAGAACTGCCGGCAACATAAACGCCTTTAAAATCTTCTTTATAAATTCTATTACCATTGAATGTTGTGTAATAACCTTGCTTTAAAAATGCATCAAACACATCATTCATGTCAACACTTATGGTAAATTTTGTATTGGGTGCGAGATAAGTGTTGTCTTTGGGCGATGCTTCTGATTTTAATTGCGTACCAAATTTTAAAACAGGTGTTGCGCAGGCACCATCTTTCGCATCACAAATAAAATGATGGTCTGTGCCCGAAGGCATTTCGTTATCGTTTCCGTTAATGCTAAACTTAAAATCAATTTTATCGCTTTTAAAAAGATTCGCAGGGCTTAGATAATTTGAAGTGAGCGCAGTTGGTGATAGAATCTTTGCTGTATATTTTCCCTGCACAACGCTATCAGCATACAGCTCAAATTTCTTATTCTGAAATAAAGGGTTAGCGGTTTGAGCAACACAAAATTGTGCCGACATTAAACTTAAAATGAAAACAAGGTTGAAGTTTTTAAGAATATATTTCATGCAATAAAATCTTTTGAAAATTTCGATATTAAATTTAAGGATGATTAAAATGAAAAGGATAATTAAAACCAGGGCGACCGCATACAATCAACCCTGGCTCGATTGCATAAACCACTTGAGACAAAAAAGTTTTTATAAGTTTCGCCATGCACGTTTAATACTCCGCCACAATCATATCCCAATATTGCAATGATGGCAACGTAAATGATATTGCATTGCCCGAAGTTGTAAACTTTAATTGCTGTAATACACCACCATCAATATCCGGCGAAGCCATCCATAATTTTTTTACTGCTTTTGATGTTGTAAGCACATAAGAAATATTTTGAAAAGTGTTAGGTGTTGTTTGATTACCATTTGTATCACGCCAATCAAATGATGCTGCGTTTGCAAAATTGATAAGATGAATAATTTGCTTATCACCCATATCTTTTCCAATCACTGAAATGCTTTGATTTTGCGGCGGAAAATTATTGATGATTGTTTTGCCATCAGATGAAATAATGTTCGGCTGATTAAATGTTCCTCCATCCCTCAATACATTTTCATACGCCGTTAAAAAATCATAGTAATGAATAATGGCTTGCTGCAAATCTGGTTTCATTTTTAAATTATCATTCGGAAAATATTCCTTGCATAACATGTGGTCGCCCATTTCCAGGTGCGCTGCGCCATTGGCAAAAATTACAGCATCAGTAAGCAACACCCCGGGCGTGTTAAAATAGCCTGTTGAGTTTGCAACATTATAATCCATGTATGCAGTAATCATTGTTGCTTTTGTGTTGTTGCTCCATGCAATGTTATTTTGAATGATGTTCGCCAAATCTTTATAACCTTCATTCGGTGCCCAAACTTCTGTGTAGGTAAAATCAACAGGCGATGTTGCAATATTTCCTTTCTGCCCAAACTGATTTACAGAATTCATCACCAAACATTTTGTTGGCGCCGCTGTTTTCATGCTTGATAAAAAAGAAGC
>JBEHXR010000400.1:0-3134 GCA_048498595.1 Bacteroidota bacterium
TGCCTGAAGATATAGCGAATGGTTACCTCTATCTTGCTTCAGATGAAGCAGCATTTGTGAGCGGCATTTGTTTAACGATTGATGGCGGCGCAGCGAGATAGCATCATTCAGCAATTACTTCTTTTCCCTTTAAATCTATCAATAATTTTTTCGCACTAACAAAAAAGAATACTGCAGAAATAAGGCTTATAATAATTATAATTGATAAAGCCCAGCGCAACGATTCATTACCAAGTGAAGGTTTTAATGCATCGCTGATCATACCAACGATCATCGGTCCGAAACCTAATCCAACTAAATTTATAATCAGAAAATAAACAGCAGAAGTAAGTGCCCGCATAGATGCAGGAACAAGACTGTGAGCAACCGATATGCATGGACCTAAATAAACACTTTGCAGCATCGCACATAAACCCAGGCAGGCAAGTGTAAGCGAATTGTTCTGCAGAAACAATGCACCGACTGCACATGGAATTCCTAAGATGATCGCATATGCAGGCATTTTCAAATACCGGCGTTTATCTTTTTTTCCAAAATGATCTGTGAGTACACCTCCGGCAAAAGATCCGATGGCGCCGCCAATGCCATAAATTAATCCGAGTGAAGATCCGATTTGTGCGCTCGTCATTCCATGCAGTCTTACAAGAAATGATGGCGCCCAATTCAACAATCCATAAATACAAAAAACATTCAATGCTGATGCGATAGCAAGCCAAACAAATGTTTTAGTTGCATATAATTTTTTCAACACATCACGCAATGAATAAACTTGTAATGATTGATCGGTTGCATCCGTTGCGCCGCGTTGTGGTTCTTTGACGGTTACAAAAAACAATAACGAAAAAATGACTCCGGGAATTCCGACAACAAAAAATGCTTCACGCCATCCAAGTTGCTGATTTAAGTATCCGCCCATTAAAAATCCGGTTAGCACACCAAAATAAATTCCCGATGAATAAATACTCAACGCAGTTGATCTTTTTTCGGGCGGGAAATAATCAGAGATCATTGCATGCGCCGGCGGACTTCCGCCTGCTTCTCCAACACCAACGCCAATTCGTGCTAATAATAATTGAATAAAATTTTTTGCAGTGCCCGATAATGTCGTCATAATGCTCCAGATACCAAGTGATATGGCAACTGTATTTCTGCGGTTTGTTTTATCTGCTAAACGTGCAATAGGAATACCAAGTGTTACATAAAAAATTGCAAACGTAAAACCAGACAACATGCCGAGTTGCGTATCAGACAAATGCAATTCTTTTTTGATTGATTCCTGTAAAATCACCAATACCTGCCTGTCGATAAAATTGAAGACGTAAACCAGTGTCAGCATCATCAACACATAATTTCTATATGCTTTGCTGACGCCTGTTTTGTGAGCAGTTGGTTTTGATGGCATGCAATCGCTTGATTCAATTTTGCATAATTGCTTATCGAAGTTAATCAGAATTGCAAATTTTCACAGCCATTAATTAAACATAAATATTTGCATTTAACATCTAACCTGTCGAACTTTTCTAAATTCATATTTACATCTTCAACAGGTAGTTTGGTGTTTGATGTACATGGTCATGTTTTTTTCATCAGCTTGTTCATGCGTATACTCGTTATTGTTGCTTCTCAACCAAACTTTCATTAATTAAAAAAGCAGATACTTCATTCAATAAAGGTGTTGCCTTTGCTTCATCAATTTTAATAACAATTGCATCTGCATCTGTTGATGGAAAAGTAAGCATACGTTTTTTGCCAACTGTATAATCGTGCAATTCTTTTACTGTATTATTTTTTTGTTGAAGTTGGATAGTGAATGATTTTATTTTTTGCCCGGTTGCAATATCTTCCTTCAACACAATACAATTTATTTTTTGCGCTTGATGCAAATCAATGGTGTATGTTGATGAAGCTGCTGTAAATTTTTTATCAGCAACTGGTTTATCAAAACTTTCATCTCTCAAATTTTTAAAACCCATTAATGCAGCAGAATCATGTTCATTAATTAAACCTTCTCTATCGGGCGGAACATTCAATATTAAATTCGCACCACGACCAACAGATTTTAAATACAGCGCAAATAATTGTTCCGGTGTTTTTACTTTTTCATCTTCTTCTGCATGATAAAACCAGCCGGGTCTGATGCTTACATCACACTCAGCAGGTATCCAGTTTTTACCATTTACATTTCCATGATTTAATGTATCTGTTGAAGGTGCGCCTGCACCTCTTGTAAAACCCGCAGTATCCAATGTATTCCAGTTTGGATCGCCGGCAATTCCATTTTCATTTCCAACCCAACGCGCATCAGGGCCAATATCACTAAACACAATTGTATTTGGCGCAATAGTTCTCATCGTTTGTTCAAAGCGATGCCAATCATAAACCTGCTTTTTGCCATTTGGTCCTTCACCATTTGCACCATCCCACCAAAACTCAAAGAATGGTCCGTAGTTCTTTACCACTTCTTTCATCATGTTTACAAAAACATCATTGTATTCCAGTGTTCCGTATTTCGGATGATTGCGGTCCCACGGCGATAGATACACGCCCATCTTCAAACCATATTTTTTACAACTATCGCTCAACTCGCGCAGCACATCGCCCTTACCATTTCTCCATTTGCTTTGTGCAACAGTATGCGTTGAATACTTACTCGGCCACAAACAAAATCCATCATGATGTTTTGCAGTGATAATAATTCCTTTTGCACCTGCCGCCTTTGCAATACGGCACCATTGCCCGCAATCTAAATGTGTTGGATTGAAAACATCTTCGGGCTCTGTGCCCTTTCCCCATTCCAAATCTGTAAATGTGTTCGGACCAAAATGCATGAACAGATAAAAATCCATTTGCTGCCATTGCAATTGTGCTTTAGTGGGTACAGGTTTATTAACAGAAACTTTCTGCGCATGCAGCAGAGAAGAAAAACAAACGATTGAAATAGCAATCAAAAACTTTTTCATTAATCAATTTTAATTTTTAATTCTTTGATCTTGGGTTTAAAATAATTGATAAGCTGCCATATTATTTCAGCACTCAGCAATGCAATTACTGCAAACAAAACTACAGAGAAGTTGCCTGCAGCAAAACTGCCGGACAAACCCAAAAGATACACACTGAAAGGTATGATCGTAATT
>JBEHXR010000401.1:0-3124 GCA_048498595.1 Bacteroidota bacterium
TTAATGTTTAACTGGGAAAATGAAATTAAAAAATTCACGCCATCATTAACGTGGTATATTCATCACGGCGCTGCACGTTCGCAACAATTATCAATGTATGAAGGGGCTGATGTAGTAATTACAACTTATGGAACGTTGCGTAGCGATATTCAGTTATTCGCTGCTTCCGAATTTGATTATGTGATTTTGGATGAAAGCCAGGCAATAAAAAATCCGCAGAGTAAAGTAACCAAAGCAGCAAGTTTGCTGAATGCAAAAACACGTTTGTGCATGAGCGGAACACCGTTGCAGAATAATACTTTCGACATGTATGCGCAAATGAATTTTTTAAATCCTGGTATGTTAGGCAGCATGGAATTTTTCCGCCAGGAGTTTGCAATACCTATTGATAAGTTTGGCGAGAAAGACCAGAAAGAACACCTGCGAAAACTATTATATCCATTCATTTTAAGAAGAACAAAAGAGCAGGTGGCAAAAGATTTACCTGAAAAAAGTGAAATGATTTTGTTCTGTGAAATGAATGATGAACAGCGAAAAATTTATGATGCTTACCGCAACGATTATCGCGATAAAATTTTAGGTACTGTTGAAGATAAAGGTGTAAATAAATCTCAGCTTACCATTTTGCAAGGCTTGATGAAGTTGCGCCAGATTTGTGATAGCCCGGCGATTGTTAATGATGAAGAAAAATATCCAAACGTATCTGTGAAGCTTGAAGAAATTGGAAGAGAAATTTCTGAAAATATCGGTAATCACAAAGCGCTTGTGTTTTCTCAATTTTTAGGAATGCTTGCATTAATCAGAGAGAAAATGAAAGAGCTTGAAATCGATTATGAATATTTCGATGGAAGCACATCTGCACCAGACCGCGAAAAAGCTATTCAGCGTTTTCAAAATGATGAAAATTGTCGCGTGTTTTTAATTTCATTAAAAGCGGGTGGCGTTGGTTTAAACTTAACAGCTGCCGATTATGTTTATATTGTTGACCCGTGGTGGAATCCTGCAGTGGAGCAACAGGCAATTGACAGAACACATCGTATTGGTCAAACAAAAAACATATTTGCTTACCGCATGATTTGCAAAGACACAGTTGAAGATAAAATCCTCAAACTGCAGGAGCGTAAACGTGCACTCGCTGCGGAATTAATTACAGATGATACAACATTTGTAAAGAGTTTGACAAAAGAAGATGTTGAATATTTGTTTAGCTAATTAGTAGCTAAATTTTTTATACCGAAACTGTTCAACGGAGTTAGAAAAAACTCTACTTCACAAACTTCTTAATAAAATTACTTCTGCCTAAAGAAAACCCAAGGTTGATGAAGAAAGGAATGCGCGATAAATATTTTAGTGCAAAGCCATTTCGCTTTAATTCTGCGCCAATAATTTTATATAATTTCTTATCGTAAGCTTTAATGAATTCTGCACCGAAATTTTTTTCTGCGAAACATTTCATTACTTGTTCAGCAGCCAGCTTTCCGCTTAATACTGCATTGCCGATTCCTGAACCGCTTGCAGGATCTATTAATGATGCAGCGTCGCCAGTTAATATAAAATTATCGCCCGACATCTTCACCCACTTTGAACCGAGCGGCAAACCGCAGCCCATTAAACCGCCATCTTGTTCTGCAGTATTAAATTTATTTTTTAAAGTTTCTGAGCGTTCAATAAAATCGTAAAAAGATTTTTTAATGTTGATCTTTTTTTGCGCCACATCTTCACTCAGCATTCCAAAACCAACATTCGACATATTATCTTTTAAAGGGAATATCCAGAAATAACCCGGCAAATATTTTTTATCAAAATAAATTTCCGTTCGCGATTCGCTTACATCACTAATATTTTTATAGTATGCTCTCACAGAAGCAACATGATGATTCCTGTCTATCTGGTAGCCTGCTAATTTTTTTGCAGTAATGCCGTTAATACCATCGGCGCCAATAACCATTGTTGTTTTAAAAACGGTTTTATTATTTCTTGCCTGAATTGTAAATCCGTTTTCATTTTTTATAATGTCTTTTATTTCTATACTCTCAAAAACTTTTGTGTTTGTTTTATTTTTTACAATTGAAAAAAGAAAATTATCAAAATCCATTCGTGCAGATGTGTAGGCTTCCTGCACCCAATCAAATTCTACTTTTTTATTATTGTAAAAACAGGCAGTTGATTTTGTTAGAAGTTTTTTATTGAATAACTTAAGCTCTTTAGAAAATGATGGATAAATTTCTTTTAAAACAGTTACAGCTCTGCCAGGGATAGCATCTCCGCAAACCTTATCTCTTGGAAAAAAATACTTGTCAATAATTGCTATTCTTAATCCCGAATTTCTTAAAGCCATTGCAGTAGCACAGCCGGCAGGGCCAGCGCCAACAATCACTACGTCAAAAATATTTTCGTCAGAACTATTTGCCATTAAATAAGCTGTTAAACGCTGCAACACGTATTTATTTATTGAATTAATTTGTTCAATAATTTTGAGCGAAAGATAAACCAAAGCGAAGTTCTTAATTGTTTTATCTTTCATTTCAAAAATTAAAACGGCTCAATTGTTATATGCTTACGGATCTACGATAACCTTCGTCAAATGTTTGTTAAATGGATTTTTGTTATGAGCTGACTAAAAAACAGCTTCGTTACTTTGTTAGGAGAAAGGCACATTTATTGAGCCAGATTATACTGAAAACAGATAAACAGAACAGAAAATGAAATTAAAAAATGTAATTCTAATTGTTGCCATTAGCGTTGCCACTTCTTTGTTGAGCATTTGGGGCTATGGCACCTGGTTGCGCAATCAATCTACCACATTACAAAGTGATGGTAAAGTTCCTGTTAATTATGCAGGCTTCTTTAATAATAAAGATGGCACATCGGGAATTCCTGATTTTACTGCTGCTGCTACTTCTGCCACTCCGGCGGTTGTTCATATAAAAACAAAAATTAAAGGTGGAACTGTTTCATCAAGAAACAGCAATCCGTTTGGTGATCTTTTTGGTGATGATGATCCGTTCTACAAATTCTTTGGCGGTCCAAGATCAATGACGATGCCCGACCAGCAAGCAAGTGGTAGCGGCGTTATTATTAGCCAGGATGGTTACATCGTTACAAACAATCACGTAATTGATGG
>JBEHXR010000402.1:0-3121 GCA_048498595.1 Bacteroidota bacterium
AACAGAAGGGTTTGTTGCAACAGCCTGAACTGATAATTCCGGCAAAATTATTTCAACACATTCGCCATTGTTTTTCCAATATCTGCAGGGCTTGCAACTACATGCACTCCGCACTCTTGCAATATTTTCATTTTAGCAGCAGCAGTATCATCGGCACCGCCAATAATTGCACCGGCATGACCCATACGCCTTCCGGGAGGAGCTGTTTGTCCTGCAATAAAACCAACAACAGGCTTGCGATTATTTTCTTTTATCCATCTTGCGGCTTCTGCTTCCATACCGCCACCAATTTCACCAATCATAACAATGCCATCAGTTGCATCATCATTCATAAATAATTCAACAGCTTCTTTAGTTGTTGTGCCGATAATAGGATCGCCGCCAATGCCAATTGCAGTGCTTATACCGAGTCCTGCTTTTACAACCTGGTCAGCAGCTTCATAAGTAAGTGTGCCGGATTTTGAAACGATACCAATGCGTCCTTTCTTAAAAATAAATCCCGGCATAATACCAACCTTTGCTTCTTCTGCGGTAATAACACCAGGGCAATTGGGTCCAATCAACCGTGAAGATTTTCCAACAAGATAATTTTTTACATGCACCATGTCCTGCACAGGAATGCCTTCAGTAATGCAAACGATGAGCGCAATGCCTGCATCGGCGCTTTCCATAATCGCATCCGCTGCAAATGCCGGCGGAACAAATATGATGCTTACGTTAGCACCGGTTTTCTTCACTGCATCTGAAACAGTATTAAAAACGGGTTTATCAAGATGCGTGTTACCACCTTTGCCCGGCGTAACACCACCCACTACATCCGTTCCGTACTCAATCATTTGCCGCGCATGAAACGTGCCTTCTGTTCCTGTAAAACCTTGTACAATTACTTTAGAATTTTTATTTAGCAGAACGCTCATTTAAATTATAAATTATGAGTTATGAATGATGAGTGCGCAAGATACGATACGAATAAATTATTTGTCAGTCATAATTTATCAAAGTTATTCATCCAGCTTATCCATTTCAGATTTGCCTCTAAATATTGCTTCCATTTCTTTTGCATGATAAATGTTACTGTTTTCTTTATTACCCAAAACAATTATTGTTGCCGTGTCTTGCACAAGGCGAATAAACGAAGTGTTGGTTCCATGCCACTTGCCATTGTGATAAACAACCGTATCTCCATTGCTTATAAACAATCGCCACGCTAAACCATAATTATGCATCGAGCGATGTTCATTGCTCATCGGCGTAAAGGCCATGTCTAAAGTTGACTTTTTTAAATAAGTGTGTTGATACAAAGCTTTATCCCATGCAAATAAATCTCTCACTGTGCTATAAACATTTTTATCGCCATACGTGCAATCATATTGATCCATTGGAAACGGTCTCGACACAGACCATGTTGGAACATAATGCGCCGTATCTCTTATAGAAAAAATATACGTGTCGTGCATGCCAAGTGGCTCAAATAATGTTTGCTTCATGTAGTCAGGAAAATATTGCCCTGTAATTTTTTCAACGATCAGTGCAAGCAACATAAAATTTGTATTGCAATATTCAAAGCGCGTATTAGGTTGGCTGTGTATTGCGGGATGATGTTCGATCATCGCATTTAGAACATCCTGGTTCGTCATCTCTTTGTGCTTATCAAAAAGACTATCCATAAAATATAAATAATTCGGCAAACCACTGCGATGACTTAACAGCATTTTTATTGTAATACCATAATAGGGTAATTGTGGAAAATATTTTTGTAAGGTATCATCCAAAGAAAGTTTTCCCTCTTCCCATAATTTCAGCACAGCCATCCCCGTAAATGTTTTTGATATGGATGCAAGGTGAAAAGGCGTGTGTTCTGTTATCGGTTCTTTTGTAACAAAATTGCTGTAGCCTTTGTAGCGTTCAAAAAGTATTTGCCCGTTTTTGGCAACAAGTATTGCGCCGTTAAAGCCCTTTTCAAGATGTTGATCGTAATAATCTTCTATCGCGTTTGAATAAGCATTTTCTACCGCCGGCGATAATGAATCAAACCGCGTATCTGCGGTATGCAAATGCGATAATTTAGGATCTTTAGTTGAACTCTTTGGTGTTTTTGAAGAACAGTTTGCAAGCAGGATAATCAGTGAAAAAATAAAAAAAATGTTTAAAAAAGATTTTTGTTGCATGAACGGCGGCTTTATTGCTGTAAAGCGGTAAATGTAATAGAAAACACAACATAATATTTTCGTTTCTATTCACATTCAACAATACTTTTACAAAACATGATGATTATTTTATTTGATAACAAAGAAAGAAATAGTTTATACCCTTTCTCGCAAACAAAAGCAATTGCTGATTTGCGTTACGGAATTTTTAATGCTAAAGAGAGATGGGAACTGATAAGCGGCTTGCCCGTGTACATCACTACAATCAATTATTTACATGATTTGTATGAAATGCCCGCAGAAGATACAATTGCAGGAAATGATTTTTTGCTGATTGATGCCGCTATAAAAGATGAAGATATTCTGCGTACGCAAATTCTTTCGTTACAACAAGGCGCAGCTTTGTATGACGAGTTTGGTTTAATTGCAGGAAGAACAACTAAGCCGCTAAATGAATTTAATGTTAGTGATAATGAAAATTATTTTGAATCATTTACGGTAACAGATAAAGCCATACGTTTAGAACATGCATCGCAAATTGTGCAATGGAATGATGAGCAATTGAGAAGAGATTTTTTGTTATTGTTTTCGCGCAAGCAAACACAGGTCGTTTCCGAAACAAATAAATTTATTCAGCCTGAAAATATAATTATTGAAGAAGACGCGATGGTTGAACATTGTATCATCAATGCATCAACAGGTCCTGTTTATATTGGCAAGCATGCAACTGTAATGGAAGGTTGCATGCTGCGTGGCCCTGTTGCTGTTTGCGAAAATGCAACTGTGAAAATGGGTTCAAAGATTTATGGTGCAACAACTGTTGGCCCATATTGTACGGTTGGAGGTGAAATAAAAAATAGTGTGCTGCAATCGTTCAGCAATAAAGCACATGATGGTTATTTAGGCGATGCAGTAATTGGTTCATGGTGTAATCTTGGTGCCGGCACAAGTAACAGTAATATAAAAAATTCTGC
>JBEHXR010000403.1:0-3105 GCA_048498595.1 Bacteroidota bacterium
GTTTACAATGCGCGCAAAAATTAATGCAGGCAAAGCCATTGCAAAAAGGGTTGATATAAATTGAATAGCTCTTGAAAGATTTGCATTTTCAGGTTTAAACAAAGCATCCTGCAATGCAGTAACAGGAATATGCAAATAGGTGATCGCAATAAAAATTGATATTAAACTGCCTACTACTAAACCAACACCCGTTAAAACTAAAAGAATAGCAAATTGCATCCATGGTGAAAAACGGGGTTGTTGAGTTTGTTCGTAATCAAACATAAAAATTGTATAGCGTAAATTTGCGAAATTATAAGAGCGCAACCAGACGGCGCGAATTATTTATATTGATGGTACAGATTGGCAACATAACATTACCCGGTTTTCCTTTATTGCTTGCACCCATGGAAGATGTAAGCGATCCGCCGTTTCGCGCCGTGTGTAAAGACAACGGCGCAGATTTAATGTACACAGAATTTATTTCGAGTGAAGGTTTAATTCGTGATGCAATAAAAAGCAAACAAAAGCTCGACATATTTGATTATGAAAAACCCGTCGGCATACAAATTTTTGGCGGTGATGAAGAAGCAATGGCAATGAGCGCAAAGATTGTTGATGCAGTAAATCCTGATCTGCTTGATATAAATTTTGGTTGTCCTGTAAAAAAAGTAGTGAGCAAAGGTGCTGGTGCAGCAGTGTTGAAAGATATTGAATTGATGACGCGCTTAACAAAGGCTTGCGTTCATTCAACATCGTTACCGGTAACAGTTAAAACAAGATTGGGTTGGGATGAAGCAAACAAAAATATTGTTGAAGTTGCCGAGCGCTTGCAGGATGTTGGAATAAAGGCTTTGTCTATTCATGGCAGAACGCGGAGCCAATTATATAAAGGCGAAGCAGACTGGCGATTAATTGCGGAAGTAAAAAATAATCCGCGCATAACAATTCCAATTTTTGGCAATGGCGATATTGATTCTCCCGAAAAAGCACTGGAATATAAAAACCGTTATGGTGTTGATGGTATTATGATCGGTCGTGCGGCAATTGGCTATCCTTTTATTTTTAATGAAATAAAATATTTTTTAAAAACAGGCGAACATTTGCCTGCGCCATCAATTCATCAACGTGTAAATGTTATAAAAAAACATTTGCAGAAAAGTATTGAATGGAAAGGTGAAGTGCTTGGGGTTTTAGAAATGCGCCGGCATTATGCTAATTATTTAAAAGGTTTGCCTAACATTAAAGAATATCGCATTAAACTAACAACACTTAAAAATGTTGAAGAAATTTTTGGTTTGCTTGATGAAATAAACAAAGCTTATGCAGATTTTCAACCGGAAAAAAGAAAACCTGATATGGCTGCACTTGCATATAGTTGTGGTTAGTGCATTTGCATTTGAATCACTATATTTATTCTTTAAATTACCCAAAACTATACTTTATGAGTCGCATTGAAAACGGTTGGAAAATAACCGTAAACAGTTTCAAAATTCTAAAAGAGAATCAAAAATTAATTGCGTTTCCAATTTTATCAGGCATTTCTGTTGTACTGATTATTGGTTCTTTTTTTACTGCTGTGCTGGCTGCATCTGGCTGGCATTTTCCGCAGGTAGATGTAAAAAATGATGGAGCACGTTACCTGTTAATGTTTGCTTTTTATGTAGTGAATTATTTTATTGTTGTCTTCTTCAACATGGCATTAATTCATTGCACACATTTGTACTTTAAAGGCGAAGAAGTAACAATTAAAAAAGGTTTACAATTTAGTTTAAGCCGCATCGGTACAATTTTTCTTTGGGCGTTATTTGCAGGAACAGTTGGCTTTATTCTTAAAGCGATTCAGCAACGCTCCGGCATCGTTGGAAAAATTATTACGGGACTAATCGGTGTTGTGTGGAGCATTGCCACATTTTTTGTTGTGCCTGTTATTGCGTATGAAAATGTTGGTCCTATCGACGCTGTTAAACGTTCATCTCAACTCATGAAACAAAAATGGGGAGAAACTTTAACTTCAAGATTTAGCTTTGGATTAATACAGTTAGTTGCGCTAATTGTAATCGCTATCCCAAGTGTTTTATTAGGCGCTTATGTTCATCCGGTAGCCGGAATTGCATTTGCAGTAGTTTGTTTTTTTGTATTGATAGCTGTTATGAGTGCCGCGCAAACAATTTTTGTAAGCGCTATTTATCACGATGTAACCGAACAACCCGTTGCTTATTTTGATCAGCAATTAGTAGATAATTTATTTCAGCATAAATAAAAGTTATTAAAAAACTAAGCCTCCGCGGGATGCTGCGGAGGCTTTTTCATTGAAGAAATGCTTGCTTAGCGTTGAAGTTGTATTTAATTTAATCTATTTCTTGCGTGAAATTTCTATTAGTCGCTTAAAATCAAATGAGGGAAACATCAAACAGAAATATTTTAAAAAAATTTCTGTTTCATTAAGAAGAATTAATAATTACCAGTTTTTCATATGTTCTTTCACAACACGTTCAGGTTCGGGGGCTTTTTCTTTTTCCCAGTTTTCATCATACTTAACAAACCAGCCAAGCCATAATGTTCTGGAAAATCGCATTAATGGCGGCTGCAAAACAATTAAGAGAAATGTATTAAAACCAAGCCAGTAAAAAACACGATTATCATTAATCGAAACACCAATAATCGCCCACCACAAAAAAAATGTAATAATCGAAAGACCAATTGTTACAGCATAGCTAACGTAGCCGGTGCCATAATAAAATCCAACTTCTAAATCTGTTGCCTGACCGCAAACAGGGCAATGATCGTGCATTTGCATGTAATGCCCGCCTTTTAATGCGTATGCATTATCATACTTAAAAAGCTTTCCGCGCCGGCAGCGCGGACAACGATTACTAAGAATACTCCAGAAATAAGATGGTTTATCAGAAGCCATAAAAAATTACCACAATATGCTGCAAGTTACTGCGATTATTTGGGAGAATTTAAAAAAGCAACAAGCGCCTTTTCAAGCTGTATACTTCTTGACCCTTTTATAAGAATATAAACATTTTGAAAATTTTGCTGTTTTAACCAATCCGCTGCTTCATCAGCAGAATTTACATATATATAATGATGAGATACATTTTTAAAATCTCCGCCAAC
>JBEHXR010000404.1:0-3068 GCA_048498595.1 Bacteroidota bacterium
TCATTAATATTACTCCTTAACTTCTTCGGGCTGTTTGTTGCAAGCGTGTTACTTTGGTATGAGGTTGATAAAGCCAATCCTGCATTACAAAAAATTTGCTCAAGTGGCAAAAAAACAAATTGCAATGCCATTTTAAGTTCAAAAGCCGCAAAAGTTTTTGGCGTAAGCTGGAGTGAGCTTGGCTTTTTTTATTTTACAGGAGGTTTTTTGTTCGTCATTGCGAACGCAGTGAAGCAATCTGTTGCTGCCTCTCTATCAGCTTTTCAACTCATTCAAATTCTCAATTTAATTGCTCTCCCATATATTTTCTTCTCAGTCTTCTATCAATGGCGCATTGCTAAACAATGGTGTCCTTTGTGTTTAACGGTACAGGCAATATTATTGTTAGAATTCATAACAACATTATTCTTTCAGCCTTTAGCTTTTAGCTTCCGGCTTTCAGCAATCATTTCTCAACTCTCCACTTTGCTGTTCTGTTTTGCACTGCCAATAATTTTTTGGCTTATTCTAAAACCATTTTTATATAAAGAGCAAAAAGCAAAACAGGATTTCCGTTCTCTGCAAAGAATAAAATTTAATATTGATATTTTTAATGCGCTGCTTGAAAAACAAAAGCATTTAACTGAATCAACCGACGGATTAGGCATTGTTTTAGGAAATAAAAATGCAACAAACACACTTATAAAGGTATGCAATCCTTATTGCGGACCTTGTGCAAAAGCGCATCCTGAAATTGAAAAATTATTAGAAGAAAATAACAACCTTAAAGTACGGATAATATTTTTTGCACTTTATGGTATCAATCATGAAAGAACTTTGCCTGCCAAACATTTGCTTGCAATTGCAGATGCCCAAAATGAAGGACTTACTAAAATGGCTTTGGACGATTGGTATTTAGCAAATAAAAAGGATTATAATGTTTTTGCCGAAAAGTATCCAATGAACGGCGAGCTGCAAATGCAAAACGAAAGAGTTAATAAAATGAAGAAATGGTGTGATGATACAGGCATAAGCTTTACACCAACTTTTTTTTATAATGGATTTCAATTACCTGATGCTTATAACATAAAAGATTTAAAATATTTTCTTTCTGAATAAAACTTGTTTGCAAACAAAAAAGGGAAAGCTGAAAACCTTTAGAAAAGAGTAAGCGAAAAATTGTAAACAATAAATTTCTAAACATGAAAACAAATTTTGGTACTCAATTAAGCAGGAGTGAAATGAAGAATGTATTTGGAGGAACTAAACCTACCTACTATTGCGGCTCAACTGAACTTGACGGTTGCTGTAATGCATACTGTGATAATACGGCTTGTTCTGGGACATGCAGTAAATGTGAAGATGCTGGCAACGGAGATGGAGGAGATGGTAAACATAAGATATGTTATCAATTCTAAGAGGAATTTGGGTTAATCGTCCTTACTGAAGATGGATATCTTTCCATCTTCAGTAATGTTTTGGAAAAATCATAAATCAATAATATTTATTTTATGTTTCTTAAATGCTCTTTGTTTTTTTGCAGTTGCTTAATATTTATTAACTGTCAATCACAAAATAATTTTGTTTTAAACGGTACGATAAACGGTCGCGATACCGGCTATATTATTTTAAGATACACCAATTATGCGGGCACATGGATAAAGGATACTACTTATCTTAAAAATGGAAAATTTCAATTCGAGGGAAAAATAAGTGAACCAACTTTGGCTGTTATTAAAGGTTATCGTAAAATAATAGATTTTAATGAAGTGAATTTTACTAATATATATATTGAACCTGGACAACAAAAAATAAGTTTAATTGAAAACGATTACGAACATGCTAAAGTTGAAGGTTCAGTAACTCAAAAAGATTTTGATTTATTCAAGTTGAATCTTGATTCTATTGATGCAAAATATAAAGACGTTAACCAGCAATTACTAAAAGCGAAATATTCTTATGAAGATGCCAAAACAGAAGAAGATAAAAAAAAGGCTTTGCAAAAAGAAGCTGAATTAAGCGACAAATTAACCCTGTGGAGTAATGAAGTTATTAATGAAGATATTGATTTTGTAACAAAACACCCTGATTCTTATGCAAGCGCCTATGTAATATTCGGACCAATGAATCGTTTGTCAGTTGATTCTGCCGAAACTTTATTTAACAAGCTTTCTTCACGTGTTCAAAATAGCTGGGATGGAAAGGATATTGCAGATATGATTAGAAAGAAGAAACAAAACAGGTATGGAAATATGGCGTATGATTTTAAAGCAACAGATGCAAAAGGTAATAATATATCCCTGTCAAAATTTTTAGGTAAGTATGTTCTGTTAGACTTTTGGGCAAGCTGGTGCGAACCTTGCAGAGCAGCAATTCCTCATTTAAAAGAGCTATATGATAAGTACCATTTTCATGGTTTTGAAATTCTCACAATTTCAATTGATGAGGATTCTGCTGCATGGAAAAAAGCAATAGCACAAGAAAAAATAGACGATTGGAATAATGTACTTGCAAATAAAAATATTAATGATAATTACGACAACACTCATGAAGCAATACCAACACAGATTTTAGTTGGTCCGGATGGGAAGGTTGTTTGGACATGGCAGAGCGAAGAAACACTTGGCCAAGCTCTAAAAAAATTTATTCACTAATGCTAAAAAATTTGCACACTTTTTAGGTTAGCTAAACTATTAATGGCTAAACATTTCCATTTCTACAGGCAACTCAACGCCATGGATTGCGGCCCCACCTGTTTAAAAATGGTGGCAAAGCATTATGGTAAAAATATTTCATTACAAACATTAAGAAACGAAAGCCAGTTTAGCAAAGAAGGTGTTTCATTATTAGGCATTGCGGAAGCCGCAGAAAAAATTGGGTTTCGTGCACAGGGTGTAAAGCTTACTTATAAACAATTAACAGAAGAAGCACCAAAGCCTGCAATACTGCATTGGAGGCAAAGTCATTTTGTGGTTCTTGCCCCTCTCTCCCGGAGACGAGTGAGGTCATTACAAATTGCCGACCCTGCAACAGGTTTAATAAAACTTACTGAACAAGATTTTAAAACACATTGGCTGCAAACAAACCTG
>JBEHXR010000405.1:0-3061 GCA_048498595.1 Bacteroidota bacterium
TATTTTTCGTTAAAAGAATAATCGCCTCTTGCAAACAAGGAAAATATTGAGCTTTGGTAAGCTCCACCGCTATTAGATTGTGTAGAAGGATCGCCCGTATTTAAAACCAGGTAATTTGGATCGGTTAAAAAATAATTGCCTCTTCCTTCACTGCTATATCTTCCATAGTTACTTATTGCTTCTGATCCGGCTACTACCTTTACATTATGTTTACCAAATACGTTGGAATAAGTAAGTTGGTTAGTCCATGTCCAACTACTATTATATCCGGAACCTTCATTATAAGAATTGGTAGATGTGCTTCCTTCAGCGTTATTATAAGGAGTAGGACTGAATGACCAGTAATAATAATTATCAACCGTTCCACCGAAACTGGTTCTTGCAGTAAAATGCTTTAAAAAATCTACCTCTGCAAAAACATTTCCTGTCATTTGCCAGTCTCTTCCTCTATTGTTTGAAGTACGCATTTGGTCTGCCACAGGATTCTGTGCGTTACTAAATCCTATTGCCTGAGTACCTGCAAAATTTCCCATTATGTCATACACAGGAATGATAGGCGGCATACGATAAGCCATAGAAATTGGATTGCCTTCATTTTGGTTCGTCACCTGAGGATTATCTACATAAAATAGGTAAGCGTTTTCACCAACGCGGATATTATTTTTGATATTAAATGTGGTATTCATTCTTGCTGAATACCTTTTAAGATAAGTCTCTAAAAGTGTACCCTGTTGATTATAGTATCCTAACGAAAAATAATATGTTGATTTATCACTTCCACCACTCGCAGATAAAGTATGGCTTTGAATCGGCGCATTGGAAAATATGTCTTTATACCAGTTATTTCCTACTTTATCAGCGCGTGTAATTTGATTGTTCCCTGTTGATGCACCTACAACAAGAACATAATCCGCAGGATCTGTCCCAGGATCACCTTGCTTAGCTCCCGTTGGGATGATATAGTCAGGTATAACCGGTGAAGACCCGGTGCCAAATTGTTTACCGGCATTTGTTTGTGCAGTTACAGTTAACCCATCATTTTTATATGTCTGGAAAATTACATTTGCGAATTCCTGTGTATTCGCTAAATCAAAACCTTTGTCCGGAACCTGCGTTCCATAATACATATCATAAGTAACTCTCGCCGAGCCTTGTTTGCCCCTTTTTGTAGTTACAATGATTACGCCGTTTGCCGCACGTATACCATATATAGAAGCTGCGCCTGCGTCTTTTAAAACCTGGATAGACTCGATGTCATTAACATTCAAATCATGTAAACTACCCGGCGTGCCATCAATAATAATCAAGGGATCTACGTTACCAATAGAGGTAATACCACGGATATACACACTACTACCGCCTCCGGGCGAGCCCGAATTAATAACAGTAACGCCTGAGGCCTGCCCCTGCAATAACGATTCTGTTGTGCCGCCAGGAACTGACTTTAAGTTACTAACATTTACTACAGCCACAGAACCCGTAAGGTCTTTTTTCTTCTGTGCCGTATAACCAGTAACTACAATTTCATCCAAAGAAGATGTGGTTTCATTTAATGTTACCGTAACATTATCGGTAGCATTCACTTCAACATTTGAATACCCAATTGAAGAAACAATCAATGCTGATTTACCGGATGGCAGTGTAATTGTAAAGTTTCCACTGGCATCAGTTAGAGTGGCAACAGTTGTACCTTTAACTGTAACGGTCGCCGATTGAATCGGAGTGTGGTCTTTACCACTAACAACTTTGCCTGTTACCGTCTTTTGTGCAAAAACGCCTAAACCCATAAAAACAAAGAGAAGCGTTACGCATAAACGTAACCATGTGCAATCGATTTTTTGTCTCATAAGTAATAATAAAAGAGGTGATAAATAATTAATAAAGGACAGTTAAAATTAACAATTCATTGCATACAAGATAAAAAAAAAGAAAAAAAATTTTAATGTGTAAACAGTACACATTTATTTGTGTAATTTCAACACATTCACGTATTTATAAAATTTATTACACGAAGAAGTGAAAAAAGACAAGTTGAAGAGAAGTTTTTTCAGCATAAGACACAAGTTTTTTCAGTATAAGGCACTGTACATTAAAAGGAACTCGTTCGTTATTTCTCCGACAGTTCTTCGATACTTGTTCGATAGTTGTTCGATCCTAGGATCGAACAACTATCCCTTAAATATCCATTAAGCAGGATAGAGATTTACAGTAATTTATATTAATAAAGAATAGTAGATTATATTATCGCACTTTCAAAGGGGAAATTTTTTAAGTCATTCTGCTTCATCCATTGAATTTCCTGGTCTTTTCTAAACCAGGTAAGTTGGCGCTTTGCGTATTGACGGGTATGAAGTTTAATTTTATTAACCATTGTCTTTAAATCATGTTTATTATACAGAAAGTCAAAAACCTCTTTGTAACCTACCGTTTGCAGTGCATTTAATTTTTTAAAAGGTATTAAAGATTTCACTTCTTCAATTAAACCGTCATTAATCATTTTTTCAACGCGATTATCAATATGCTCATGAAGCTGTGTTTTAGGTAAATCAATTCCAACTTTAATTGTCTCGAATTCGCGTATGACTTTTTTCTTTTTTCTGAATTGCATGATTGAAATGCCTGTTGATTTTTTTACTTCGAGAGCACGCATTAATCGTTGTGGGTTTTTTTGTTCTGCCTGGTTCCAGAAATCAGGATCAATTTTTTTTATTTCGTTTTGCAGCCACGCTATCCCGTTTTTTTTATAGTTAAGTATTATTTCATTTCGAATGTTGTCATCAACTTCTGGTATAATATCAAGTCCTTCACAGAAAGCTTTTATATACATGCCAGTACCACCAACCATTATTGCAACATCATTCTTTCTAAAAATTTCTTCTGCTGATTTTAATGCATACTTTTCAAAAACCTGTGCATTTACAGTATCATGAATGGAGTGAGAATTAATAAAATAATGTTTGATAGATTTTAATTCTTCTTCTGAAGGTTTGGCAACACCAATATTTAATTCTTTAAAACATTGTCGCGAGTCTGCAGAAATGATATCTGTATTATAGTGAGC
>JBEHXR010000406.1:0-3054 GCA_048498595.1 Bacteroidota bacterium
TTTCCAACAACAGTATTAAAACCGAGACAGGTGTATAAAACAGCAACGATTTACGCGTTTAGCGTGAAGTAGTTTTTTGTGGTCTGCTTGTGGTCTGCTTGTGGTCCTAATGTGATCGCTAGCTGCCCTGCACTGAAAAAAACATCGATTTTTCCGTTAGTTATGTGAGCGGTGTATTGAAAAGCATAAGGCTACAACTATGTAGCCCTTTTTCATAAATTTATTTGCCAATGAAAACAATGCTGCTTCTATCTTACTTTATTTTGATAAGATCATCTTTTTTGTATCGATCAATTTTCCATCTACATAAAAAGAATAATTGTAAGAGCCGGATGATAAAGTTGAAGCATCAAGATGTAAAACACCTTTACCCTGCCCTGATACATTGATTGATTTTAAAGTTTTACCTGCATTATCTGTAACAATAATTTGTGCTGAAGAAAATTGTTTAGGTAAATTATATGCAATTGTTGTGGTATGATTATAAGGATTCGGAACATTCTGCGCAATGGAAGCGGATGATAAGCTGCTGCTTACTGTTGACTGTTGACCATTGACCGTTGACAGGTCTACTCCCTCTTTATTTGCCAGCATTTGAATAGCTGCTTTCATATCATTCATCTGTGATTGTAATGAAGCATTCGCTTGCACAAGTGAATCATTTTTTGCACTTAATTCCTGCACTGCTTTTACAAGCGGCACCACGAAATCTGCATAGCGCAAACCATAAAAATCACTGTCATTTTCAGGTTTACTAACTCCGCTGAAATCATAACCAATTTCATTTGCTGCTTTTTCTACTTCCTGTGCTACAAAACCTGTTCTTAATTGTTTTTCTCTTTTATCAGCTTCGAGGGCTGTTAATTTATCTTCATTAATTTTTAATTTTTTATCAATATCGTGCACATTAAGATGATAGGTAACAGGTCTGAGTTTGTTGATGAATTTAAGACCGGGAACATCTTCAGTTATATTTCTTTTGTATCTGCCGTCAGAAAAAACGGTTAATTCAACAGCACAAAATAATCCGGCCAATGAAGGCTGCCCTAACATAATCTGAGAATTTTGAGTAGCTACAGATTGATAGCCAAATGCACTGCTGTTAAAAAGTGAAGCTGAATTTGGTTTTGCATAATAACCTATAAAGCTGTTGTTATCGCCTTTAGAACCGGAACCGGAGCCATAACCATAAAAAGTGTTGTTGCTATTTGTTGAAGTTAATCCGCCTGCAGCATAGCCAATATATGTATTAAAACTTCCTGTGGTATTATTTACGCCTGCTCCCAAACCCATAAAAACATTTTCACTGCCGCTTGTATTATTCTGACCCGAATTATATCCAACAAAAATATTATAACTCCCATCATTCACATATCCTGCCTGGTAACCTATTGCAGTATTTTGGCTGCCACTGGCAGTATTGTACAAAGCCTGATAACCAACAGCAGTATTGTTACTGGCAACATAAGTAGTATTATATAAAGCCTGGAAACCTATAGCTGTATTATTACTTGCCTGGATATTATTTTGCAATGCCCCCGAACCCAGGGCTGTATTACTGCCGCCGGTTGTATTGCTCTGCATTGCTTTTTCACCAACTGCAGTATTAGATGAACCTGTTGTATTACTCAACAAAGCTGTTGAACCAAATGCAGCATTATATGCACCTGTAGTATTTACTTTAAGTGCTGAATTTCCTGTTGCCGTATTATTAAAGCCTGTAGTATTTTGAATTAACGTTAAAGTACCTATCGCTGTATTTTGTGTGCCGCTTGTATTGCTCGTTAAAGCCCAATAACCCACGCCGGTATTACCATCTGCTTCGTTTGAATGCAATGCAAAATATCCATACGCAGTATTATTATTATTAATAGTATTTGCGGATAGCACCCCCACTCCTGTTGCTGTATTATTTATACCAGTTGTATTTGATTGAAGTGCATTCAGTCCAATCGCAGTATTTGCTCCGCCGCTTGTGTTTGAAAAAAGCGCTTTATCGCCAACAGCAGTATTTTGATATCCATCAACATTATTGTATAAAGATTGGTAGCCTACAGCAGTATTATCTGAGGAAGTATTTTTATTTAAGGATTGAAAACCTACCGCTGTGTTATTATTAGCTGCCCCATTTGAATACAACGCACCCGAACCTAATGCTACATTATTGCCACCTGTACTGTTGTTTTGCAAAGCTTTTTCGCCTATTGCGGTATTTGAACTTCCTGTAGTATTGTTCTTAAGGCTTGTAGAACCATAAGCCGTATTGTAAGCACCTGTATTTACACTTAACGAATAAGAACCTGCTGCAGTATTTCTAAATCCCGGCGAAGAAGTTGTATCTGCATAGTCACCAAGAAAAACATTGTTGTCGCCGGAGTTTGGATTATCTCTTAATATTCTTACTTTATTTATTCTTAAATAACTTCCTGTCGATAAATTAATATCACCATTCACATCAAGTTTATAAGCTGGTGTTGTAGTACCAATGCCAGCATTTCCTCCTGTATAATAAACAGAAGTGCCATTTTTTTGCCAGGTTGTTGGAGATGAAACTGCCTTCCATGCAGAACCATTATAATAATAAAATCCTGCACCATTATCGGTTTGAAAAATTAATAATCCTTTTGCAGGCGATGCAATCGCATTGCGTTGTGCTTGCGTCATGCGCGGAATAAGCAAACCCTTGTTTGTTGATTTAATTTCGAGCAATGATGAACTGTTGGGTGTTGTTGTTCCAATACCCGCAGCACCGCTTGAAGGAAATTTATTTGTTTGCGCTGTTAAACTTTTTGTAATGAAGAACAACATCGCCACGCATACAATTGTAAATCTGTTTTTCATATTTTTTAATTTAAATTTTGAAAAGACGTCAGCAACGTCCGTTACCTAAACTTCTATTTTGAAAGAATCATCTTCTTCGTATCAATCAATTTACCATCTACCATCAGCGAGTAATTATAACTGGCTGATGCAAGTGTTCCTGCTTTAATATTTATTGAACCTTGTTGTGCATTTGATAGCGGAATTTGTTTTATTGTTTTTCCTGAATTATCA
>JBEHXR010000407.1:0-3041 GCA_048498595.1 Bacteroidota bacterium
CAAATGATTTGGGATTGCCTTTTGGGATTGCTTATGATATTCGGGCGACTTTATAACATCAATAATACTTTCGCAAGCCGATAGAATTTTATTGGTGAAGTCTTTCGGAACAAACACCGGCGTTTCTGCACATCTAAAATCGAGATGAGATGGATATACATTTGAAAGCTCTTTTACATAGGCTTCATATTTTTCGATATTAAAATCGCTATTGTACTTTTTACGTAGTTCCGCAACCATAAAACAATTTGTGCTTAAAATAAAGAATAATTTACTTTACAACCTATACATGCTTGAAGACTACAACATTCAGCCTTTTTCATTGGACCTATATCCCTTAATGAGGAAATTATTTTTATCTGCTTTTGAAACTGAGTTAAGCTATGAAGCTTTCATTAAAAAATATGACACAAAAAATTTAGGACACCCGGTAGTTGGCTTCCTGGCTATTGATAAATTAACCAAAGAACCTGCAGCATACTACGGCGTGTTTCCATTAACGCTGCTTATTCGTGGCGAAAAAAAATTAGCTGCTCAATCAGGCGATACAATGACGCATAAAAATCATCGTAAAAAAGGACTTTTTGTGCAGTTAGCTAAAATTACATTTGAGGAATGCAGGGCACGAGGATTTGTGATGATTTTTGGACAGCCCAATGCATTTTCAAAGCACGGTCTGATTAACAGTTTAAAATTTCTTCATCTCGATGATGTAAACCGTTATGATCTGAAATTGAAAATTAAAACCCTTCCTCTTTTTAAAATTTCACGAAGGTTGGGTTTTTTAAAAGCTTATAACAATTACGCTAAAACCGTTTTGAGAAAGCACATAATACAACAGGTTGATGATTTCACAAATCCCGCAAATGAACTTCCAATTAAAACATTGCGTGATAAAAATTACCTGTTGTATAAAGAAGCCGATGATAAATTTTTCATCAAGATAAATTCTGTTGTACTATGGATAAAACTTGCAGAAATACTTTGGATTGGCGATGCAGATAATTATGATAAAATAGATGCTCCGGTAATTAGAAAATTAAAGCGGTTGGCATTTGCATTGGGCATTAATACCATTTCATTCCATATCAATAATGCGATGATGCGTCCAGCATTTTTGAATTCGTTTTCGGCTTATAGTACAGAAGCATCATGTTTTTATTACCTGGACAATGACTATGATAATAGCAACATGATAATAACCGGCGCAGATTTCGATACCTGGTAAATTTTGAAAAATGAAAAGAAGTTTAGTCGTCGGCTTCGTAATACCTGACCCGCAAAAAGTTCCCAAATGGTATTTGGAAACCATCGAAAAAACTTTTGCAATAAAAAACATCGCTTGTCATTTTCTAATCTTCAATAAAGGTTCGGTTCCAGTTCAAAAAAAAAGTTTCGCCTTCCGTCTATTTGAAAGATTTGAAAACTGGTGGTTTGCTTCCAGCGATGATGCCGCTGCGTTGGCAGATATTAGTCACCTGCTAACTTCAACGAACAGCACAATAATTAATTCGCAATCTTTTTTTATTGAGAATAGCACAGTTTACAAGCAACTTACTCAAAGGCGGCTTGACATTATTTATTCAGTAGATTTTAATAACGAGGAAGAAAATATTTCAAGCCTCGCAAGCTACGGGCTTTGGTACCTAAAGTTTGGATATGAAAAATATATTGCCTCTCCTCATTATGCTTTTTGGGAAGTAATGGACGATAGCCCGTTAATTGGCAGCTATCTGCTATTGCGACAAAATGGGAAAGACAAAATAATTTATGAAGGCACTACATCAACTGTTCCCTACTCAGTTAAAAACTCGTTCAATTCTATTGCATGGAAGTCTTCATCTTATTTGCCGTACCGGGTTGAAGGTTTGCAAAATGAGGGTGAACAATTCTTTTCAAATTTTTCTGCATCTGCACCTGAACGCATTTTGAAAAATGAAACTCCAGGCAATTTTCAAATGTTGTTTTTAGGCGTAAGAAATTTTTTTCGTTACCTCGTTTATAAATTAGGAAAGATCAAGGAGAAAAAGTTTACTCTGCTTATTGGTTTTGATCAGTTTGAAATTAATGGTGCAGTAAAAGTGAAACCACTGCCCTTACCGATGGGAAGTTTTTTTGCCGACCCATTTGTAATTACAAGGGACGACACACACTATATTTTTTTCGAAGAATTTGTTTCATCAAAAAAGAAAGCGCATATTTCAGTTATTGAAATAATGCCGGACAAAACGATATCGCTTCCTAAAATAGTTTTAGATAAACCTTATCACCTCTCATATCCCTTTGTGTTTTTTTACAAGGGTAACTATTACATGGTTCCTGAAACATCTTCCAATAAAACTGTAGAATTATACAAGGCAAGAAATTTTCCTTACGAATGGGAATTTGTGATGAATTTATTTGAAAATAAAACTTTGATTGACGTTACGCTTCATTTTGAAAATGGTTTGTGGTGGATGTTTGCTAATAGTTCTAACCATCCATTTGTTTCATCAAACGATCAGCTTTTTCTTTTTTACAATGAGAATTTATTTTCTGCCGAATGGAAACCTCATCCTCAAAATCCTGTTGCGACTCATATCAATAATTGCAGATCCGCCGGAAGACTATTCAGGCAAAATGGCAAACTATATCGTCCTGCGCAGAATAATGCATCAAAACAATATGGCTACGGTTTAAAAATTAATGAAGTAATCCTTCTGAACAAACACAGGTTTGAGGAAAAAGAAGTTTATGCATTTGACAATGAAAAATTGAATTTGAAAGCCTGCCATCATATTGACTTCCACTCCAACATTACTGTAATTGATGGAATTCCAAACAAGCCATCTCAGGTTAAATAAATTGACTTTGCATTTTAAAACAAACTCGCAACCTTTGCCGTCCAACGATTCATTATGCTTCATTCACGCAAAGCGGCAATGGGCTTTATCTTCATCACATTACTTATTGATGTGACAGGCCTTGGCATTATCATCCCTGTATTTCCTGATTTGATAAAACAATTGACCGGCGGTAACATCAGCCAGGTTTCGCAATGG
>JBEHXR010000408.1:0-3036 GCA_048498595.1 Bacteroidota bacterium
CATTACATTTTTTTGTTTTAGTAAGTTACATTATTTAATGACAATTATCTTTATCGCTGTTATGACAACGATTTGCATTTGCGGAGCAGGCACTATGGGTAGCGGCATTGCGCAGGTTTCAGCCACTGCGGGCTTTAAAACAATTTTGTTTGATGTGAACAATGCGGTTGTTGAAACTGCAAAAACGAAGATTGAAAACGGTCTTCAAACATTAGTAAGCAAACAAAAAATTACTGCTGAAAAAAAAGAAAACATTCTTCAGCATTTTGTTTTTACCTCAAACATTAATGATTGCAGTGCAGATGTAATCATTGAAGCTGTAGTTGAAAAATCAGAAATCAAAATTTCTTTGTTCAATCAATTAGCTGCGTTGAATGATGATAAAACAATTTTTGCCACGAATACTTCTTCGCTTTCCATTTCTGAAATAGCAAATAAAATTTCGAAGCCTCAGAGATTTGCGGGATTACATTTCTTTAACCCTGCACCAATTATGAAGCTGGTTGAAGTGGTAAAAGGTGAACAGACATCAGCCGAAACAATTTCTCAATTAGTTGATCTCACAAGAAAATTTGGCAAAACGCCTGTTGTTTGTAAAGATTCACCTGGTTTTATAGTAAACCGTGTTGCACGTCCCTTTTATATAGAGTCATTAAGACTGGCAGAAGAAGGTTTCTCAGATTTTGAAACCATTGATCGTTTGCTCGAAAGCAAAGGTTTCAAAATGGGTCCTTTTAGGTTGATGGATCTTATTGGCAACGATGTAAACTACGCAGTAAGTTGTTCTGTGTACGATCAACTCAATCAACCTGAAAGATTAAAACCTTCATCAATTCAAAAAGAAAAAGTACAGAAAGGTGAATTAGGAAAGAAAACAGGTAAGGGATATTACAACTACAAATAAAAAAACCCCGCTCATGCTTGCCATTGACGGGGTTTAAAGAGAGTACGAATTACCTTGTTTAAAAGGTACTTCTAAGACTATGACAGGAAAAGCAGGTTTAATGCTGCTTTAATTGAATGTTGATCTTTAATTAAAATGATCTTGATGGTACTTGAAGTGTAAGATCTCTTTTTAACATGTCATTTCTGTTTGCCATTTCCCACGCTGTATAAAAAACCAATTGGGCTCTTTTAGCCATTAAATTATAGTTGATTTTATCCGGTGTATCTGTTGGCTTGTGATAATCTGCACCTAACATTCCATCATAGTAAAAAATAATGGGCACTCCATTTTTTGCAAAATTGTAATGGTCACTCCTGAAATAAATTCTTTGCCTGTCGTTAGGATCATTGAATTTATAATCCAGCTCCATTTTGAGATTTTTCTTATTTACTGCTTCGCTGATGGCTCTTAAATCAGTACTTAATTTATCATCACCAACTACATAAACATAATTCGAAGAATCGCCAACCTTACGGCTTGAATCTGTTCTGCCAATCATGTCGATATTCAAATCAGCAGTTGTTTTATCCAATGGAAATGTTGGATGACTTGTGTAGTAGTCAGATCCCCACAAACCTTTTTCTTCGCCACTCACTGATAAAAATATAACGGTGCGTCTTGGTCCTTTGCCTTCAGCTTTTGCTTTGGCAAATGCCTGCGCTATTTGCATAATGCTAACTGTTCCTGAACCATCATCATCAGCGCCGTAATAAATGGCCCCATTACGCATTCCTAAGTGATCGTGGTGTGCACTAACAACTAAATATTCATCCTTTAAATCAGTACCCGGAATAATACCAATAACATCACTGCTTTGCGCAGTTACGGTTGCTTTCTTTACATCAAGTAAAACCTCGGCAGGATATGCTTTAATTAAAGTGGTATTTGATTTTGCATTATCGTAATCTGCGCCAATAATTTTCTTAGCTACATTTTCTGAAACGGTAAATAGCTGAGGGCTAATATTTCTTCTAAATGCATTTACATACTGGTTTCCTTTTGTAACAGTCGACGTAGTTTTTGGATAGTTTGTAGCAACAGAAATAATTGCAGCTACTCCCTGGCTAATTAATGTTTGATAGACACTCGGTGTATTTTGTCCGCGACCAAAACCCATAGGCAATCCGCCAATGATCATTACTGCTCTTCCTGCAAGGTTTGCAGTTTTTATTGAATCAATTGAATTGGCGCCAACAAATACAACTTCGTTAAAACGCATTGTTGTTGGAATGTTATTTAGAGAAGCATTGAAGTCTTTATCAACCTGGAAAGATTGACCGTTTACTTCAAGTGTTGAACCGGTTAATGAATCCTGGTAAACGTTGTAGTATAACTGGTAGCTGTCTTTATTGCCGGGCAAAAGTCCAAGCGATTTAAATTCGGACTCGATGTAAGCAGCAACTTTGTGTTGTCCTTCGGTTGCAGTTTCTCTCCCTTGCATATCGGCGCCGGCAACGATATACAAACGCTTTTTTAAATCAGATGCAGTAATAGTTTTTGCATAAGCATCGGGCTTTGCTGTTTTTTGCGCAAAACTGTTAAGTGTACTCAGGCCAAGTACAACAATGAGCATTTTTTTCATGTATTGTTCAATTTGTGGGGGTGAAATTACAAAAGCAAGTTTTCCGACGAACCTGTCATTAACTTGTTTGCGTTAAATATCGTTAGAACTTGCTGAATACCTGCCTGACTGCATCACGCAGGCAGGGAATTACCGAACGTAAAAGTGAGTGACCCGCCTGCCAAAGTCTTGTACTGCGGGCAGGCACAACAGGCGTTGATAGTAGTAAATCTGACGGCTACATTATCAACTCCACTCCTTTTCTTCCTCTGCTTTTTCTTTGTCAACACGTGCCACTAAAATGATGCTTACTTCATAAAGGATCAACAACGGAATAGCAACGGCCAACTGGCTTACTACATCTGGTCCCGGAGTGATAACACCTGCAACAATGAAAATAATTACGATGGCGTACTTGCGAACGCTGCGTAAAAACTTAGAATTGACAATACCAATTTTTGCAAGGAAAAACATTACCAGCGGCAACTGGAATGCTATGCCACTTCCTAACACCAACGGAAGTATCATA
>JBEHXR010000409.1:0-3021 GCA_048498595.1 Bacteroidota bacterium
TTGCGTTCCGTTGCTTCATTAATCATGCAAAAAGTACCGATATGCTCTGCCCATTTGTTTTTATTGAATACTGTTACGAGCACTGCGTCTTTTCTTTGCCTGGCAACTTCTTTTAATAAACTGATGGGATTATTTTCATCTTTATCATTAACCGGTTCAAACAAAATATACACAATGCCATTGCAACCTAACTGCACACCAAGTTTGTGATCTTCGTCATCAGTTGTATCATATATCTCCAGCTTATTCTTTTGTTCAAACATCGCAAACTGCGCTTTGCGCAAAGCATCACCCTCCAAACATCCGCCACTAATTGCTCCTGTAATTTCACCATCTTCAGTAACCAACATTCTTGCTCCGGGGCGACGATAAGAAGAACCATCAACTCTTACAACAGTTGCTAATGCTGTTTGTTTGTTTTGCAACACCGCTTTATCGTAAGCAAGAATTATATCGTTTAGTTCTTTCATGAATAAATTAAAATTAATGCAACGCTTAAAATCTTGCAATATTTATCCAATGTAACGGTAATTTTTTTCTTCTAACTTTGGCTATATGAAAACGGTTCTCAAAAAACATCCGTTGGCTATTCGGTGGTTTCACTGGATAAACTTTCCATTGCTCACTATGATGATATGGAGCGGACTGCTTATTTATTGGGCGTATAGTCCTGCGTATAAAATCAGCGCAGGCAATAAAGAACTCTTTCATTTTTTTCCGGCCGGTTTTTATAAAGCCCTTAAAATTCCACATCGCCTTGCAGAAGGTATGAGCTTTCATTTTGCTTTTGCATGGCTATTCATCATCAATGGTCTTCTCTACATACTGTATACAATCTTTTCCGGCGAATGGAAATATTTATTGCCTGATAGACATTCTTTCAAAGAAGCCTGGCAGGTTCTGCTTCACGATCTTCATATTCGAAAATATCATCCGCCACAAAAAAAATACAATGCTGCACAACGTATTGCTTATACCGCCATTATTTTTATGGGAATTGGTTCTGTTTTGACAGGCTTTGCTATTTATAAACCTACGCAATGGAGCTTATTTTCTGCCATATGTGGTGGATATGAAGCAGCGCGTGCGGAACATTTTATTTTAACGATCGGCTATGTGCTTTTTTTTACTATTCATATTGCACAGGTTATTAAAACGGGCTGGCATAATTTCCAGGCAATGATCACCGGTTTTGAAGTTATTCCCAATGCCACTTATCCCGCATTAACGCAAAAACCAGAAGCCGATGAAGAAGCGTGATTTTTTTGATCGTACCGTGCAGGAAAGCGAAAAGAAAATTCGTCGCCGCACTTTTTTATCTTTCATAGGATTTGCAGTTGCAGGCGCAAGCGGTTTTCTTGGATGGAAATGGCTGAACCGCCAGCCTGCTGATCATGGTGCCTTAAAACCTTTGCGGAACGCTTTAGAAACAAATGAAAAGATATTGACTTCTACATTCAGCGAACATCACCTGGTGAAAACATATCCCGTAGAAAAAGCAGTAAAAAATGTACGCATCAACAGCCTTATCGGTTTACAAAAAGATACAGATGAAAATGCATGGCGATTAACTGTAACGAAGGCCGATGGCAGCTCTATGACTGTCGGACTTGATGATATAAAAAGATTGCCAAAGAATGAAATTGTATACGATTTTAAGTGCGTGGAAGGATGGAGCCAAATTCAACATTGGGGTGGTGTTTTGTTTAAAGATTTTATTGCTTCTTTTGGTTTACAGGAACAAATAAAAATGAAGTATGTTGGCATGCAAACACCCGACCAGAAGTATTATATCGGACTTGATATGAAGAGCGCAATTCATCCCCAAACAATGTTATCTTATGAAATGAATGGGCAGCCATTAATTTATCAGCATGGTCGTCCATTGAGATTAATTATACCTGTAAAATATGGCATCAAAAATCTGAAAAATATAGGTGAAATATTTTTTACCAATGACAAACCCCGCGACTATTGGGCTGAAAGAGGATATGATTATTATGTTGGATTATAAATAAAATTTCAGCGCTTAAGTTATATTCAATAAACTAAGTGTTAAGCAATGTGATGGTCAAGCCAAAAATAGTAAGCCCGCAATTGAGTTGCGGGCTTTAAGTAAAAGTTAATTAAAATGTTAGTCGGGTGGACTGGATTCGAACCAGCGACCCCTTGCACCCCATGCAAATACGCTACCGGACTGCGCCACCACCCGAATATGTCGATACTTTTTTATTTGTACCGACGCCTGCAAATGTAAAAGCCCTTTTCATAAAATTCATTTTATATTTGCCAAATTTTGCCGCTTCAATGAAGATTTTACTGCAGCAGGTTAAGATTGCAGATCCAAATTCTCCTTACAACGGAAATGTAACAGATATTTTAATTGCTGATGGTGTAATTAAAACCATCGGCGATAATTTAAATGATGAATCTGCACACATGTTTAAAAGCGAAAACGCAATCGTTTCTCCCGGTTGGATTGATATTTTTTCGCATGCCTGCGATCCCGGGTATGAATTCAGGGAAACATTAGAAACATGTTCCGATGCTGCCGCAGCTGGTGGGTTCACGCAAATTTTTACTTTGCCCGATACAAATCCTGTTGTCGATAACAAAACGCAGGTTGAATATGTAAAGCAAAAATCAAACAACTTAAAAATACAGGTTCATCCGATCGGAAGCGTTACAAAAAAGAAAGAAGGAAAAGAGCTTGCGGAAATGTACGACATGCATCAAAGCGGCGCCATTGTTTTTTCTGATGGGTTGCAGCCAGTGCAATATGCCGGTTTATTGTTGAAAGCATTGCAATATGTAAAATCTTTCGATGGTGTTGTTATACAAATTCCGCAGGATAAAAGTATCAATGCTTCTGGTTTAATGAATGAAGGAATAATTTCAACGCAACTTGGTTTGCCCGGCATGCCTGCAATTGCAGAAGAGTTAATTATTGCGAGAGATATAGAACTGGCAGAATACACAGATTCTGCATTGCATTTTACAGGCATCAGTACGGCGAAGTCG
>JBEHXR010000410.1:0-2979 GCA_048498595.1 Bacteroidota bacterium
CAATATTTTAAAATCTTACTTATCTCATTTGCCGAAGTTGGCTTAACAATTACATCCGGTGCATAATTTAATTTTTCTGTTTCATCATGCCCGTAAAAATTTATTGATTCATCGTCTGTAAAAACATTTGCTATGCCGCAAATATTAACTAATTCTTCAACCAGCTTTTCCTTATTGAATAATCTCTTTTCCATCGTTGCGGCAAAATTAACCTGCCATTATTAACATCTGCACAAAGCAGATATAAGCTTTATAAAATATCTTTGCACACCATAATTAAGCATTTTGTACCGGAATGATAATATCTTATTTTTATATTTTCGGCTTGCATACTTTCCAACACTTTATAAAATTTGTAAACAATCTAAATAGAAAATTTATACTCTATGGCAGATATTTTTGAAAGATTAATTAAGAACTACGGACCGATTGGCGAACACAGAAACAAATCGCACGGTTATTATACTTTTCCAAAATTAGAAGGCGAGATTGCCAATCGCATGCAGTTTCGTGGCAAAGAAGTTATTGTTTGGAGTTTGAATAATTATTTGGGATTAGCCAATCATCCTGAAGTGCGCAAAGCAGATACAGAAGCAACTGAAAAATTTGGTTTGGCATATCCAATGGGTGCACGCATGATGAGCGGCAACAGCGTTTATCATGAACAGCTTGAAAAAGAGCTTGCAGCATTCGAACATAAAGAAGATGCCATTCTTTTGAATTACGGTTACCAGGGAATAATGAGTGCCATTGATGCGTTGTGCGGAAGACATGATGTAATTGTGTATGATGCAGAATCGCATGCATGTATAATTGATGGTTTGCGTTTACATCCGGGTCATCGTTATGTATTTCGTCATAATGATGTTGAAGATTGCGAAAAGCAATTGCAGCGCGCAACTTCATTAATAGAAAAACAAAAACAAGGCGGCATTTTAGTTATAACAGAAGGTGTGTTTGGAATGGCTGGCGATCAGGGCAGGTTAAAAGAAATTTGTGCATTAAAAGAAAAGTATGAGTTCAGGTTATTGGTTGATGATGCGCATGGTTTTGGAACATTAGGCAAAACGGGTGCAGGCGCCGGTGAAGAACAGGGTTGCCAGGATGATATCGATTTATATTTTTCAACGTTTGCAAAATCGATGGCATCTATCGGTGCATTTATTGCAGGACCAAGAACCATTGTTGATTTTATTCGCTATAACATCCGCTCACAAATTTTTGCGAAGAGTTTACCAATGCCATTTGTAATTGGTAATTTAAAAAGATTAGAACTGTTGCGTTCGAAACCAGAACTAAAAGATAAACTTTGGAAGAATGCATTAAAACTGCAAAATGGTTTGAAAGATTACGGCTTTGATATTGGTAACACAAACTCTGTTGTAACGCCTGTTTATATGAAAGGTGGTGTAGCAGAAGCAACAGCAATGGTTACCGATCTTAGAGAAAACTACGGCATATTTTGTTCGATCGTTGTGTATCCTGTAATTCCGAAAGGACATATCATTTATCGTTTAATTCCAACGGCTGCACATACCGATGATGATATTGAACGCACATTAAATGCTTTCAGCGAAACAAAAGAAAAATTAGATGCAGGTGCTTATAAAGTAGAAGATATTGTGCATATGGCTGAAGCGAGGTAAAAATAAAATCAGTAATAAGCAAACCCTTTCAAAAAACGAAAGGGTTTTTCTTTTATGGTTTGGAAGTTTGTATATTCAATCAATTAATCACTGCTAAATTTTATTTATGAAAAGCATTTTACCTTTTCAATTAATCATATTATTTATTGCTCTTGCAACATGCAGATTAAACGCACAACATAGCGTTACAAAATTATGGAGCACTGAGCCTGCATTAGCCACGCCTGAATCTGTTTTATACGATGCGCAGGCAAAACTTTTATATACATCACTTATTAATGGCAAACCCGATTCTGCCGACGGTGTTGGCGGCATTGCTAAAGTTGGTTTGGATGGAAAGATAATAGACACCAACTGGGTTACCGGCTTAGATGCACCAAAAGGGCTTGGTAAATTTGGAAACACTTTATACGCTGCAGATCTTACACAGGTTGATGTGATTGATATACCTACTGCAAAACTTGTAAAAAGAATTCCTGTACCCGGCGCCGTATTTTTAAATGATATTAGTGTTGATGCAAACGGTGTTGTTTATGTTTCAGACACGCGATTAAATAATGTTTTTCGCATTGAAAATGGTAATGTAACAGAATATCTCAGCAATCTTAAAAATGCAAATGGCGTATTGTTTGCGGATAATAATTTATACGTGCTGGCAAGCGGCGCTTTGTACAAAGCAGATGCAAATAAAAGCGTAACGAAAATTGCAGATGGCATGGATGAAAGTACTGATGGGGTAGAACAAGTATCGCCAGGTAATTTTTTAGTATCGGGCTGGAATGGAATTGTCTATTATGTAAATGCAGATGGCAGTAAAGAAACATTGTTTGATACGCGTGAACAAAAAATAAGTTCTGCAGATATTGGTTATGATGCGCAGAATAAAATTATTTATGTACCAACATTTTTTGGAAGAAGCATTGTTGCTTACCAATTAAAATAACGTAAATGATCAAATGTTCTGATGGTTTCAGTTTAGCCAAAGCTCTGCCACTTCCTTTAATACAAATTGCGCTTTGAACCATGTTTAATGAAACGATTTTCTTTTACGTTACTGCATAAAGTATATACCAACCTGAACAGCAATTTCAAAAACAGTTTTATTTCATGTGGCAGATTTTGTATGATTATGATATAGTTTGACGTGTGCTTTAATCAATGCTTCCTCCGCATCAATTGTTTTTATTTCAAACCGGTTATTGTTGATGACATTTAAAGCAGTTAGATATTGGTGCAACAGGTTATCAGCACAAACAAGCACAATAATTTTTTGGTTTGATGTTGAGATTTCACTCAACTCATTTCCGATTAACAACCCACTTAAATAATGATA
>JBEHXR010000411.1:0-2966 GCA_048498595.1 Bacteroidota bacterium
GTAAGCGTGATGACACGTTTATAATGTTTACGCTTTACACTGCCCAGCGTGTTGGTAAAATCAACATCAACCAGCGAGCTTATCGGCAATGTTTTTACTTTACCGGTTGAACTTCGGAAAGTAATATTCATGTTCAGCAGGTCAGTAAGTTTTGCAGTATCCATTTCCTGGTCGCGCAACTGAATCTTGTATTCATCCTTGCCTTCCTTTATTTTAGATACTTCTCTTCCAAACACCGCCGTTCTTATTTCGTTGCCGATTTGATAGGTGCTTACACCGGCAAGATTTGCTTTTTCGCGATTGATGCTAAGCGTTATTTCAGGATTGGTGAGATCAACATCCATCTTCAATTCTTCAACGCCTGGCACCTGTATCGAGTCAAGATAATTTTTTAATGCTGATGCTGTTTTTGTGAGATCATCAAAATTGTCGCTGGCTATTTCAATGTTTACAGGAGGATCTGTTGGCGGACCGTTTTGTTCTTTATCAACACTTATTTGTGCACCGGGAATACCTTTTAATGCAGAACGGATTGAATCAAGATACGGACTTGTTGATTGCCCATTTCTTTCTGAATATTCAACAAATGAAATTTGTATTCTTCCTCTTTCAGGATGCGTGCTCTGATCGCCGCTTGTTGGATCGTTTGCACCGATGGCAACGTTGGTGATCACACTTTCAACCACAGGATTTTTCTTTCCATTATCCATGCCCAATACATGATACACTTTCTTCTCCAATGTTTTTGTAATTGAATCGGTGTAATCAACATCAGTACCAACGGGCAACTTTAAATAAACATAGATTTGGTTTGGCTGACCTGATGGAAAAAATTCAACCTGCACACGACCCGTAGAAACATTAGCAATAAAAAGAATCAATGCTACAATTAGCAATGCAAATGTTCCCAGTAAAAGACCAACAGGTGTTCTGCCTTTTAATGCCCATCTTAATAAGTTTTCGTAATGGTTCATTATCCACGGCAACACACGATTTTGAAAACGATGAATAAGCCCGTTAAAGAAGTAACTGTAAAGAATCATCATCAACCCAAAAAACAATAGTATGTTACCAATGAAAAAATAATAATTAACATCTGCTGAAGCGCCGCCGGCTGTTGCAGTAACAGGCGCAACGTTTGCCTGGTTTGCCAAACCGATCAGATCAAACAAAACACCAAAAGCAACCATGATCCAGAAAATTCTTTTTCTGAATACATCTGATTTTCTTTTTACACCTGCTTCTTCATGATTCATGAAATCAACAGCAAAAACAGGGTTCATTAAAAACGCAACAATTAATGAAGCGGTTAATGTGAAGATGAGCATCGCAGGCAAATAGATCATGAACTTACCAATAATGCCGGGCCAAAATAACAGCGGAAAGAATGGAGCTAACGTTGTTAATGTTCCCGCAAGTACGGGCACAAACACTTCGCCTGCGGCCATTTTCGCAGAGATAGTAGAATCGAGTTTGCCTTTGCTTTGTGTAAATATTCTGTGCGTGTTTTCAATAACCACGATGGCATCATCAACAATAATTCCCAAACCAAATAACAATGCAAAGAGCACGATGAAGTTTAGTGTAACTGTTCCGCCGATGATTAAATTCGCCGCCGGCAAAAACACAAACGCAACGAACATACTTAACGGCACAGACAATGCAACGAAGAATGCATTTACAACGCCCATGAAAAACATGAGGATGATCAACACCAATACAAACCCAATTACGATGGAGTTTACAAGATCGTTGAAAGAATTTCTTGTTGCTTTACTTTGATCGCCGGTAATTACAATGTTGAGATCTTTTGGAAATTCTGTTGCCTGCAAATTTGCAACCGCTGCTTTAACTGCATCAGAAGTTTCAATTAAGTTTTCGCCCGAACGTTTTATAATGTTTAATGTGATTACATTTTTACCATCGAGCCGCGCATAACTTTCGCTTGTTTTTAAAGTATCTTTTATGGTAGCGATATCTTTCAGATAAACAGGATCACCATACGTGTTTGTTACAACAACCTGCTGAATATCGTATGCTGTTTTAAACTGTCCTCGCACCTGTAATGTGCGCTTCATATCGCCCACTTGCAGCAAACCACCGGTTATATCGTGGTTCTCTGCAGCAACAGCATTATTTATTTGATCGAAGGTTACGCCTGCCGCTTCCATGCGCGGACGATCAACATTAATTTGAAATTCTCTTTCCGGCGCGCCAACAATATCTACACGATTTAACTGCGGTAAATTTTCCAATTCATCCTGCGCATCATCCGCATATTTTTTTAAACGCTGCAGATCATAATTACCGCTGATGTTTACATACATGATGGGCTGATCAGAAAAACTTACTTCAAGTGCTGTTGGTTGCTGCGTGAGATCGGTTGGCAGATCCTGCTTCGATTTATCAATGGCATCTTTTACTTTTTGCAGCGCAACATCTGTTTGAACTTTTGTATCAAACTCAATTACAATCGCAGAATAATCTTGCTGCGATGTACTTGTTATTTTATTGATCTTGGCACCGGTGATCGCTTTAATTTGTTTTTCGATGGGCTTGGTAACAAGGTTCTCAATGTCTTTTGGTGAATTACCAACGTAAATTGTTTGAATGTAAATTGTTGGTATAACAATATCTGGAAACTGTTCTTTAGGCGTTGTAATAAATTTTGATGCACCCCAGATAGTAACAAAAATAATGATGAGATAAACGGCTGTTTTATTTGTTACTGCCCAGCTTGTTGGCCTAAACTGTTTAAAATTTTTTATATCGTTTATAAGGCTCATAAATTCAGTTTATTTTTTTGATGAACGAAAACGCAGTGTTCATCAGCTTGCAGAAGTTGTAATTAACTGGCCATCGTATAAATTCTGATAGCCATCGGTGATCAACATATCACCGGCAGAAAGACCGCTTTTAATTTGAATTTGATCATTATACATTTCACCAACCTCAACATGCCTTTT
>JBEHXR010000412.1:0-2943 GCA_048498595.1 Bacteroidota bacterium
TCTTTTCACAACAAAATATTATCCTTTGGTTCCGAATTATAAGTCACTTGTTGTGCATTATCTTAACTGGAAACTAAGCGATAAGTTTACATTAACAACTATAAATGCAGCTGACGGTTATCAGAGTTCAAATCCTGCAAAATATACGACCACGTATGAGAGATTTACCAGTGGTGGTAGGCTGGAATATTCAACTTACAACTGGTATTTCACAATAGCAGCATATGATCAATATGGAAAAGATTCAACTGGTAAAAAATTAGCAGCTTACTATTTTCAGCCTGAAATAAGATATACATCAGGAACAGGAAATTTTAGTGCACGTCTTGGTATGGAATATTTTAGCGGGCAGGATAGCTCAACACATCCAACCGAGAACAAAAGTTTTACTCCCCTATATGGTACTGCGCACAGCTTTATGGGTTACCTGGATATATTTGATGTGCCCGGAGATTTTAATAATGCAGGCATGGTAAATCCATATTTACATTTTCAATTGAAATGGAATAAGGTTACGCTTGCAATGCAAAATCATGTTTTCATTTCTCAATCTCAATTTGTGTTTAAAGGAACGCCGATTGATAAATATTTAGGATTTGAAAACGACTGGAAATTTAATTATATACCAAACAAAGTAATAGACTGGGAAATCGGTTTTGCATGGGCATCGTTAACTAAGTCTGCAACGATTATTAAAAAAGCTGGCGACGATAAGCTAACACCTTACTGGGTATACTCAAGTATTCGTTTCACACCAACGCTTGGAAAAATAACTTTTTGAAAAGCTTTGATGTAAAGAAAATTTTTTTATTTTTAATTCCTATTAAACTTATAGACTTAATAAAGAATAAAACGAACTAAATGAAAAAAAGACTAAGCGTAATAACTGTTGCAATACTTACATTGATTATAAATTTTAATGGTACACCTGCAAAAAATCCATTGCCTGCAAATGCATCACCTAAAACAATTTCTATTTCTTTTTCAGGTGCATTTGCATTGTATCCGTTAGTGCAAACATGGGCAGCAGAATATAATAAAACACATCCTGATATAAGATTTGATATTCAGGCAGGTGGTGCCGGCAAAGGTTTAACTGATTGCCTCGCCGGTGCTGTGGATGTGGGTATGTTTTCGCGGGAATTAACGGATGCAGAAAAGGCAAAAGGTGTTTTTAGTATTGCACTTTGTAAAGATGCTGTGTTGCCAACCATCAATGCAAAAAATCCTTACTTAAAACAAATACAAATACGCGGCGTAAAGAAAGCCGAATTCAATTCAATTTTTGTTGATCATAGTATCAATACATGGGGTGAACTTTTAGGTACTAAAGATTCAAGGCGGATAAATGTTTATACAAGGGCTGATGCTGCAGGCGCAGCAGATTCATGGGCAGCATTTTTTGGTAAGAAACAAGAGAATTTAAAAGGGGTTGGTGTTTCAGGCGATCCTGGCGTTGCTGATGCTGTACGAAAAGATTTAAATGGTATTGGCTACAACAACACATTGTTTGTATTCGATCCAAGAACAGGAAAAAAATTACCAGGCATTGAAGTAGTTCCTATTGATGTAAACGGAAACGGGCAAATTGATGCCAATGAAAATTTTTATGGCAACCTGCGCATTTTTCTTAAAGCAGTAAATGATGGCAACTATCCATCGCCACCTGCAAGAAATTTATATTTTCTTACAAAAGGAAAAACACAACGCAAAGAAGTACTTGATTTTTTTCAATGGGTTTTAACTACGGGTCAAAATTTTGTGAGTGTTGCAGGTTATGTGCCGTTGCCAAAAAATGTGATAAGCGATCAGCTGAAGAAACTGGGTAAGTAGAATTAGTTTCATCGGTTTTAATAAGACTTAGTAAAAGCTTTCGTGAATTGTTAATCACTTCACGAAAGCTGCCAGGAAGATGTTCAAGTTTATCTGCCAAAAAAAATCCCACCATGGTTTTATCTCGAAAATTAATTGACAGCGTTTCATCCAAATGGATGTTAACATGCTTAATATTTTGTTTGCTATTACCACTTGCAATTGGTACCGGTTTGGTTTTTAAATCAACCGGTTTATTAAGTACCCATAAATTAAGCACTTTAATTTTTTCAGAAGACTGGTATCCATCTGACGGGCAATTTGGTTTTTGGCCATTTATTGTTAGCTCAGTTTTAGTAACTGTTTTAGCGTTGATCATTTCAATGCCGCTTTGCCTGCTCTCAAGTATTTATCTCACGCAATATGCACCTAAATGGATATTAAAATTTATGCGCCCGGTGATTGATATTCTCGCCGGCATTCCATCTGTTGTGTATGGTATGTGGGGATTGATAATTGTTGTGCCGTTGGTGAGCGATAAAATTGCACCTGCGTTTCATGCGGATTCACTCGGTTACAGTTTGCTCGCGGGTGCAATTGTTTTGGCCGTGATGAGCATTCCATACATTTTAAATATGCTGCTCGAAGTGTTCAGGCAAATTCCGCTTGAATTGGGTGAAGCTTCATTATCACTCGGCGCAACAAAATGGGAAACCATTAAACATGTTTTCTTACGTAAAGGTTCATCCGGAATTTTATCTGCATTTGGTTTGGGTTTTTCAAAAGCGTTGGGCGAAACCATTGCAGTATTAATGGTGATTGGAAACGTTGTGCAAATTCCGCATTCGCTGTTTGATTCAGGTTACACATTGCCTGGTTTAATCGCCAATAACTATGGTGAGATGATGAGCATTCCTTCATATGATTCTGCACTCATGTTTGGCGCATTGTTGTTATTCGTCATCATCGTTTTCATCAATATTATTTTCCGTTACATCATTTATAAATCTGAAATCGTATGACTTTAAAAAGAAAATTAGAAGAGAAATTTTTTCGCGGCTTGTCTTTTCTTTTTACAGCCATCATTGTATTTGCGTTGGTGCAAATTATATGGACGATTGCGCGAAAAGG
>JBEHXR010000413.1:0-2933 GCA_048498595.1 Bacteroidota bacterium
TTACTTTACTTATTATATGGATAGCGTGTATGGATTGAGTGAAATAGATTTTGAATGGCTGGTTGCCGATCCTTCCATCATTTATATCGGCACGTGGACGGGTTTTAATGGCGCACTGCACAGAATTGGACGAACTATAAATTTAACGAAGGGAATTATTTACAATACAATTTATAAAATAGGTTATGACGGAGAACCTACTGACTTAACCGGTGCACAAAATCAACCTGATACTATTGCCGCTATCGACAATTATGATGCTTCATCGCAGTTTTATACGTACGGGTTTGACTGGCATTCCGACCGTCTTACCTGGTGGATGATCCATCCGGTAACAGGTAAGAAAATTATACTGTGGGATTATGCAGGATCTCAACGTGGCATACCGCAACATCAATCATATTACCGCATTAACTTCTGGCATACCAATAACTGGCCGGTTGAAACAAATGCGAATGCCATTGAAAAACCATTACATCCTTATGAGCTGGAAGTGGATTGGATGAAGTATGTGCCGTTGAATAAATGATGTGCACTTTCAAGTTGCTAACGCGGCGTGCATGCTATACTTCGCTGGTGGCTTAAATCTTCTTCATTCCTGTTTATATACACAACTATAACCGGTGGCAGTTGTAGTATCTTGTTTTATTTGCAGCGTATATTTCCCGGTAGTGATCAAATCAGGATTATCCACCGGTATCTGTCCTGCATAAGATGTATCGGTTCCGCTAATTAATGTGCAGAAAGGGAGGGCACGTATATAGAAAAAAGATTGATAGTCTGATGTTGCGTAAGGACCAACATTATTAAATCCTCCATTGGTCGTAAGCACCTGCGTGAAGCTTTTATTTGTTTCGTTATGAATGCGCAAGAGCACATTGGTTACCGGCATGGGTTGTTTGTTACAGGCAATAAGAAGAAGAATAAGAGCAGGCAAAAATATCTTTCGCATACTTTTTTGTTGTTGACAATAATGTTTTAATGAACGTTGCAAATGCTGAAAGCGTAAACTAAAAAGGATAGGCCGGGCTATGGCATAGTTTTTATTGATACATAGTAAAACATAACAGTATGAAAAAGTATTCATTAATCGCGGCTTTACTTATGGTATTTTATATTTCAATGAGTTCTTGCAGTGCATCTGCACGGGTAGGTACCAAACATCATGAAGTAGGTGCCGGTACACATGTTAATTAATCATCAAGATCAATAGAGAGGTGCGTAGCTTTAAGCGGCAATAATATCAACTACTGTTGCTGCTTATAAATTTATGAAGCTCTTTACCATGGCGTAGCCGAAGGCTACGCCATGGTTTTTTCATCTCTGCATTAATTGTTCAATTATATACACGAAATGAATGCTTGTATAAGCAGCAATAATATTTGGGGTTGTTAATGTTTTACATATTAATCTAAGATTTGCTTATGCCTTCTGCACAGGCAGTGCTCAATGAAAAATGGTGGACAATTAAATCTTTTCTTCGTTTCATATTCGTTTCTTGTTCGTTTCATATTCGTCTTTTGCCGTCCCGGAGACGAAGAAGAGGTGAATGAATAACAGTTTTGGTACAGTTTAACGAGGAAGGTTTGTGTTATTATTACATTCTCACTTACTGATATTTCCTGCGCCAGGGGAGGATGCGATATATAAATAAAGACATGAAATTGCATACATTCGAAGTGAGTAAAACTGCAAACCGGCTTAGTCATCTGTCTAATTTTATTACATGTTCTTTTTAAACACACACAGGCTTAAATTCATAATAATAATATTGCCTGTGTTTGTCTCATTTTCTGTATCTGCGCAAGTGCATGAGTTGCCACCAAACCAGCCGGAACAAGATGCCTGTAATGCCTTGTTACTTTGCGGCAATAGTTTTAATACACCGTATAGTTATACCGGCACCGGAAAAACACTCGATCTATCTAACTGCCCCTGTAATGGTGCTGAAGATAATTCTGTGTGGTTTAAAGTAATCATCGTCAGCTCCGGCAGAATTGTATTCAACATTACGCCTGTAAGCCCGGAAGATGATTATGATTTTGCCGTTTTAAATATTACAAATTCAGGTTGCAGCAATATAAATCCGCAGACTGTGGTACGCTGCAATTTTAATAATAACCTTCCGGGCAGTAATGTAAATGGAGTTATTGGGATGGATACGTTATCAACTATAACAAGCGTTCTGTCCGGAACCTTTGGCCATTCTTTTTTGAAACAAATTGATGCAGTAGCCGGTGAAACCTACCTGGTAATGGTAAACAATTTTGGCAACTACGTTTCCGGTGGTCCAAGCCAGGGCTTTACAATTGATTTTACAGGATCGACCGCAAAATTTGGAAGCGGACCTCCTCCTGTTTTAAACAGTGTTGCTGCTACATGCCCGAATGCCACGAATATTTTTTTGAAGCTTAATACAGAAGTGCTGTGCAGTTCAATAGCTGCGAATGGCAGCGACTTTGTAACTACTGCACCCGTAAATATCAAAAGTGCTTCAGGAAATAATTGCAGCGGCAATAAAGGATATACCGATGAAATTAATATCAATTTTTTATCGCCGGTTCCGGCAGGTAATTATTCGGTTTCAGCAAAAACAGGAAATGATGGAAACACGTTATTAAGTTTATGCAACAATGCCCTGCAATTACCTTCTGCTTCCATACCCTTTACCGTTCCGGCAGCAAATGCCGCAACCGTGCAAAAGCAATTCGTCTGTTATGAACAATTGCCTTATGTGTGGAATGGTATTACGGTTAATAAAGGCGGCGATACTGCAGCAATATATACCACGTCATCTGCCAAAGGCTGCGATTCCGTTACTGTTTTAAATTTAAGCGTAGGCAAACCACCGGAATATAAAAATGCTTCTGGTATGTTTTGCCAGGGCCAGTTTTATAAACTACCGTGGGATTCAAGTGTAGCAACAACAGGAA
>JBEHXR010000414.1:0-2922 GCA_048498595.1 Bacteroidota bacterium
GATCAGCGTTACAAATAAGAGTTTCATTTACTTTTTTTCTGCTTTATTTTTTATAGCAACGGGCTGTTATGCTTACTCGCAGGAAATGTATTTCCTTGCAATACCCATTGCAATGGTTGCTGCAATTTTCTTAATTCAACATCCTCAACTTCTTCTTTATGCACTAATGTTGTCCATTCCATGGTCGGTGGAATTTAATTTTACCCCTACGCTTGGAACAGATTTGCCCGATGAGCCTTTGATGCTTTTAGGCGCTTTATCTGTTGCGGTTTTCTTGTTGTATCAAAGACAAAACATCTCCATTAAGAAACTACATCCCCTGGTAATTATCATAAGCCTTCAATTTTTATGGGCGGTTATTACTGTTGTTACTTCAACCGATCAAATTTTGTCACTTAAATATCTACTTGCTAAAGGATGGTATTTATTTGCTTTTGTCGCGCTGCCCACTGTTTTATTTCGGGATGAAAAAATTCTTAAACGATCATTTGTTTTTTTGTTATGCTCAATGATGGTGGCAATGGCAACAGCGTTAATTCGCCACGCTTCATATGGTTTTCATTTTAGTAAAGTAAACGATGCATTGGAGCCTTTTTTCAGAAACCATGTAAACTATTCAGCACTTCTTGTTTTCATGGTGCCAATCCTTGTTGCAATAATCAAACTTCATTCTCCAGGAAAACTCCGAATATTCCTTGGCTTCGTTCTCGTTGTAACATTTGCTGCGGTTTATTTTTCTTATGCGAGAGGAGCGTGGATGGCATTGCTTGCTGGCATGATTGCGTATTGGTTGATAAGAAAAAGGCTACTGGTTTTTAGTTTTCTTTTTTTTATAGCAATTACTTTAGCAAGTATTTTTTTTCTTAAATCCAATGACAGGTATTTGAATTTTTCCAATGACTTTAAGTCTACCATATATCATAAAAACTTTAGCGAACACCTTATTGCAACATATCAATTGAAAGATCTTTCAAATGCTGAAAGACTTTATCGTTGGGTAGCTGGTGTAAGCATGGTAAAAGACAATTGGAAAACAGGTTTTGGCCCTTCCACTTTTTATCATCAATATAAGAGCTATACGTTGCCTGCTTTTAAAACCTATGTCAGTGATAATCGTGAGCAATCAACAGTACACAATTATTTTTTGTTGATGCTGATTGAGCAGGGCTTAATAGGATGCACTTTGTTTGTATTGCTAATTGCAGTCTTGCTTTGGTATTGTCAAAAAATTTATCTCAGAACGAAAGATAAATTTTGGCAAGCGACTATCGCAGCAGTTGCATCGGTATTAATAATGCAATGCGGAATAAATTTTTTAAGCGATATGATTGAGACGGACAAAGTGGGTAGTGTATTTTATTTGTGTGTTGCTGTAATTATTGTTGCTGATGAAAAAACAAGAAGGGCTACATCAGATTCTTCCACGAACATTGAGGGCATCTCTCAAACCATTTCCCAATAAATTAAAAGCAAGAACAAGAAGCATGATGGCAAAACCGGGAGCTAAAGCAAGCATTGGATTTTGCGTAATAATAAAATTGTAGTTCTCTTTTATCATTAATCCCCAACTTGGTTGCGGTGGTTGAACGCCAACTCCTAAAAAACTTAAGCCTGCTTCAATAACAATTGCGGATGCAAAATTAGATGCAGCAATCACCATTACGGGGCCAAATATGTTTGGTAAAATATGGTGTGCAATAATTCTGAAATCGCTAAAGCCAAGCACTTTCCCTGCTTCAACATACTGCAATTCCTTTGTAACCATCACCTGTCCGCGAACAAGTCGTGCAACGTTAACCCACATAGTTAATCCAACAGCTACAAATACCTGCCAGAAGCCTTTGCCGAGTAATAATGTAATTGCAAATACAAGTAACAATGTTGGTATACTCCAGATAACATTGATCAACCACATAATAATGTTATCTGTTTTGCCTTTGTAAAATCCGGCCAGCGAACCTAAAATAATTCCTATGGTAAGCGAGATAATAACAGTGATCAATCCAACACTTAAGCTAACCCTTGTGCCAACCAACAAGCGACTTAATATGTCGCGGCCATATTTATCAGTGCCTAATAAAAATCTTTTATTGACAACAGGTTCGTTTGCTAAGGAATTTTTATGATATGCAATTCTTTCGGTAATCCCTTCATCAATAAATTTTTCAGCAACAATGCTGTCGTTCGTTTGCTGGTAAGTTGTAATTGGAATGTGATCGAATTGATCAGGGCTGCCGAAAAAAACCTTTGAGAAAAAACCTGCGGACTGAGGTTGTGTTTTTTTAACCAACAGAAAATTTTGTGTGAAGCCGGGCTTTTCGCCACCAATTTCAAGAATAATTCTATTGGCAAAAGGAGAAGAGTCCGGGGCGATTAAGTAACTGAAAATAGCGACTGCAATAGAGATGAATATCATTACTAAGCCGGCCATTGCTCCTTTATTTTTTTTCAAACGCCTCCATGCTGCCTGCTGAAATGATAATGATGATTCGTTCATTTGAGAAAGATAAATCTATTTTGTTTTCCTGCCCTTCCATTCATATTTGCCAAACTGGCTCATTAGTCCAACAAACACTGTATACAAAATATGAAGCGGTTGAAAAATGAAAAGGTATTTAATTAATTTTTTTTCATTGTAGAATTTTGCGACACTATTTACAAAAGGTAGTTCAATGATAGTTTTAATAACGATGAAGGCAAGTGCATACCACCAATAAAGGCTGCTGAAAAGTGATGCAATTATCAAGGCGACGAAGAGGCAATTAAGTAAGTAGACAAATGCCAGTACGACAATAATTTTATAATCATCGTAGACTAAAGTTTTGCTTGCCCATCTTTTTCTCTGCATAAAAAAATCCTTCCACCTCAACATGGGCTGCGAAGTAACAATTGCATCACTATTTTTCAGGTCGAAAATTTTAT
>JBEHXR010000415.1:0-2921 GCA_048498595.1 Bacteroidota bacterium
TGATGTTTTGAATATTGCCCGCAGTTTTTCCATCCCCAAAATTCCACCAAATGCTATCTGCATTTGCTGTAGTGTCTTTAAATTGAATTGTTGTTGGATTGCAAGTGTTTTGTTTGTAGGTGAAGCCTGCAGACAAGTTACATCTTTGAGCACCACAAGAATCGGCTATAAAATTGCATTCTGGATTTGTTTGATTAATGCTGGCATTATTGTATAGTTTGCCATCCCATCTTGCATCACCCTGCTTATTTTTTAAATCATTAAAAGTGTAATACGCTAATAAGCCATTTTGAGTCGTTGGGTTCGGCAGCGGCTTGTTCATATATGTCCTAAGCTCAGTTTGTGTTCTTGCAACCTTCCAAATTCTTACTTCATTAATATATCCGTGAAACTCGGAAGGGTTCATATCTAAGGGACCTGCTGTTGAGCCAATTGTTGTAGTCCAGTTATTAAGAATCATATTACCTGTACACGGAGTTTGGCTCATTAAAAAGCCGTTTCTGTAAAATTTTAAAGTTTTGCCATCATATACCAACGCTACATAGTAAGTTTTATTTAATTGAAATTCGCAAACATCGGGAGTGCCGTGCCATCCGGTAGTTGTTGTAATTTCGGCGCGGGTAGGACGAAGTAAATAATTTACATCTGTCGGATCTGTATGTTTGGATACTATGTCCCCGCCATAAAAAGCATGATTGTAATTTTCGGTTCTATTGAATAGAGCTTCTACTGTTACTGTATTGCCCGATATATCCAAATCTCCAATTTGCACACCTGGATCTATTCCTGAAGTTTTCAACCAGTTATTACAACTTTGTTCCTTAGAAATAAGCGGAATTAAGCAAGCACAAAAAAGAATTAACAGGCAGACCAAAATTTTCATAAACAGTTATAAGGTTGCAATTAGTTGAAGCAAGATAATTTTTTTTATTTATTATGAATAAATATAGAGGCGAAATCAATAACTATTAAAGACATAAAAAAGCTCCGGTAATTACCAGAGCTTTAAAAATATTTAATTGAGAAAACTAATACCTGTACATCTCAGATTTGAAAGGACCATTTTGCGGAATGCCTAAATATTCTGATTGTGCTGTTGTTAATTCGTCTAATTCAACACCAATTTTCTTTAAATGCAAACGTGCAACTTTTTCATCCAAATGCTTTGGAAGCACGTACACTTTGTTTTCATATTTATCAGCATTCAACCACAATTCAATTTGCGCCAACACCTGGTTTGTAAATGAATTACTCATTACAAAACTTGGGTGACCGGTTGCGCAACCTAAATTCACCAAACGACCTTCAGCCAAAAGAATTACATCCTTACCGTCGATTGTATATAAATCAACCTGAGGTTTAATTTCATTCTTTGTGTTGCCATAATTATCATTCAACCAGGCAACATCAATTTCAATATCAAAGTGACCGATGTTACAAACGATGGCTTTATCCTTCATTAATTTAAAGTGTTCACCGGTAATCAAATCACGACAACCACTTGCAGTAACAATAATATCAGCTTCTTTAACTGCATCAATCATTTTCTTTACTTCATAACCATCCATTGCAGCTTGTAAAGCACAAATAGGATCAATCTCTGTAACAATTACACGGCAACCTGCACCACGCAATGAAGCCGCAGAACCTTTACCCACATCACCATAACCACCAACCACTGCAACTTTACCAGCCATCATCACATCCGTTGCACGACGGATTGCATCAACCAAACTTTCTTTACAACCATATTTGTTATCAAATTTTGATTTGGTAACAGAATCATTAATGTTGATTGCCGGAATTGGCAACGTGCCTTTCGCCATTCTTTCATACAAACGATGTACACCTGTTGTTGTTTCTTCGCTCAAACCTTTGATGTTTTGAATGAGTTCAGGATATTTATCAAATACCATATTCGTTAAATCACCGCCATCATCCAAAATCATATTCAGCGGACGATCAGTGCTGCCAAAAAATAATGTTTGTTCAATGCACCAATCAGCTTCTTCCAAAGTTTCACCTTTCCATGCAAACACACCAATACCTGCAGCAGCAATTGCAGCAGCCGCATGATCTTGCGTTGAAAAAATATTGCAGGAGCTCCATTTTACTTCAGCGCCTAATTCAATTAAGGTTTCAATTAATACCGCTGTTTGAATGGTCATGTGCAAACAACCGGCAATGCGGGCGCCTTTCAAAGGTTTGCTTGCTCCGTATTCAGCACGAAGTGCCATTAAGCCCGGCATTTCTGCTTCGGCTAATCTTATTTCTTTACGACCCCATTCTGCAAGCGAAATATCTTTCACTTTGTAAGGCAGATTCAGATCAATGTTTTTTGTTACAGTTGACATATTTAAAATTTGAAAGGCAAAAGTAAAAATTCAGGATAAAATAATAATTAGTTATTTATTTTTGGAATGAAATTGAAACTTATTTCAGTTAAAAAGAATAAAAGTATAGTTTCTTATGCCGAAGGTTATCAAAAAAGACGAATCCACTATAACAGGTTTTAACATTGATGAGAAGGATCTTGCCATTCTGAAATTGTTACAGCATAATGCACGTACAACCGTGAAAGAAATTTCAGATAAAATTCATCTAAGCACAACGCCGGTGCATGAACGCATCAAACGCATGGAAGAAGCGGGTGTTATTAAACAATATGCAACGTTGGTCGATCATGCTAAAGTGAAGAAAGGTTTGATGGTGATTTGTTATGTTTCACTTAGACAACATAATAAAAGTGCAGGCTCAAAATTTATAAAGATGATCCAGAACATGCCTGAAGTTGTTGAGTGTTATAACATCAGCGGCGAGTTTGATTTTATGTTGAAAGTAATGGCAGAAAACATGGATGCTTATTACGATTTTCATGTAAACAAATTAAGCCAGGAAGAAAACATTGGTCATGTGCAAAG
>JBEHXR010000416.1:0-2919 GCA_048498595.1 Bacteroidota bacterium
ATGAATATGATGCATTGTATCGGTTAACCTATGCGCAAGGTCGCGAACATGCTGGCGCTAATGCAGCGAGTGATCAATTCGATCCGGATAAAACAACATTTAATAATCAGCGATTGACGCTACCCGGCGATATGAATGCCATGCAGCGTTACGAAGAGAAATATGATTACGATGAAGTTGGAAATATGTTGCACATGATTCATAACGCAGGCAATGGAATTTTCAGCAATAAATGGACAAGAATATTTACACCAAATGCAAATAATAATCGTTTGGCGCAAACACAAGTTGGCGCAAACATCACAACATACAATTATGATGCGCATGGCAATTTGCAAAATTTACAAAACGGAACTTTTGGTTTGACATGGAATTACCTGGATCAATTGCAACAAGTTGATTTAGGTGGCGGCGGCACTGCGTATTATGTGTATGATAGCAATGGAAATCGCGTAAGGAAAATTATTGAAAATGGAAATTTAGTTAAAGAAAGAATTTATTTGAATAGTTATGAAGTGTATCGCGAAACGCAAAATGGCAACATCAATCTTGAACGCGAAACAATACATGTGATGGATGATAAACAACGCATCGCTTTAATTGAAACAAGAACAAAAGGTGAAGATAGCGGCTTGGCATTTTTGATTCGTTATCAATATTTGAATCACATTGAAACGGCTTGCCTGGAATTAGATAATAATGCTGCGATCATTTCTTATGAAGAATATTATCCTTTCGGCAGCACGGCTTACCAGGCAATGCGCAATCAAACAGAAACATCAAAACGTTATCGCTACACGAGCAAAGAACGTGACGCAGAAAGTGGTTTATATTATCATGGCAAAAGATATTATGCGTGTTGGCTGGCGCGATGGACAGCCGTTGATCCCATCGGCATTAAAGATGGAATCAACGATTATGTGTATTGCAGCAACAATCCAATTTTAAAAAAAGATTTGACCGGAACGGATGGCACAACTGGTGGCACATGGAAAACAACAACGGATGCAAATGGTCAACCTGTTTATCAATCAACCGGCGACCAGGCAACAAAAGATTTAGGAAATGTTGGCAAAGCAACCGGGCAAATATTTTTGGATTCAGAACAATTTAAAGCGATAAAAAAACAATTGCTTGATCCAAAGTTGAATGAGCTTACCGCTTCATTAAAAATTGATTGGGAAAAAAATAAAGCTTCATTGATTGTCGGTGGTGTATTGGTTGTGTTGCCAACTGCTGCGGTAATAACAGCGCTTGGTATTAAAAATGAAAAATTAAATGTGCCGGTTGTGGGCGATGTGTATACAGGTCAGGCGGCTGCAGGATTGTTAGGATTATTGCTCGGCGCTGGTTCAGAAAAATTAACGGATGAACGTTTTAAAATTTCTGTGAGTTATGAAAAGAAAGATGATAAAACAGATTTATATGGTTTTGAAATTACGCTGAAACCAAAAAAATCTGAAGACGAAAAAAAGGATGAGAAAAAACAAGACACAAAATCGCCTGAAAAAACAGATCCAAATTCACCAACGGCAACGCAACAAAAATCTGCACAGCAAAAACAATTAGAACAATTAAGAAAAGATATTGCTGCGCCGCCATCACTCACTATTGGAGGCAAATTTGGAACGGGAACTGTACAAGGCTCCATAAAATATGAAACGCCAACACCGCTCGGAAGATTTAGTGTTTCGCCTGCATTAAAAATTGCACCACAAACATCTCCGAATGTTACGGTTGATCTTGGCTTAACGACAATTGTTGGAGGAAATCACGTGAAGATCGGTGCACAATTTTTCGTGAATAATCCAGCTTCAACAAGCTCACCTTTTGATGCGAAGTATGATGATAAAACACAGACAGGCACAGTAACAACAGCGCCGCCGTTGAGAGGAACAGGAGGAACATTAGGAATAAGCGGAACATTTTGATTAAGACCTCATCCCAACCCTTCTCCAAAGGAGAAGGGCAAGAAGACAGTAAAAAATGGGACGCTTTAAATTTTCAGCGTGTAAAGTCCTCTCCTTTGGAGAGCCTGCCTGTCGGCAGACAGGGAATTAGGTGAGGTCAACTTAAAAATATAACCACCCAAAGCATATCAAACCTGAACACTTAAAAAAATTATTAAACAATTAATTTTTTTAAGATGCCAAACATTTCTAATGCCGCTGTTTCAACAAGCGCACGTTATTCGATCTCAGGAACTGTAAGAAATCAATACCAGCAATTAATGACTGGTGTTTTGATTCGCGCATTTGATAAAGATATTCGCAGTGAACAAACATTGGGCGAAGCAAAAACCAACGAGCAAGGTTTCTATCAAATTTATTATTCGCCCGAAAATTTTGCGTATACTGATAAGCAAGCGGCTGATGTAATGCTGCGCTTATACGACGCAAATGGAACGCAGCTCAAACAAACTGATGTATATTATAATGCACCGGTTCAGTTAACGATTGATATTTCATTTGCAACACAATCTTTTAAAGGTGTTTCAGAGTTTGAACAAGTATTGTCAGCAATTACGCCTTTTTTGGGAAGATTGTCTTTGGCAGATGTAACTGAAAATTCAGATACACAAGACATCACTTTTCTTACCAACAAAACAGGTTTGCAGCAAGATCGCATTACAGCGTTGGCAATGGCTTATCGTTTTGAATCGCAAACCAAAATCGAAGCAGTTGTTTTTTATGGTTTGCTGCGCGAAGGTGTGCCTTCAAATATCACCCAACAATTATTGCAAAGCATTGCAGCGCCAACGTATGAACAACAAGCACAGCAAAAATTAAATGGCATCATGCATGAAAATATTGATGTGCTGATGCAGGCATTGCAGCAATCAATAAATGATAATATCGTTCCATATAACTTAACTGCAGCGCTTGAAAAAATTAAAGCAGAGTTATTGCGCATCATATC
>JBEHXR010000417.1:0-2913 GCA_048498595.1 Bacteroidota bacterium
CAAACTTTCACGAAGAAAGGTAATGTTACTTTGCTTCGTTGAGTATAAAAAAAACCGATTACTCCAATAATATCATATAAAGATGAATACTTTTATTCGCCAATATCCAAAAGATCCGATATGAAAAACATAATGCGTATATCCATAACTCTACTTGCATGCAGTGTGCTGAAAACGTACGGGCAGGATCCGCATTTTTCTCAATTTTTTAATGCACCGCTTTTACGAAATCCGTCATTGGCGGGATTGTTTGCAGGCGATATTCGCTTCCAGGCTGTGTACCGGAATCAATGGCAAAGTGTAACTACACCATATCAAACAGGTTCTTTAAATTTTGAATACAAACAACCGGTTGGTCACGGCAACGATTTCATTACAACAGGTTTCCAGATTTTATATGATCGTGCAGGCGTAACAAATTTTACAACATCGAATATTTACCCTGCTTTAAACTATCATAAATCTTTGAACGATGAAAAGAGCAAATATCTTTCATTGGGTATAATGGGTGGTTATGTACAACGCAGAATAGATCGCAGTAAAATAACAACGAACAACGAATACGATGGCAACGGTTATAATCCTTCATTAGGAGACGGTGAAACGCTTACAAAATTTGGTTACCATTATTGGGATGGAAGTGTAGGGCTTTCTTTTAATTCAGCTATCGCAGGCAGTGCAACAGATTATTATTTCATAGGCGCTGCTTATCATCATTTCAACAGGCCAAAAAATTCTTTTTATGTTAATCCGCCTGTCGAATTAAATCCGAAGCTTGTGTTTTCCGGTGGCGTGAGGTTATCCGTAAATGAACAATCGTACATTACACTGCAATCAGATTTTTCCAAGCAGGGAGATTATAGCGAAACAATTGGCGGTTTAACTTATTCAAGAAAAATTGGTGACGATTATACAAACCCGCTGTATACAATTCATTTTGGAGGATACTTGAGATGGAAGGACGCATTTATTCCGGTTGTGCAGCTTGATTATAATCCTTTCTCTGTTGCGTTTAGTTATGATGTAAATATTTCTGAGTTAAAAGCCGCAAGCCAGTATCGTGGCGGTTTTGAAGTATCGTTTACTTATGCAGGATTTTTAGACAGGAACAATTCAACAAAAAATGCGGTTTTGTGTCCGAAATTCTAACGCATGGCACCGAACTTGATTTATAAAGTTTAAAGATTTGTAAAAATTGAATAAAGCTTTTAAATTAAGAAGCGTATTTGGTCAAACACGTTATTATTTATAATTTTATATTAGAATATGAATAGAATTTTTACTCGGAACATTTTACAGGTCTTAAAAAAAGTTTTCCTGGTTGTGGCTTTTGCATGTGCAATTTCTGCAACTCAATCATATACCACGTTTAATAACTCCGGTTTTGGGCAGGTGAAAATCGTGAAATGCTATCCTAATCCTGCAATATCTTATGTAAATTTTGAGTTGTTTGATAACGCTAAAATTTCGAAAAACTATACGCTTGAAGTTTATAGCTTCACCGGCAAGAAAATGTATTCAACAACTATATCAAGCGAAAAAATTACCCTCACACTTACAAATGATTTTTATCGCGGCATTTATGTTTACCAGGTTCTTGATAAAGCAGGTAGAATTTTAGAAACAGGGAAGTTCCAGGTTGATAAATAGAACGCTAAAGTCTTTCATCTTCGCCATACACTTTCAATTTATTTTGTAAATACATAATTCTTTGGTGCATGTTATTTATGCGCGATAACAAATTATTTATTACTTCAATTCCTTCAAGATTAATATTTAGATCGTAATGCATACGCATCAGGCTTTCTAAATTCCTTAAAGCATCTGCATGCAAATAATCATGCTCATTAATATTTACAATTTCAATCAGCTCATGCTCGTGCAATAATTCAAGAAAATTATATTCCACATTATAATGAATGCAGAACTCTTCAACGCTTAATAAATCATTTTCCATACTTATAATTTAGAAAGTTGTTCAAATAATTTTCTTTGCTCTTCACTTAAGTGTGTTGGCAATTTCACATGATAAGTAATGTACAAATCGCCAAACTCGCCTTCTTTTTTATACACCGGAAATCCTTTTCCTTTCAATCTTATCTTACTTCCATTTTGTGTTCCGGCGTTTATTTTTAATTTCACCTTGCCACTTAATGTTTCAATTGTTATTTCTCCGCCTAAAACCGCGGTGTACAAATCAATTTCTTCTGTTGTATACAAATCGTTTCCCACCCTTTTAAATTTTGAATCATCCGCAATTACAAATGTGATATACAAATCTCCGCTTGGTCCGCCGTTTACACCTTCGCCGCCATAACCTTTTAGTTTAATTACCTGACCATTTTCAACGCCTGCAGGAATAGTTATTCTTACATTTTTTCCATTAACCGTTAAAGTTTGCTTGTGTGTGTGATATGCTTCGCGAAACGATAAATGCAATTCAGCATTATAATCTTGTCCGCGAAATTTTACATCTCTCCTGCCGCCGCCTCTTCTTGCTGAGCCACCAAATAACGATTCAAAAAAATCAGAAAAATCCCCTTCATGTTGTCCTCCGCTATATGTGTAATCCTGCCAATTTTGTGATTGACCTTGCGATTGTTGTCTTCTTGCATTTTCATAAGCATCTGCATGTTGCCAGTTCTCGCCGTAAGCATCATATTTTTTTCGCTTTTCAGCATCACTCAACACTTCATTCGCTTCATTAATTTGCTGAAATTTTTTGTGCGCTTCACTATCGTTCGGATTTACATCAGGATGATACTTTCTTGCAAGTTTTCGGTACGCTTTCTTTATTTCATCTGCAGTTGCATGCTTATTTACACCTAATGTTTGATAATAATCTACAAAAGCCATGTATCTATTTTATTGATATGTTATGTAATTCAATTCAGGCAACCAACTTTCTTTATA
>JBEHXR010000418.1:0-2907 GCA_048498595.1 Bacteroidota bacterium
AATAAGAAGTCTGATTCTAACGCAGGTACAAACGTATCTGCGTTTTGTTTTGATATGATGAGGATATCAAAACAAAACGCAGATACGTTTGTACCTGCGTTAGAATCAGACTTCTTATTAATCATTCTTTTATAAACTTGCCTTGCAGCACAATCAAAAGAGGTTTCTTAAACGGTTTGGTTTATTAAGATTGAAGATAGAATAACCATAAAGCTACGGTCTGACGCATTTGAGGCGTCTGACCGCGTTACTGCACATCCTTCAGTACTTTCCAGATTTCGGTCGCTGCAAGTTTATTACCTGCGTCATTTAAATGCACACCGTCTATTGTAAGAACACCTTTGTCAACATTTGCAGTATTATTATTTACTTCATAAGTATGAAAGATAGAATGCAAATCGCACAGAGGCAAGTTCATGTCCTTTGCTATGTTGCGAATGATCTGCGAATACTTATTTAAATCGCCATCCTGTTGATTGGTGTAATCATTTTTTTCGCCTATTGTTGTTGGTGTAACGAGCATTACTTTAATACCATTGCTCTGCAGCTCTTTAATAATAGCGCGATAAAAATTTTCAAATTTATCCGGATCAGTTCCTGTACCAAACATGCTTTTATGCCATACATCGTTTACACCAATCCATATCACAACAATATCAGGTGATTGCTGAATTACATCTTGCTGCATTCTCAAATACAAATCATATACTTTGTTGCCGCCAATACCGGCACCAATAAAATCATAATTGGTTATTCCCTGTTGCGAAAGCATGTCTTTCATCACGGTTATATAACCGTTCGGTTGCACACCGGCCTGCGTAATGGAGTCACCAAAAAAAATTACGCGCTTATTTCTTTTGGTATCTTTTATAAAAGACATGAAAACAATGGCGCCGATAAAAATAAAAACCCAAATGAGTTTGTTTGTGATGTTCATATAGCAATTTTATTAAATTACGTCTGTCATAAACGGTGTTGTTTCTTTTCCCATCTTCTCTACAAATTTTCTTTCATCTATAATATAACCATTACCTCTTGCACAAAAATGCACACGTAAATTTTCAATGCTCATCGGGTTGCCTTCGGGAATGTCGGCAATGTTTGTGTGCATCACTTCGTGCCCGTCAATAATTACAATTAACCCGCTGCCGATTGCCTCCATTTTATTGCCATCCGTAATAATCATTCCAGTGTCTTCTCCCAAGCCAACGCCAATGCAACCCGGATTACTTGCAACTGCCTGCGCAAGCCGCACAAAGCGACCGCGTTTTTCAAAATGCGAATCAATAATAACATTCTCAATAAAGCGTAATCCTGTGGTAATTTTTACTTCACCTTTTAAATGTGCCCTGAAAGGATTGCCCTCATAGATCATTGTGCTGCTCATTGCCATTGCGCCTGCTGATGTTCCGGCAATAACAATTTTTTCTGTTTGATAGCGGTGCCGTAAAAGTTTTAAAAATTCTGTACCGCCAAGTGTTGCTGTTAAGCGCATTTGATTGCCGCCGCTGAACATCACACAATCGCTTTTCTTTAATCGCTCAATGTATTCGCCATCCTGCAAGTTTTCCCTGGTGCGAATATGCATGATACCAACATTTACACAACCGATTTTTCCAAATGCGTTCAAATAATTTTCGCCCACCTGGTGCGGAATCATAGATGCTGTTGTAATAACCTCTATACGTTTTTGTATGCCGCCGGCTTCTTCTACAATACGGCGCAAAATGCCCAGCTCAAAAAAATTAAGATTGTTTTTATGGATTTCACCTTTTTCAACCTCCGTTCCTTTGTCTTCCGCGCCGCCAATTGCAATCAGTTTACCTTTTGGTTTTTGCATGCTTATCTGAAGTGATTTGCAAACTTACGTGAATTGAATTTTTTATTTCAGCATTAAAAATATTGCCATTATAAGCGTGTATAAGATGGGGAAACGCTGCGATCTTTACCTGCAATGAATTTTAGCAAAAAGAAGCAAGTTGAGAATTAAACTATTTTGATGAAAATTTATCATAGCGTTTACAATAATTTTCAACAATTAAGCATTATTGTTTTTTAAGCCAATATGAATAGCAAAGTTTATCGCCTGTTGCGCAACAATAAAGAACAAGGTCCTTTTACATCAGAAGATCTTATTGCAAAAGGTTTAAAGCCTTACGATTTAATTTGGATTGATGGTCGCAGCGCTGCCTGGAGATACCCCGGCGAGATGAACGAGTTTAAAAATTATGTTCCCGATCCTGACAATTATCTTAACAATCTCATAATAACAAAGCAACAGGAAACGATAGCGCGTGTAAGTAATGCTGTTCAGGCTGCTGTTGCCATGAATAATAATATTGTTGAGGCTACAAAACAAAAACCACGTTATAAAGTTTCAGCCGCATGGAGCAAGATTCAAACTATAACAACGCAGGCATATTCTAATACGAATATTTCTGAAACCAAAAAATATTCCAAGTCAAGAATAACAGATCCAAGTGGATCGCAGCCTTTAAATTCGAGACCCTTAAGCTGGGAGCAAGCCTGGAAGGATTGGGAAAAAGAAAAGGAAACGGTTGTGCCGGTAAAAACGGAAACAGTTTCAACAATTGCTGTGCCCGTTAAAAGATCAATCAATGAATCTGTTAAGACAGCACCTGTGCTTGAAAAGAAATTTGAGCAATCATTAGATACGCTTACAGACAGCTATATTGATAATTTATTGCTGCAAAAGAAAAAAGCAAAAAGATTTTCTTTTGGCAAGTCATCAGAATTTATTTTGCCTTCGCTGGCATTAATAGTAATTTTTAGTATTGGATATTGGTTGTTGCATGATACAAAAGCTTCAGCATTTACGGGTTCTGCTATTCAGCAACAAACTGCAACAAATTCAAATGAACAACCAAAGTCAAACTTAAACACAAC
>JBEHXR010000419.1:0-2898 GCA_048498595.1 Bacteroidota bacterium
GTTTTCACGGGAATGACGACGACGTGGTTGCGTTTTATGCTTGCAACATCAATGCTCAACAGTTGAAAAATCAGCAGTACAAAAGCTCAATCAAGGCGAATGAACGGATGTGCTGAATATCATCCGTTCTTGAACTTTTTGGTTCTTTTTCTTTCAAGAGAAAAAGAACAGAACAACGCGTTAAATGTGCATAACGCTAATGATTGAAAGCTAAAAGCCAACAGCTAATATTTATCTTTGTAGAATGCCTTCGAAGCAAGACCAACTACAAAAATTCAACACAGAATATAACAGGTTAAATGAGCAGCAGAAACGTGCGGTAGATACCATTGAAGGTCCGGTAATGGTGATTGCAGGACCGGGCACGGGCAAAACGCAGATACTCTCTGCACGCATCGGCAAGATATTGCTGGATACAGATACGCAGCCGCAAAATATTCTTTGCCTTACCTACACAGATGCCGGCGTTATTGCCATGCGCAAACGCATTCTTGATTTTATTGGCGCCGATGCTTACAAGGTGAACATTTATACATTTCATGCTTTTTGCAATGATGTGATACAGGATAATCTTGGCTTGTTTGAAAAGAATGCGCTTGACCCGGTGAGCGATTTGCAACGCATAGATTTATTTAAACAACTGATAGATTCGTTTCCAAAAGGGCATGTCCTGAAACGTTATCGCGGCGATGTGTATTACGAAATAAATAATCTTCAATCACTGTTCAGCACGATGAAGCGTGAAGGTTGGAGCCCAACATTTATTAATGAACGTATAAGCGCTTATATAAATTCTTTGTCGCAGCGTGATGAATACATTGCCAAACGATTAACTGGCAATTTTAAGAAAGGCGATGTGCGTACCGATAAAATTGCTGAAGAAACAGAACGCATGGAAAGGTTGCGGGCTGCCGTGAATGAGTTTGATAATTTTCAGCAGTTGATGCGCAGCAAAAATTTGTATGATTTTGATGACATGATTAACTGGGTGATTAAGGCATTTGAGGAGAACCCGAATTTGTTGTTGCGTTACCAGGAACAGTTCTTATATATTTTGGTTGACGAGTATCAAGATACAAGTGGTACGCAAAACCGTTTGGTTGAATTGTTGATTAATTATTGGGATAAACCGAATGTGTTTGTGGTGGGTGATGATGACCAGAGCATTTATCGTTTCCAGGGTGCGAATGTGGAGAACATGATGAGCTTTGCGAACAGTTATAAAAATGATTTGCTCACGGTTGTGCTGACGAATAATTACCGGTCGACGCAAGGCATATTGAATGTATCAAAAACGATTATTGATAAAAACAATGAACGGCTGATACGAAAGATTGAAGGATTGAGTAAAGAACTTATTTCGTCGAACGATACAATAAAACATCTTACACACAAGCCGATTATTTATAATTATGAAACGCAGCGTCATGAAATGATTGGTATAACGCAGCGTGTTGAACAAATTTTAGCGGAAGGCATTGCGCCGAATAAAATAGGTATTATTTATAAAGAGAATAAATATGGTGAAGAGCTGGCGCAATATTTTAAACTGAAAAAAATTCCGTACTATAGTAAGCGCAGTTTGAATATTCTTAACATTCCGTTTGCAAAAAAGATAATTTCTGTTTTAAGATATTTATCGTTTGAACATGATATTCCGTACAGCGGCGATGAATTGTTGTTCGAGATTTTGCATTACGATTGGTTTAATATTCCGCCGATAGAAATTGCAAGAATAAGTATTGAAGTTGCCGATAAACAATTTTCGCAGGACAAAACTTCAATCAGGAAATTATTGTGCGAAAGAAGTAAACAACCGGTGAAAGATTTGTTTACGCAGGGCATGAATGAAAATTTAAAGAAAGCAAGTGAAGCAATAGAAACATTGATTTCAAAAGTGCCGAATGTTACACTGCAATCTTTGTTTGAATGCATTGTTCGCGAAGCAGGTGTGTTGAGTTATATCATGAAAAGTGATGACAAGATTTGGTTGCTACAAGTACTAACCGGTTTGTTTGATTTTATAAAAGAAGAAACGCACCGCAATCCGAATCTTGATTTAAAACAACTCATTAAGTTGTTTGATTTGATGGAAAGTGAAAATCTTTCTTTGCCTTTGGTAGAAGTAAGCGGTAATGATAAAGGTGTGAATTTATTAACCGCACATGGCAGTAAAGGTTTGGAGTTTGAATATGTTTTTTTCGCAGGATGTAATGCGAGTTTTTGGGAGAAGAAAAGGAAACCTTTTGGTGGTTATAAGTTTCCGGATAATATTTTTTCATCCTCTTCAGCTACTGAAGACGCAGCGGATGAAGAGTTGAGAAGATTATTTTATGTAGCGTTGACACGTGCAGAGCAAAATTTATTTATCTCTTATTGTTGTTTTAAGAATGATGGAAAAGAATTAGAGCCATCCATGTTTATTGCTGAAATTTTAGATACGCATGAACTAACAACAGAAAAAGTTTTTATTGATGCAAATACAGAAGCAGCATTTCAAAGTTTGCAATTTGAAACGGAAGTAAAGCCGGAAATTGAAAAAATAGAAACGGAATACATCAACAGTTTGCTGGAGCGTTTTGTGATGAATGTTACGGCGCTGAATAATTATTTAAAATGCCCACTGGAATTTTATTTTAAAAATTTGATTCGCATTCCCTCTCCTAAAAATGAGAATACAGAGTTTGGTTCTGCGGTGCATTATGCGCTGGAACAGTTGTTTAGGAAAATGCAATCGGTCAACGGTCAACAGTCAACGGTCAACAGAGGAAAAGAAGAAGCTGCGAGCTACGAGCTGCAAGCTGCAAGCAAAGAAACTGGAAACTTGAAACCGGCATTCCAAAACGGCTTTCCATCTAAAGAAGAATTTATAAAAGACTTTAGCTGGTTCATGCATCG
>JBEHXR010000420.1:0-2887 GCA_048498595.1 Bacteroidota bacterium
GTTGCGGGCATCAATTATTTGCCGCTGATTGTTTTCAATATCCAAAATAATTTGAGTTGCATATTTTGCGGCAGCACCATTATCAGCAATTGTATAAATCGTTCTCCCAAGCGAATCAAAATGTTCCTGCATTGGTGTATTTGCATGTTTTGCAGCAAGCCATGCAGCACGATGTTCTGCATCGGCAGGTTCTGCACTCAAAGGATTTGGGCTTCCTCGATCAACATACCACTGACTATCGAGCACTGTATCGTTTTCGTCATACTTCAATTGTTTCCATGCATCAAATTCTGTTTTAGAAAATGTTCCGTTTGCATGTTCAATACGAATTGTTCTGCTTAACGCATCATAATAAAACACAGATGAAAAACCAATTTCAACCAATGCATCATCATTTTCAAATTCGAACGTTGTACTGAAGAAAGGTTCAAATTGTTTTACAACATTGCCTTTATTATTTACAATCGTTCTGCCGTTTCCAACCCAGCGAAGATTAGGTGTTGTATCAATCGTTACTAAATTATTGCCTTGCCATTTTAATGCGTCGCCCGGTTCTGCCTGCACTTTTGTTTGAAGATTTTGTCCAAGCCCGTTTGAATAACCAACGCTGATATATGTCTTTGTTTGATTGCCGCCGTTCAATTCACTTTCATGCGTTTCTCTCACAACATTTATAAAACAAACAGGCTGATTGCTATTCGTCCATGCAAACAAATCGTAGTAAAAAAATGTGGTTGCTTTTTGTAAAAATTTATTTGGATTGGCAACAACATCTGCAATATTTGCGGGCTGAATAATTATATAATTTGTTAATGGTTCATCACCGTGATTGCCGTCACTTTCATCACCATGAACAGAAGTTGCGATCACCATTCCCAGTTCATCAGTAATACTTTCACTGATGTTATCATTCATATCTTTTAAAACAGTTGGCTGTAATGTGCGATAGTCAAATGCTTCAACAGTGGAAATATTTTGCGCAGCGTCTTCTGTTTTAGTTATCACCAAATGATATGCATCATAAGTTAGCTTCGTTTCAATATCAAATGCATCGTGAACAGCAACAGGCAAGAAGAAACGTTGCTGTGTATCAGCAATTGTTTCTGCATTTTGCAGGTAAATATTTTTTCCTGAAGAAATCCACCAGTTCACGCCATCCTGCTGAATATATTTTGCATCAATTAAATTTTGATTTACTAATCTTCCCGCATAAATATTTGTGATTAACGAAGGTGTGAATGCCAATTTGAACGTTTGATAGGCAAAGCCCAACGTATCGATGTGCAATAATGATAAGGGCGTTTTCAAATCATTATTCAAATAAATTGTTTGCACATCTTCAATCAATCTTTTTTGCAAGGAACCATTTGGTTTATCCTGATATTGAATAGTGGAAGCTGTTGTAAAATCATTCAGCAAACTATCAATTGTAAATTGAGCAATTGCATTAAAACTATTATTGGTTAACTCGAATGTTTTTGTTTCAGCAATTTCTTCCAAACGATAAGTATCGGGCAAATCAAAATCGTTTGTGTAACTATTCACCGTGTAAACAACATGCGTTTTACTTTGTTCTGTTTGAATTGCGACAGGCAATTGTGCATCTGTAATTTTTCTTCCATACACAACAGAAGCGGCTTGCAACACATTTCCAAAATCATCTACTTCAATATTTAAAGTATGTGCGATTCGTGGATCATTTAAGTTTCTTTCATAATGAATATTCAGCGCTTCACTTTCATGTGATAAAAAAACTGCGTATTTATTTTCAAGTTGTGGTTGCAATAATTTTATAATACAATTGTGCGTAGTTATTGCATAAGGTTTATCTGCATCAGCGCTTCCATCAGTTGAATAAATTTCTTGCCGCAACACGATGCCTTTACATGCACGCAATGCTTCACTGCTTTCTTCTGCGGTTAATCCATTTGGAAGAATTGGTTTTGGCAGATCGAATTCAAACGAACTTTTATTATATTCTTCTTCAAACTGGTCTAAAATTTTTTGCTGATTGAAATAAGCACCGGTATGATACCATGTAATTTTTTTTACAGGCGGCTGATGCAAGTCTTCTTCAACAACATTATTTGCGCCGGATAATTTAAAGTTGATGAAATCTTCAGTGTCTGTTTGCTCAACTCTTCCAAAGCCACGAAATTCCCTTTGCACATAATCATAATAACCGTGATGATAAGAATACTTATTCGTGAATAACGTACTGGCAACTGCATCTCTTACAATTGTTGTATCAACACACTGAACTGGAAACGGAAGCTTTGTGATCCACGGTTTTCCGATTTGTTTATCTGCTAAATAATACTGCGTTGAACTTTTATATTGAAGCGTAACTTCTTTGCCAAAATTATTTTTGTAAGCGCTCATGATGTAAGGTTTGTTGCCTCCCATTAAATCGATATAGCGCAGTGGATTTGCAGCATATTTTGTAAGTGGTGAAGACCAAACAATGCACGCAGTTCCATTACCTAAAAAATCAAGCACTGCAATTTGATTTGGTTGTTCGGTTGTTGGAAAACCATCAATGATCTGCACTTCACTCCATGCATTACCGCTTAAATTTATCCATGCTTTAAATTGATTTTTTCCACAGTAAATTATATCTGTTGCACCGGTGCCGCTTATATCAGCCAAATGAATTTGCGAAGGATTAAACTGATCAGGCGTGTCAAACAACGGCGCAAAATCCATACATACTTTTGCACTGAAATTTCCATAACCCATGTTGCACCAATAACAAACTTCACCATTGCGGATGCGTACAATATCTGTGAGCCCATCGCCATTAATATCACTTAAAAAAATGCTTTGCGTTTGATCTGCAAAAACCAACGCCGGACCGCGTTCTTCATCATAAGGTTTTGGTGAAAGC
>JBEHXR010000421.1:0-2837 GCA_048498595.1 Bacteroidota bacterium
CTGGTCGAGCTGCCGGTTACGCTGGTCAAGTATTTTATTTATTTTTTCTTTATTGCGATAAATAAAATACAGCAGCAATGAAAAAATACCTAAACTAATTAACCCAAGTATTAATAAGTTTCTTGTATTCGATGCTTGTTTCAATTCAAGCATGTTCAGCTTATTTTTTTGATTCAAAGAAATAATCCGGTTTTCTTTTTCATTGGTTTGATAATGCGTTTCAAGGTCAGCGAATGTTCTTGATATTTTTTCTTTTGTAAGTGTATCTTTTATCTGCGTGTACTGCTCATAATATTGTAATGAGTTTTTTAAATCACCTTTCCCTTTGTATGCAAGCGCCATGTACTGAAGAATATTGGAGTATAAATCTTTGTTAAGCTGTTGTGCAATTGGCAATGCCTGTGTTAATAAAGAAATAGCGGCATCAGGTTTTCCCGTTTCTTCAAAATACCTGCCTTTTATCATTTGCACCTGGAAAATTAAAAACGGCGATTGAATAACTGCAGCAAGCGAATCTCCTTTATTTAGATAAGGCAATGCTTTATTATATTCTTTATGGTCAAGATAATATATAGCGATGTTTAAATTAGAAGTAACAAGTTCTGAAGGAAATATAGATTGATTCTTTGTGTGAATTACAAGCTGGTTATTGTAATACAATGCAGAATCAATATTACCTGAAGTTGTAAATGCTTCAACAAAAGAACTTAATAAACGATTGCTTACAACGGGAGAAATATCTGCAAAGCGTTCGCCTTGTCTTAACACAGCAAGGCTTTTATCAGCCATTTCTGTATTAAGATAAAGTTTGGAAAGCTGGTCGCACTGTATAGCATAATCAAATTTTACTTTTGGGTTTTGCGCAGTGTCTACAATCTTTTCGCGCAACTGGATGCTTTTAATAAAATAATCCTGTGCTGTACTGTAAAAAGATTTTTGTTGATAATAACTGCCAAATGCAGAGTATATGTCCTGCAGTATTGCATTGTTTTTTGTAGTATCTGCAATTGTTTGAAGAATATTTTTACATTCTTCCACTTTATCAAGCTGCTGCAGTTGAAAATTTAAACTAATCAACGCTTCGGATGCGCCTGCAATTAATTTGGTTGCATTCGCATGTTGAGCACTGTGCAGGCTTTCGTAAAAATAATTTTGTGCACTGTCAAATTTTAGCTGGTAATAACATCCAAGCGCTGTATATAAAAAAAAACTTGCTTTATCAGAATCATCGTCTGGTTTTACTAATTGCAAACCTTTTAAACCTGCGTGTTGCAATACAATATAATTGTCTTGTGCGCCGCTCGTATTTAAGCGCAGTGCACTGCAGTAATCAAGCCATGCCTTTATTTTTTCTTTGTTGTTAGAATATTTTGATAAATCCGGTGCCTGGGGTTTTACTGAGTTTATTATACTTAATAAAATAAAAAGTATAAAAGAAGTCTTCTTCATTTTGGTTTTGGAGATTTAAAAGCAATACAATTTCCGAATAAAATATTAATCCGGAAAACTCAGTGCATGTTTGTATAATTTACCAATGGGTAATACGTGTGATTGTATGTTTATTTTATTTTTTTGAATAGCATCTACTTTCTTTTTATTCACAACATAACTGCGATGAATGCGTACGAAAATATCTGCCGGCAATTTTTCAGTTATTCCATTTAATGTTGTTAATACAAGATACTGCTGTGTAATGGTTGTTATTTTTGTATAATCTTTCATCGCCTCAAGAAATAAAATGTCGTGTATTGATATTTTATATTTATCATATCCCTGCTTGATGATAATAAAATCTGTTTCCTGTTCTGCATCAAAGGCAAATGCTTTTACACGCATTTTATAAAAATCATGAAGGCGAAAAGCGCACCTGGCAAAACGTTCAGAAGAAAGTGGTTTTAATAAATAATCAAATGCTTCCAACTCATAACTTTCCAAAGCAAATTCAGGATGTGATGTGATAAAGACAGCAAGTGAAGTATCGGTTATTTTTTTGCGCAGTAAATCTATTCCGCTGAAATCAGGCATTTCGATATCTAAAAAGATAATATCAGGATTAAAGCGCGTAATTATTTCCATTGCTTCAAGCGGGTTACAACAGGAAGCAATTTTTTGTAAGAATGAAAATTTCGCGGCTTCCGTTTCTACAACAGCCCGGTCAATTTCATCGTCGTCTATTATAATATATTTCAGCAATAGTTTAGTGGTATCCATTTCACCAGGACTTTAAAAGCAGCAGTTTAATCAGATTGTATAAAACTACGAAACTATCCATTATTTTATGACGATTTTGAAGATACGTTTGTCGGTTATCAGCCGTTGCATGTTTAGTGCAGAAGTAGCTTTATAAATAATAAAATAAATAATCAAAAAAATGAGAAATGGATTAGGACTTACTCCTGATAAATTAGATAGCATAAAAAAGGATGCTGAAAGGCTAAGATCAAATCAATAAATAAAAATTTATGAAAAAAATATTTACTGTTTTATTAATGATGTTTGGTATCATCATTTCAAAAAACCTAACGGCACAAACCAATAAATTTCCATCCAGCGGCGCGGCAGGAATTGGAACTACAACACCTGATGTTTCATCATTATTAGAAATTAAATCAACAAACAAAGGATTACTTATTCCACGTATGACGCAAACGCAACGCAATGCCATTGCTTCGCCGGCAAAAGGATTATTGATTTATCAAACAGATAAAAATCCTGGCTTTTATTATTATGATGGATCATCCTGGAACGGCAGTGCTTACTGGAAAAAAAGCGGCAACAAAATTTTTTATAATTCAGGTAATGTTGGTATTGGCGTTACACCTTCTTACAAGCTTGAT
>JBEHXR010000422.1:0-2836 GCA_048498595.1 Bacteroidota bacterium
GTTTGCATTTCTATTGAAGTTTTTTCCTGCTCTCCTACCTTAATTATATGCGTTGCATTTTGGCGAATAACTCTTTCTGCTGTTATTGTTGGATAATATCGCGGCAGTTTTTCCGGCTGAAAATTTATTTCATCCGGAGATTTTTTTAATGCGCCAATTCCTTTAAATATTACAGCTTTATCTTCTAACAGATCTGATAAAAGTTGTGTGGTGAAATCAGTAAAACGTAATACGGCTTGCACTTCGGTTATATTTAATTCCTGTGCAAGAAAATTGAAGAAGAACCTTTCTGCAGGTAATTTTTCTTCGCTGAAATGAATTTGCAATGATGAAGGTTGAATTGCCCTGTTCGCAATATCAATTTGCGCAGGAATTGTTTCAACACGAAAATTTCCGATGCCTTGTAGCGGAAGATGATGATGAAGCATTAAAAATTTTCTTACGGCTTTATACATTACTTCATTTTTATTTGTCCGAACGAATATACAACGCCTGCAAGCATATTAAAACCAAGAACAGGATAGTAATTCCAGCGTTGATATTTATCGTTAAGAATATTATTAAACTGCAGCCATATATTTAAGTTAGGTTTAATAGCAAACTCCGCGCCTGCATTCAAATCCGTTGCCGGATCTAATTTGCCTGCAGCTATATTTTTGGTACGATACCTTGTTCCATCCCAGAAAAAAGCATCTGCTTTTAATATCAAATTTTTTATTACCGCGTAACGCAATGCGCCCGTTAATTCAATCGGCAATAACCCGTATGCTTTTTCATTCACACTTAAACCACTGTATTGATTAAATGTAGCGCCGGCTAATAAAGAAAACTGTTCACCCGATGTGTATCCAATTTCACCATGCAAACGCAAATCGTTTAATGAAGGTTCATACACAACATTAAAAGATTTGCCGGTTATTGTATCATTTACAAATAATGGCTGATTATTAATTTTTAAAAATGAAACTCTTGCATTATAGGTAAAATGATCGCCGGCACTTCCTTTAAATCCTGCATATTCTTCTTTAACCAATGCATTATTTAAAACACTGGGCTGTTGAATCCACGGATTAAAATCGGCAAGCGATTCATACGTTGTTTTGTTGTAGTAACCGATCCATCCACCCTGGAAAATGAATTTTTCTTCATTTATTTTAGCATCAACTGTAAAGTTGGGCAATAGATTAAATGTGCTGTTATCCCACGATGGCGTAAAGCCGCCTACTATTTTTACGTTCGGCGTTTTAAAAGCAAGTGAAGGTGTTACATAATAGATCGTGTTATCCATACTTGCAACCGGCGAGCTATAACTGCTTACACTTCCACTTAAGCCAACATTAAAATCAAGAATGCTTGTAACAGATTTTGTAACGGGTAAATCAAACGCAAATGTGTTTTCTTTTCCTGAATGATTATCTGTAAACAAGTGAAGTGAAACGGTTGGATTATAATCGATACCAAAACTATTTTCTGTTTTGTTTCGCAAGCCTACCTCACCGCCAAATGTTGTGAAGGTTTGTTTTAATTCATCTTTCGTAAATACTAAAGTGTCCGGCTGATAGCCATATTCATATTGTATACTATTATCTAAAAATGCATTTGCACTCCACTCATTTTTATTATCCTTCGATGCAAAAATGCCAATGCCTTCCAAATGCATTTTGCTGTAATCCTGGAAAGGCAATGAACCATTCGACGAAGTGTATTTTCCATTCACATTTAAAACAGAAGTAACGCCATCACCAAACGACAAACCTGCTTGGAAATAAGGTGTTGAGTAATTACCATAACCCGCTTTTACAAAACTTGTATTGTTCCAGTGCACCGATGAATCTATATTTTCGGCAACCGCTTTTAACGGCGCAGAGCGATAACCAAATGAAAGATTTTGTACGGGAATATTATAGTCCAATGTGGGTCTTGTTGAATCTGGCGGCGGCGCTGCTGCATTAAAATTAATTTTTGAAGTGGGTTTTAATGATGGCGCAAATTCTGAAGTTACAACAACAGTTCTCGGCGGCAATGCTGTATCTGAAGTGCTGGTTTGTTGTTGCTGCGTTTGTTTTTCTTTTTGCTTTTTATTTTGTCTTCTTTGTTGCGCAAAAGAAAATTGGGCAATAAAAATTAAAATAATAAATGCTATGGTTTGTTTCATTTCTAATTTCTTTTGATTGATTACTGCACTTTACTGTTCTGATCTTTTGCTGCAAGCACAGCATCCAATTTCTGCTGCGCTTCTTTTTTCAAATCCGCATCCGTTGCATTTTGTACTACACTGCGCAACGTTGCTTCAGCATTAAAATAATCCTGTTCTTTAAAATAAACATCGCCTAATAAAATATATGCTTTCGTGATCCAGTAATCATAACTGCCTGCCTTGTTTATTACATCAAAGCCCGCTTTTTCTGCTTCCGGTAATTTGTTTTGAAGGAATAGAATTTCTGCAATGTGATAGCGCGCTTCTGCAGAATACTCGCTCTTGCCTGTGCTTACAACATCTTTATAAGCATCGCTTGCCTCATCTAATTGATTATTGTTTTGATAATTTTTTGCAATGATGAGATTTGCCATTGCTTTATCGTCTGAAGCAATTCCTTTTTGCTGTAACAGATCCTGTGCGTTTGGCATCGCATCACTTATTTCATTCAACTTATATTGACAACGCAGTAAACCTCTTTCACTTTCCAATTTATTTTCCGGCGTTGTTGCAAGAGATTTTAACTGCGTAAAATATTGTTCCGCCTGTTTATAATCTTTCAATTCAAAATAAGAAATACGTGCAGCCTGCAATACACTTGCTTCCGCATAAGCATTCGGCGCTTTTTGCGCAACATTG
>JBEHXR010000423.1:0-2824 GCA_048498595.1 Bacteroidota bacterium
TGATTAGTGGAGGCTTAAAACAAAAAGGTTTAATAAATGCTTTGCCCGATTTATCTGATTTAGATGAAGGTGACTTAAAATATCAAATTGATTTTAAACAAGTGTATGCAACCATGCTTAATAAATGGTTAGACGCAGATGATAAAGCAGTTTTGGAAAAACAATACAATTATCTTTCATTTATCTAAAGCCAAACCTTCGATGAAAATTTTATTTGCGAAAGTTTATTATTTCGTTTAACGGCTCTATCCATACTTCAATTTCATTCACTATAAACTTTTCAATAACGCCTCCTCTTATAGCTATTGACAAGCCATTATTCACCAATCCCAAACTTTTGTATTGGCTAACAGAAATAATTTCATCTAATAAAATATCTAATTGATGATTTTGAATATTGAATTTATGCGATTTAAAAGTTAGCCTTTTATTGGTAAGATATAATTTTCCGCCCACTGCTTCCATGCCTTTAAAATGACTAGCCGGTGTTTCCAAAACAATAGTTTCATCCGGGGCTACTTCAATTTTAGTTGTTGATTTTACAAATCTCGAACTACTGAATAATGCGACGATCCAGGTAAAAATCATACCTGTAACAGCGCCTTCAAATAAACCAGAAGCTACATACTTCAATATTTGCAAAGAAGAAGAATGGTTATTGTTTATGATTTTATCAGCAATGTAAAAAGCTGCGAAAAATATTCCGAAGCTTAAGGCAAGTTTAAGGCGCTGTTTTTTAGTGGTATTCAAGTTTGATAGTTTAGGTTGTTGATACAAATATAATTGCTTTGCAACATAAAATGCCAACAAACCAAACCTTAGTTTTCAATTAGCGAAGCCGTAATCTCATTTAATTTCTTTATGCGGTCTTTAAATCCTGTCTTAATATTATTTCTTATTATATGAAGGTTGGATAATGTAGTTTCGATTTCATCTGGCAACGCTTCCATAAAAAATTCCTTTAATCTTTTCGCCAGCGTTGGAGATTTTCCATTTGTTGAAATAGCAATTTTTATATCGCCTTTTGTAACCACAGAACCAAGATAAAAATCGCAAAGCGAAGGTTTATCTGCAACGTTAATAAGTTTGCCTTTTTGTTTCGCATCATTTTTTATTTGCTCTGCCAGTTCAACATCATTTACCGCAGCAATCACAAGATCACATTGCTCTAAAAAAACAGCTTTATAATCTGCAAAAATTAATTGAATGTTTGGAAATTGAAACGAAAGCTCTTCTACTTCAGGCTTAAAATAATTTGCAACAATTCTTATTCTTGTGTTAGGAGAATTTGTAAGCACCGCGCATAGTTTCTCATAACCAATTTCGCCTGCACCGATAATTAACAGACGCAATTCTTCAAGCTTGAAGAAAACCGGGAAGAGATTATTTTTATTTTCACTCATAATGTTCTTATAAGCGTCAGAAACCTTTGAGGAGTCTAACGCATCTGTTAAACAATTTGTTTCCTTACAACATAATCACCAAAAGGTTCGTTCGAATTTCTGTGATTTGAAAAATCACCAAGCAATTCATCAAGGTTGTTTAAAATCTCTGTTTCGCCTAAATTCTGTTTATAGATTTTATTCAATCTTTCACCTGCAACATCAGCGCCTAAATACATATTATATTTTCCGTACGCTGTTCCCACAAAACCAATTTCAGAAATGTATGGACGACCACAACCATTCGGGCAACCAGTCATGCGCACACTTAAATCTTCATTATTTAAATTATGCTTGCTTAACAGAATCTCAATTTTATCAATGAGTGAAGGAAGGTAACGTTGCGCTTCTGCCAATGCTAAAGGACAAGTATTGAACGCAACACATGCAATCGCATTTCTACGAACAGGCGATGCCGATTCAGTTACAGTAATTACGCCATGCCATTGCAAAATATTTTCAATTTCATTTTTATGTTCAGGAAGTATATCACTGATAATTACATTTTGATTGCAGGTAAATCTGAATTGCGCTTTGCCCGTTTTTGCAATTTCATAAAACGCTCTCTTCATCTGTGTTTTATCTGAATCGTACACACGACCTGTTTCAACAAAAGCAGTGTAGTAATATAATCCCTCATGATTTTGATGCCAGCCATATTCATCATGACGGATTGTTAACTCATATTTTTTTCCAGGTTGAAAATTGATGCCGCTTCTTTGTTCGACTTCAGTTTTAAAAAAATCAAGACCGAGTTTATCGATCGTATATTTTAATCGCGCAAGTTTTCTATCGTTGCGATTTCCAAAATCTCTTTGTGTTGTTGCAATGGCATAAACCGTTTTCAATACATCATTCTTATTTACAAAGCCAAGCATTGAAGCAAGCCTTGGATAAGTTTCCGCATTTCCGTGCGTCATTCCCATTCCGCCACCGGCTGCCACATTAAAACCAATCAATTTATTTTTTTCAATGATGGCAATAAGGCCAATATCATTTGTAAAAGCATCAACATCATTATACGGAGGAATAGCAATTGCAATTTTAAATTTTCGCGGAAAATATCTGTCCTGGTATAGATCATCTTTTTCTAAGTCAGGAGAGATTTTTTCTTTATCTAACCATATCTCATAATAAGCATTTGTTTTTGGTAATAACAATTCACTTATTTTTTCAGCATAAGAAAAAATTTCTTCATGCACCGCACTAAAACGTGGATGTGCACTCGCAATAACATTTCTGTTTACATCGCCGCATGCAGCAATGCTATCTAATTTAACCGTATCAAAACTTTTTATAGTTGGTTTGATGTTATGTTTTAAAACACCGTGCAGTTGAATTGTTTGCCGTGTTGTAATTTTTATAACAGGGCTTGCATATTC
>JBEHXR010000424.1:0-2822 GCA_048498595.1 Bacteroidota bacterium
AATAGTGCAGGAAAAAGAAAATCAATTTCAATAGCAGACAGAAGGGAAGCAATAAAAACAGCAGTAAGTTTTGCCAATCGCGAAGACATTATTCTGCTGGCAGGAAAAGGGCATGAAAAATACCAGATCATTAAAAATGAACAATTGCATTTTGATGATAAGGAAGTTTTGAAAGAAATGTTTGAATTGTTTGATAAATAAAGCCCCTCCAACTTCCCCGGAAGGGGAGAGGAAGAAGGCTTATGAAATTTTAAGAAGCCATAAGTTTCAAAAGAATAAAATGAAAATAATAGAACTAAGAATTGAAACAATTATTAAAATAATTACGCTATTCAAAATTTTCCCCCACCGGGGGAATTAAAAGGGGCAATGTTATACTATTTCTTCACATGGTTGCATAAGCACTACGGTATAGGCGGTGCACGACTGTTTGAATATAATTCATTCAGAACTGCAATGGCTGTATTGTTTGCGCTTGTTATTGCAACAGTGTATGGAAGAAGAGTAATAAATCTTTTACGTAAAAATCAAATTGGTGAAACAGTAAGAGACCTTGGGCTTGCCGGCGAACAACAAAAGAAAGGCACACCAACAATGGGTGGTCTCATTATTTTACTTGCCATCATTGTTCCAACATTATTGTTTGCCGATTTAGATAAAACATACATCAGGTTAATGTTGCTCTGCACCGTTTGGTTAGGTGTAATTGGATTTTTAGATGATTACTTCAAACTAAAAGCAAGAAAAAAAGCTTTGGCAGAAGGAAAGTTTTATTCGAAAAAAGATAGAGATGGCTTAGCAGGCATTTCAAAAATTATTGGGCAGGTTGGATTGGGAATTATCATTGGCACTACACTTTATTTTAGTCCGAATGTTGTTGTGGAGAGAGAATTAATTGGTGGGCAAACATCTGTTCCTATTTTAAAACCTGGCGAAAAACGTGCAAAAGATTCAAACATCGTAATTCGAAATATAGATGGCGTTGAACGACGTTTTGCCGAAGTAAAAACACCTATTACAACTATTCCTTTTGTAAAGAGCCATGAATTTAATTACAGCAGATTGATTAGCTGGATTAGCCCAACAGCAGAAAATTATACCTGGATCATTTACATCATCATTGTAACATTTATTATCACTGCTGTTTCAAACGGCGCAAATATTACTGATGGTTTAGATGGTCTCGCTGCCGGCGTGAGTGCCATCATCGGCGCAGGTTTAGGCATCTTCATTTTTGTAAGCGGCAACTATGTGCTTGCAGATTATCTCAACATTATGTACATACCAAATCTTAGTGAGTTGGTAATTTTTATCGGCGCATTTGTTGGCGCGTGCATCGGTTTTCTTTGGTATAACACTTTTCCCGCACAGGTTTTTATGGGCGATACAGGAAGCCTTGCACTCGGCGGCATCATTGCTTCGATTGCCGTTATTGTAAGAAAAGAATTATTGATTCCGATTTTTTGCGGTGTGTTTTTAATTGAGAATTTAAGTGTAATGATACAGGTGGCTTATTTCAAATACACAAAAAGAAAGTATGGTGAAGGCAGAAGGGTTTTTTTAATGAGCCCGTTGCATCATCATTATCAAAAAAAAGGATTTCATGAAAATAAGATTGCAGTAAGATTTTGGATTGTAACAATATTATTAGTGGTGGCTTCAATCATAACGTTGAAAATAAGATAGTGTGTGAACCGGGATTTGGATGGATTAAATGATTAACAGGATATAAAGAAGAAAGTAAGGATTGAATTATTCAAAAAAAGGATTGAAATATTTAAAAAAAGGATTGAATTACTCCGAAAAAGGATTGAATTATTTAAAAAAAGGATTGAAATAATCAAAAAAAGGGTGTAAAGGCTAAATAAAAAGAGTAAAACGAGAAGAATAAAGAGTAAAAAAGCTAATAAAAAAGAGTAGAATTTTTAAAACAAAGAGTAAAAACTTCAGTAAAAAGAGTAAATAAACATGTCGTACAGATTAGTAATACTTGGTGGTGGCGAAAGCGGTGTTGGTGCAGCGCTGCTTGGCAAACAACAAGGTTACGATGTGTTTTTAAGCGACGCAGGTTTTATCAATCAAAAATATAAATCTGAATTAAGCGAACATAAAATTGAATTTGAAGAAGGCGGACATACAGCAGAAAAGATTTTTAGCGCAAATGAAATAGTAAAGAGCCCCGGCATTCCCGAAAAAAATGAAATGATAAAAGCCATTCGTGCAAAACAAATTCCTGTTATCAGCGAAATAGAATTGGCTTATCGTTTTAAAGGTGATGCAAAAATTGTTGCCATTACAGGCAGTAACGGAAAGAGTACAACAACATCTTTAATTTATCATATCTGCAAAACAGCAAAACTGGATTGTGCACTGGTTGGAAATATCGGCTACTCATTTGCAAAGCAGGTTGCAGAAGATCCTAAGCCTTTGTATGTGGCTGAAATAAGTTCATTTCAGTTGGATGACATCAAAGATTTTAAGGCAGATGTTTCTGTGTTGCTCAACATTACAGAAGATCATCTCGATCGCTACGATTACAATTTTGAAAAATATATTGACAGCAAGTTTCGCATACTAAACAATCAAACAGAAAAAGATTATTTCATCTACAACGCAGATGATGAAGTGATCACAAACCGGCTTAAAAAAATAACATTACACACTAACGCATTACCATTTACTATGAAATACGAACCAACCAACGGCGGCTACATCAAAGGGAAAAATATGATGCTGCGCCTGTACGAAGAGCGCATCAGCATGAGCATTTATGATTTTGTTTTGAAGGGAAAACACAATCAGTATAACACGATGGCTGCCGG
>JBEHXR010000425.1:0-2803 GCA_048498595.1 Bacteroidota bacterium
GTGTTAGTTGCGTTGACATGTTTAAACTAAAATTATTTGGGAATGGTTGCCCTTGCTCACGCAGTAATTTGAATTCGTATGACTGCTGCAGTTGCAGTGTTATAAATTCTTTTTTTGTATGGATGCGCAGATTTGCGGACTTGCTTTTTGCATATTCAGTTTCGCAGTAAGATGTGAGGAGTGATTTTATTTTATCAAATTCAAATTGCAGCTCCGCGGATCCGGGATATAATTTCATTCAATACGATAAACTTGATTCAGGCAAAGATAATATTATACTATTGCCGCAATAGTCGCATTCTCAAAAGAGACAGAAACAACCCGTTAAAATTTATTTTGGTAATGCGCTATTCAGAAAAGAAGTAAAATCAGTTTTTAATTGCGCTAAAGAAGGTTTGTTTATATAGATCATGTGACCGGTTTCGTAAAAAGTGAAATGCAGGTTTTGCCTGATATCTTTCTTTAAAAACATATGCGCCACTACATTTTCTGTTGCGAAGTAAGGTGTTGCCATATCGTAATATCCCTGCGCAATCCACACTTTTAAAAAAGGATTTTTTGTCATTGCATCACGAAGTGTTTCTGCAACATTTAAATAACGGTCATCACTTAATGGCCAAGCGCCTACGCGACCCGTTAAAATCTCGTACGGCAAATCGCTGCTGAAACTTAAATCGCGTTTTATATAATCGTTTACAGCTGCAGCAAAGGGGCCGTAAACTGTTTTATCATAACTCGGATCGTATTCATATTGTTCGCCTGCTTCATCGTAATCATAACCCGTAAAACGGCTGTCCAATCTTCCAACCGTTAAACCGGAATCACGTAGCAATTCTTTATTAAATCTTCCAACGTACAAACGCAAATTGGATTGCAAAATATAATCTTTGGATAAGCCTGTATACTGATGCATCTTATCGGCAATCTCATTTTTTTCTGCATCGGTAATGGCATCGCCTTTTAATAATGCTGATGCATATTCATTCATAGAAAAATTCTCTACCTCTGTCAACAACGATTTTAAATCTGTGTATTGCGGAGATAATTTATGATGATACCAGGCAGTTGCTGCAAATGTTGGCAATTGCAAAGGGAAAGGACGATCATTGCCACGATCTGCTTCATCTGCACCAAAATCAAGAATAGCCGAAATTAAAATCACGCCATTTAAATACATGCCATAACGTTCCTGCAAATAATTGGCAACACCGGCTGAGCGCGTTGTGCCATAACTTTCACCGCCAATAAATTTTGGCGAACTCCATCTTCCATTTTTTGAAGTATATAAACGAATGAAATCACCAACGAAACGCGTATCGTTTTCAAAACCGGTAAACTCACTTTTATCTGAACCTCTTGCGGGTCTTGTAAACCCTGTCATCATCGGGTCAATAAAAACGATGTCTGTTTTATCGAGCCATGTTTCATTGTTGTCAACATATGTAAAAGGCGGCTGCAGCATTTCTCCTTTATCACTCAACACAACTTTTTTTGGACCAATTGCGCCCATGTGCAGCCAAACAGAAGCTGAACCCGGACCACCATTGTAGGCAAAAAGTATGGGTCTTTTAGAAACATCTTCACCGTCTTTTGTATAAGCGATAAAAAACAGTTTTGCCTTTAATGAATCGTTTTCATCTTTCATCAGCATAAACCCTGCAGTAGCAGTGTAATTAATTATTTCGCCATTTAATTTTAGTTGATGTTTGGTTATAACAATATTATCATCCTGGATTGTTTTATCCTGTGCCTTCAATATTGAAATTGAAAAAATAGCAAGCGCTATGCATAAAATTTTCATGTTTGATTTGTTTGATTTGGCAAAGCTGAAATTGCAGAAAGCCTGATCCGTCGAATCAAATATAGGGAACTATTGTGAGCTTGAATTTCTTCTAAAATCGCCGCGTTTCCATGCCTGTATAAATTCTGCCCATGCCGCGGGATTTAAAATATTTATTGGCGGTTGCTGACCTGTATAATAAGAACGTGCAGCCTGTTGACGAACCTGTGCACTATACGCTTCTCTTCCATCTGTTGGCAGCGACATAAGCAATGCCCTGCGTGTAGCTTCGTCATTATTCTTGCGCGCAATTTCAATAGCATCTGCAGGCACTTCAGTATTCACGAAATCTCTTTCAAACTGCGCGCGGGTTGGTCTTGGCCGTAAAATAGTTGCGGGTAAATAAGCCGTGTCGTTTGTCAGTAATACTATAACGCTATATTGATTACCTTTTAAATTTCGGGGTATCACACTTTCTCTATCTTTAAATCCGATACTGGTAAACAGGATTTTATCGCCTTTTAAAACAGCAATAGAAAAAACACCCTGGTCGTTGGTAATGGTACCTCTTCCGGTTCCTTCAACAATTACGCTTGTTGCATCAAGTCCACGCAAACTGTCTGAACTCATAACAATTCCATACAATTGTACAACTGAATCTTTTCCCGTTGTATCTGTTTGCGCTGATGCATGTAATGAAAAAAAAATAATACTGCTGAAAAGAAAATATGGTAAAATTTTATTCATCAATTTAATAAAACAATTTTTATGCAAAGAAAATAATTGTTATAACAAAATAAAACCCGGAGCAGGTAACTTTGCACCCTCGAAAAGTTTTTAACAAAAATATGGATGATGACTGAAAATGAAATTTTGAAAGCCTTAAGCACCGTAACAGAGCCCGATCTTCAGAAAGATATTGTAACGCTGAACATGGTGAAAGATGTTTCGATTAATGATAATGTTGTTTCATTTACCATTGTGCTTACAACGCCCGCCTGCCCTTTAAAAGAAGTAATGCGT
>JBEHXR010000426.1:0-2785 GCA_048498595.1 Bacteroidota bacterium
GAGCTGGATGAAGATGAAATGAAAGTTGGTTTGAAAAAAGCAATGATCAATCATGATATATTTCCTTTATTCTGCTTAAGTGCAGAACGTAATATGGGCAGCGGCAGATTGATGGGTTTTATTGATAATGTTTGTCCGAGCGCAAATGAAATGCCTCCGCAAAAAACAATTAAAGGTGAAGATTTACCATGTAGTGAAAACGGTGCTGCATGTATGTTTATTTATAAAACAGTTAGTGAACCACATGTGGGTGAACTTTCATTTTTCAAAGTTTATTCTGGTTGCATTAAAAGCGGAATGGAATTAGAAAATGAATCAACCAACGTAAGTGAAAAGATTAATCAGTTGTTTTTGGTTGAAGGAAACAAACGCACAACAGTAAATGAATTATGTGCCGGTGATATTGGTGCAACACTTAAACTAAAAAATACGCATGTAAATAACACGCTTCATGCAAAAGGAAAAAATATTGAATTAAAGCCAATTGAATTTCCGGCACCAAACATGACGGTTGCAGTTGAGGCAACTAAAAAAGGTGAAGAAGAAAAATTATCACAGGCTTTGCATCAATTAAAAGAAGAAGATCCAACATTAATTGTTGAGTTTTCTCCTGAGCTAAAACAAATGCTTATTCATGCGCAGGGCGATATGCATTTAGCTGTTGCAAAATGGAAGATCGAACACAATTTTAAACTTGATATAAAATTTGTAAAGCCACGCATACCTTATCGCGAAACAATTCGTAAAGCGGCAGATGCAAACTACCGGCATAAAAAGCAAAGTGGTGGTGCCGGACAGTTTGGTGAAGTGTTTATGCGCATTGAGCCATGGTATGAAGGCATACCTGAACCGAATGGTCTAAATGTTAGAGGACGTGATACCTATGATCTGGATTGGGGTGGTAAACTTGTATTTTATAATTGCATTGTTGGCGGCGCAATCGATGCACGTTTTCTTCCATCAATATTAAAAGGTGTTATGGAAAAAATGCATAATGGGCCGCTCACAGGTTCGTATGCAAGAGATATTCGCGTAAGTGTGTACGATGGAAAAATGCATCCTGTTGACAGCAACGATATTTCATTTAAGATTGCAGGCTTACAGGCTTTCAGGCAAGCATTCAAAGATGCAGACCCGCAAATTTTAGAACCTGTTTATAAAGTCGAAGTACTATGTCCTGATGATTTAACGGGTGCAGTAATGGGTGATTTGCAAACGCGCCGTGCAATTGTTGAAGGCATAGATGCAGAAGGACACTTTCAAAAAGTTACTGCGAAGGTTCCGCTTGCAGAAATGGATGGTTATTCATCATCATTGCGGTCGCTATCACAAGGCAGAGCAAAATTCAGAAGCAGCTTTGATGAATATGCACCTGTGCCTTATGATTTGCAACGCAAATTAATTGATGAATATAGTAAGACATCGAAAGAAGAAGTTGTTTAGTGGTTGTTGGTTACAGATTTCTGGTTGCAAGTATTTAGAAAAGCTGTTACACTTTTGAATCAGCTTATTAATTTGAAACATTGAATAAATAAAAAGGCTGCACACATTGTGCAGCCTTTTTTATTTAAAAAATTTTTACGGTTTACCTGTTGGTTTTTGTTGCGGTGTTGTATTGCCTCCAACATCTTGTAATATCTTATTTGGATCGGCCATTAAACCTGGATCTATTGTTACGCCCATTTCTTTAGCAACCAAAGGAAAGAGGTTTTCCATCGGCGTTCCAAATTCAACACTACTTGGTTTTAAAATAATATCATATTTTTTTGCAGCCAGCACCTTTTTATAAGCTGCTACTACTTTTGCATATAACGGCTGTGCAAGTTGACCTCTGAAGTTATTGGACTTTGTTTGAGAGATCTGGTTCCAGTAATAAAGATTAAACAACATTTGCTGTCTTAAATTTTTACTGTAATCCAAAACACTTTGCGGTCTCTTTGCTGCAGAGTCTGCTTTATATGTACTGTCAAGGCGTTGATATTCGCTTTGATAAGTTTGATATTCTGCACCCAAACTGTCTTGTTCGTATTGAGCAGTTAAGCTATCAACATTTCGGTATTCGGGTAATGCCTGCACCATTTGATCAATATCAAAAAGCCCAACTTTAATTCCCGTTTGAGCATTTGATGTTTGATTTGTAATTAAGAAAATAAAAAGGGCAAGTGATGCCAAAAAAAACTTTTTCATTGTTGTGTTATTGTTTATTAAATACGTTTTTAATTTTTAATTCCCAGTTCCTGCAATATGTCGTTACTGCGGTCTAGTTTTGGGTCGGCAAATATAACAGTAATTCCTTCACTTTTATCGAGCACGAAATCATATCCATGCGCTACAGCCATTTTTTGCACAGCGTTATAAACTTTGTCCTGTATTGGTTTAACAAGTTTTTCTCTTTCCTGAAAAAGATCGCCTTCATAACCAAATCTTTTCTTCTGTAAATCTCTTAACTCTTTTTCTTTATTATATAATTCATCTTCACGTTTCTTTTTAAGATCGTCACTCAACATGTATTGCTCTGCATCATAGTTTTTATACATGTCGTTTAACTGCGCCTGCATGTTGTCAATTTCTTTTTGCCATTGATCGCTTATCTCCTGCAACTTTTTATCTGCATCAACATACTCGGGCATTTTACTTAAAATATATTTTGTATCGATGATAGCATAACGTTGAGCATTTACTGTTATTACACCTGCAATCATAAAAAGAGATGCAAAAAGAAACTTTTTCATATCAACAAATTTTAAAAATTATATACAGATGTTAAATGTAATTAATCAGGCTC
>JBEHXR010000427.1:0-2785 GCA_048498595.1 Bacteroidota bacterium
TGATGGGCTTTTTTAATGCGATACATAACAGGATCACGCATTAACATGTTGATGTGCGCCATATCAATTTTTGCGCGCAGCACACGTTCGCCATCTTTATATTTTCCAGCTTTCATATCTTCAAACAATTGCAGGTTTTCTTCAATCGTTCTGTCGCGAAATTTACTATTCACGCCAGGCTGCGTTGGCGTTCCTTTTTCACGCGCAATTGTTTCACTATCGCTGTCATCAACATAAGCGTAACCAAGCCTGATTAATTTTATAGCAAACAAATACAACTCTTCAAAATAATCAGATGCATACAATTCATTCTTCCATTCGAAACCCAACCAATGCACATCATTCTTTATACTTTCAACATATTCTGTTTCTTCTGTTGTTGGATTGGTATCATCAAATCTTAAATTGGTATAACCACCATATTTTTTCGACAATCCAAAATTCAAAACAATACTTGCTGCATGACCTAAATGCAAATAACCATTTGGCTCTGGCGGAAAGCGCGTTACAATAGATACATACTTGCCTTCATGCAAATCCTGCTCAATGATTTCTTCTAAAAAATTTAAAGATTTTTCTTCTGCCATAGGTTTGCAATTTCAAATAATAAATTCCAAGAACCAAAAAACAAGCTCCAAATAAAAACCAATTTATTTGGAACTTGTTTTTGAATTTAATCAGAAGTAAGTTGTGAATTAAAAGCAAATCAACCGGCGACTTATTCTATCTTCCTGATTTTTCCAGCGCCTGCAATGCTTTGCGTAATGGTTGCATTGCCTTTATAATGTACATTGCCAACGCCTGCTATATTTACATCAAGCGTACTATCTGCAAACACATACGTATCTCCATTGCCGGCTACTTTTACTTTTACGTTTTCAGATTTTAAATCTTCTGCATGATAATTTCCATTGCCTGCAATCTCAATTTTTGAATCTCTTGTTTCACCCGAAAGATAAATATCTCCGGAGCCGGAAATGTTGCTGTTTATTGCTGGTGTATTTACATCGAAATGTATGTTTCCGGTGCCTGCAATATCAAGATCAAGATGATCGGCGCCTGTAAACTTATTCGTGGTGTTTACATCTCCCGCGCCGTTTAATTCAAAGCCTTCCAGTTTGTCTGTAACAATATCAATTTTTATTTTTTGTGTCGGATCAAGATTAACATCATGCTGATAGTGTATGTTCAATTCATCACCATTAACATCTGAAACAATATACGATTGCAGGTTTTGATCTGCAGTAATTTTTACTGATGTCGGGCTGCCTTGTGTTAACTGCACATCATAATTACCAGAACATTTTATTCTGTGCACTGATGAAATATTTCGTTCGGATGTTGTAACATTTCCATCGCCGCTAATTGTTTTCTTAAAAGAATAAACGCATGAGGCAAATAACATTAAAAATATAATTCCCGAAGCAAGTCTCATTTTGTAAAGTTTTTAATAAACGATTAAACTAAGATAAATATGAAAGTTATGATATTTCACAATTAAATCTTCCAGTCAATAATTTGATTTGCCCATTCTTTTTTGTAAGGAGAGGAGATGCGAATATAATTGTCAGTATAACCTTCCATCATTCCATCTTTATTGCAATCTTCAAATAAAACTTTTCTTGTTTGTGCTGAATGCTGTGCAGTAAATTTTTGCATTTTTTGATAAGACAGGTTACGCAAAATTTTATTGCGCTCATGTCTTACACGCACAGGAATAACAGGTTTTATTTCCAGCGCTTTTGTATTGTCTCTTTCTGAGTAAGTGAAAACATGTAAGTAAGAAATATCAAGCGCATTTAAGAATTCGTAAGTTTCATTAAAAGCATTTTCGTCTTCTGAAGGAAAGCCAACAATTACATCTACACCAATTGCACAATGCGGCATAAATTGTTTTATGAGCGAAACTTTTTCAGCATATAATTCCCTACGATAACGTCTTCTCATCAAACCTAAAATTTTATTGCTTCCGCTTTGTAAAGGAATATGAAAATGCGGCATGAACTTTTTACTGTTCGCAACAAATTCTATTATTTCATTGGTGAGAAGATTCGGTTCGATAGAAGAGATGCGATAACGTTCTATTCCATCAACTTCATCTAATGCTTGTATAAGTTGATAAAAATTTTCTTCGTGTTTTTTTGCATCAGCACCTTTCCCAAAATCGCCAAGATTAACACCCGTCAACACAATTTCCTTCACGCCGTTTTTTGCAAGCTGATTTGCATTGTGCACAACATTTTCAATTGTATCGCTTCTGCTTTTTCCCCGCGCTAAAGGAATCGTACAAAAAGAACAATTGTAGTCGCAACCATCCTGCACTTTTAAGAAAGTTCTCGTGCGATCATTTAATGAATAAGATGAATTAAATCCTGAAACGTCTTCAATATCACAACTGGAGATTTTTGCAGCATCATTTTTATGCAGTTCTTTTAAGTGTTGTGTGATATTAAATTTTTCTGCTGCGCCGAGCACTAAATCAACGCCGGGAATTTCTGCAATTTCTTTTGGCTTTAGTTGCGCATAACAACCGGTGATTACTACAAAACTTTCAGGAGATTTTCTTTGAATTCTTCTAACCAATTGCCGGCACTCTTTGTCTGCATTATCGGTAACTGAACATGTGTTGATGACATACACATCAGCTTCATCCGTAAAATCTTTTTTCTCAAAACCATCATTCTCCAGCAATCTTGAAAGCGTTGATGTTTCTGAAAAATTCAGCTTACAGCCTAATGTGTGAAATGCTACCGAACGCCGCTTTTGCATAAGCGTGCAAAGATAA
>JBEHXR010000428.1:0-2756 GCA_048498595.1 Bacteroidota bacterium
GGCTTAATGCACAAACAGGAAAAGGGTTTTTTAAATTTTGATTTTAGCACAGAAGAAAAAATTTTAAGCTGCATTATTACTGATAATGGTGTTGGAAGAAAACAGGCTGAGTTACTGAAGAGTAAATCAGCAGAAAAACAAAAATCAATGGGGTTAAAAATTACAACAGAACGTTTGAGTTTATTAAATAATAAATCAAATCAAGAAACTTTTTTTACGATAGAAGACCTAACAGATGAAAATGGAAATGCAACTGGCACACGTGTACATTTAAAAATATTTTATAAGGAAATGATGGAAGTGTGAATCAGCTTTTAGCCTTTGGCTATTGGCTATTAGCAAAGGGTTCAAACTTAATTTCCGCTAATAGCTAAAGGCTAACAGCTAAAAGCCTTCAAAACTTGTATTATGATAACCGCCATAATTGTTGATGATGAACCGTACAGTTGCGAAAGCCTTGCAACTTTGCTGGAGCGTTATTGCCCGGATGTGAAACTTTTAGATATATGTTATTCAGGCGCTGATGCACTAAAAGCAATAAAAGAACAAACACCCACTTTACTTTTTTTAGATATTGAAATGCCCGGTATGAATGGTTTTGAAATGTTGCAGCAATTACCTGAAATTAATTTCTCTATCATTTTTACAACCAGTTATGATCAGTATGCAATTAAAGCCATTAAGTTTAGCGCTTTAGATTATTTGCTTAAGCCCGTTGACCGCGAAGACCTGCAGGCTGCTGTGCAAAAGGCAATGCATAATTCAAAACAACAATTGCCACAACAGATAGAAATTCTATTGCAAAAATTAAATCACCCAACAATACCTGTAAACAAAATTGCCATACCAACTATGGAAGGTTTGCAAATGTTGTTTGTTGAACATATTATCAGTTGTTCATCTGACAGCAACTACACAACATTGCATTTAAAAGATAAAAAGAAGATAACTGCATCACGCACTTTAAAAGAAATAGAAGAAATGCTGGAAGATTATTCTTTTTTAAGAGTGCATCATTCTTATCTTATTAATCTTAATGAAATAGAAAAATACATTAAAGGCGATGGCGGTTATTTAATCATGAGCGATGGCTCAAATATTGATGTATCAAGAAGCAGAAAGGATATGTTAATGAAAAAACTGCAACATTGATTATTGCTTAGTTTTCCTGCTTTCAATCCACTCTTTATGATCATGTGCCATTTCAATTTTTTTAGTACAGCGTTCAATATCTGTTTTATACTCTTTTATTTTTTCATCGTGCAATGAAACAAGAATAGCACGTTCAAAATATTTTATGGCTGCATCAAACTGCATATTTAACTCTTCGGCTAAACCGTAACGATAATACACCCATGATTTTTCTATGGTTGGAATAGTTAAGCAACGCTCCAAATGTTTTTTCAGATCATCAAAACGTTCCATGTCTGTAAGCAACATGGCGTAATGAAAATATGGATGCGGATAATTAGCATCGCTTTTTATGGCTGCCTTAAAATGTGTCTCTGCTTTTTTATAATCATCAAACTGCGTTTTGTATAACCAGCCTAAAGAATTGTGTGTTGGTGCATGATCGGGTTCATCATACAGGATGGTTTCAAACTTGCGTAACGCATCAACGTGTGCAGATTTTTTTATATCAGCTTCCGCCTCTAAAAATAATTCTTCAATGTTCATAGCTTTAGTTTTAATAAAACCTATAAGGTTTAAAACTTTCTCGCCTTTAGGGGTGGGGGCTTACCATCCCAGCAGCCATGCAAATACCAAAGGTGCAACAATTGTTGCATCGCTTTCAATAATATATTTTGGTGTATGAATATCGAGTTTACCCCAGGTAATTTTTTCGTTCGGAACAGCACCGGAATAAGAACCATAAGATGTTGTTGAATCACTTATCTGGCAGAAGTAACTCCAGAACGGAACATCATGCCATTCCAAATCCTGGTACATCATCGGCACAACACAAATTGGAAAATCGCCTGCAATGCCGCCACCAATTTGAAAGAAGCCAACACCTTTTCCTGAAGAATTTTTCCTGTACCAATCTGCCAGCCAAACCATGTACTCAATTCCACTTTTTACAGTGCTTGCTTTCAATTCATTTTTTATAACATAGCTCGCAAAAATATTTCCTGTTGTGCTGTCTTCCCAACCGGGCACAACTATCGGAATATTTTTTTCAGCGGCAGCAATTATCCAACTGTCTTTTTTATCAATCTCATAATATTGTTCAAGGTCACCGCTTAAAACCGTTTTGTATAAAAATTCATGCGGAAAATATCTTTCACCTTTTGCTTCAGCATCTTTCCATTGCTTCACCAAATGTTTTTGCAAGCGGCGAAATGCTTCTTCTTCCGGAATGCAAGTATCCGTTACGCGGTTATAATGATTTTCCAACAAATTCCATTCTTCCTGCGGCGTTAAATCGCGATAATTGGGAACACGTTTATAACTATTGTGTGCAACCAAATTCATTACATCTTCTTCAAGATTAGCGCCGGTGCACGTAATAATCTGCACCTTATCTTGTCTTATCATTTCAGCAAGAGAAATTCCAAGTTCTGCGGTGCTCATGGCGCCGGCAAGCGTAATCATCATTTTTCCGCCTTCATTCAAATGCGCTTCATAACCTTTTGCTGCATCCATTAATGCAGCAGCGTTAAAATGACGATAGTGATGTTCGATAAATTGTGATACAGGTCCTTTACTCATCTTAAAATTTTATAGCGACAAATATAAATCAGTTTTCAGTCTTG
>JBEHXR010000429.1:0-2742 GCA_048498595.1 Bacteroidota bacterium
ATAACAGGCTTGCCTGTTACTCTTGATAAATAATTTACAACAGAAGCAAACACCATGGGGTCTATGTGGTCAACATTTAACGCAGCAGCATCTTGTTTTCCCCTTGCAGTTGATGGCTCATACCAGTGAAAATTTACATAATCAAGATCGAGTGTTTTATACGCCTGGATAACAGCTTTGCCGAAAGTTAGAGCGCGTTGCACTACAGGCAGTCGCTGATAATTATTTAGTTTGTTTAAATACTGCTGCGGTATTGCACGATCTGCAAAATCTTTTGCCTGCTGTGTTTTTCCACTGGTCATTAAATCATCATAAACAAGCAGCATTATTTCTCTTTCTGTTAAGCCGCCGTTTGTAACTTTTAAACCCTTTGAATGGCAAATATTAATTGCTGTTTTTAGTTCATTAATATAATCATCTGCAGAGCCGGAATGATAGAACGGATTATCTTCTTCATTTTCTATAACAACTAACTCAGGTTTGTATTTGTCAAGAATAGAAGAAACAGTTTTACCATAAGCATCAAGGTCTGTAGGAAAAGGAACAGGCTGCTTGTCTCCCATTGTATTCCTCGGAATTGCATAATTTATGTTGAGAATTATTTTGAAACCTGCATTTGCAAAATCATCATAAAAATTTACAGTGCCACTCCATGTACTTACATAGGCATGCGCACGCATGTATTTAAAGCCAAGCTCTTTCGCAATTTGAATTTTTTTATCTATTGGTATGGCAGCGTTATCAGTTTTATCAATCAAAACACCAAAAGGATTTTTATGAATGCCGGTTTTAGATGTGCTATTGGAATTAAACGCAGTATCATAATCAGCAGTATTACCGGTTGTGCCGGAAGTTTGACCGCCATCGGTTTGCGATTGAGGCATATTTTTTTTATGATTTCCTGCCCGTCCTATTCTGTTGCATTGCATCAATAACGGGAAAATGATAAAAGGGAAAACGAAGACTTTTAGTTTCATAATTTATAAATGATAATTAAACAATTTAAAAGTACTATGCAAATAACGGAGTTTATAACTTTGAAACATGACTAAATTAAGTGTAAATATTAATAAGCTTGCTACATTGCGTAACAGTCGCGGCGGAAACAACCCTGATATAATTAAAGCGGCAATTGATGCGCAGCATTTTGGCGCTGATGGAATAACGGTACATCCAAGACCAGATGAACGACACATCCGTTACCAGGATGTACGTGATCTTAAAAAAATAATTACAACAGAATTTAATATTGAAGGCAATTCAACCGAACAAAAATTTGTTGATCTTGTATTGGAAGTGAAGCCAGACCAGGTAACGTTGGTGCCCGATGCACTTAATCAAATTACCAGTAATCATGGATGGAATACTATTGAAAACAAAAATTATTTAAAAGATATAATTACGGTTTTTAAAAATGCAGGTATTCGCACTTCCATTTTTGTTGATCCCGATGTTGAGATGGTGAAAGGCGCAAAAGAAACCGGCACCAATCGTATAGAATTATACACTGAAGGTTATGCGGTACGTTTCAAACAAAATAAAGAAGAAGCAATAAAGCCGTATATAGCCGCTGCAAAAGTTGCAAAAGAATTAAACATTGGTATAAATGCGGGGCACGATTTGGATTTGCATAATCTAAATTATCTCATTAAAAATATTTCATGGATTGATGAAGTAAGTATTGGTCATGCGCTGATATGCGATTCAATTTATTTTGGCTTTCAAAATACAATTCAGCTTTATAAACGGCAATTGAAAATTGAAGAATGAATTTCTCTTCACGTTGCCTTAAACCAAATTTATTTTTTATTGTTTTTAGGGAATGAAAGAAAAAGAAGAGGTAAACATTATGTGGTTTCGCCGCGATCTGCGACTGCATGATAACGCTGCTTTATATCACGCTTTAAAAAGTGAATATCCTGTAATTCCTGTTTTCATTTTTGATAAAAATATTTTGGATGATCTGGAAGATAAAAAAGACCGTCGCGTAGAATTTATTCGTGATGCATTAGAGAAAATGCAAATAGAATTAAAGAAACATCAATCAAGCCTTACAATTTTTTATGATACACCTGAGCACGCCTTCAACAAAATTTTAAAGGAATACAACATACATACTGTTTTTACGAATGAAGATTATGAGCAATATGCAATAGATAGAGATGAAGCCATTGCAAAACTTTTACAGAAAGATGATGCATCATTAAAACTTTATAAAGACCAGGTTATTTTTTCAAAAGATGAAGTAGTAAAAGATGATGGAAAGCCATACACTGTTTTTACGCCTTATAGCAGAAAATGGTTAGCAACATTGAATAAATTTTACTTGAAATCTTATCCAACAAAAAAGTATTTCAAAAACTTTTATAAACAGGAAGCGCATAAAATTCCATCTCTGGAGAGTATAGGTTTTGAAAAAACAGGTAAAGCTTTTCCTTTAAAAGAAATAAATGAAAATATTATTAAGCATTATAAACAAACAAGAGATTTTCCGGGTGAAGATGGTACAAGCAGAATGAGCGTGCATTTGCGTTTTGGAACAGTAAGCATTCGTGAACTTGCATCCGTCGCGAAAAAATTAAGCAGCACTTATTTGAATGAATTAATATGGCGGGATTTTTATCAGATGATCCTCTGGCATTTTCCGCATGTGCGAAAAGAAAAAGCTTTTCATCCTGAAATGGATAATATAAAATGGAGAAATAATGAGAAAGAATTTAAAGCCTGGTGTGATGGAAAAAC
>JBEHXR010000430.1:0-2731 GCA_048498595.1 Bacteroidota bacterium
GGTTAATGGCAGTGAAACTGCCCGCAGCCGCTGGATCAAATGCGACGAGGCAGCGGGTGAATTATCTTTTACATTTTCTGTACCTGCGGGCAGTGCATTCTATTTGTTGTGCCTGCGGCTGCATACCGGTAATAATGGTGTGGTGACTACCGGTATTATGAGCCAGGGGATGCAGATAATAATGAGTGGAGAGTTATGAATGATGAGTGATGATACGCGTGAAGAACATCAACGGCCGGGAAAATATTTTTCCATTTAATGCCAGATGCAATCTGGCTATTCATTTGCCTCCGTAGTCAAAGACATACGGAGAGCAAGGGCACTCTACGGCGAGCTTGGGTCAACAATTGCCTAAAGACAGAAACATTTAAATGATATATTCGCATGTACGGAAAATAACCGTACATTTGTAATTGTAAAAATGATTTTATGAAGACAATTGAAAAAGCTCGGTTTGATACTCGACTACCTAAAGAACAAAAGGAGTATTTTGAATATGCTGCAAACTTAGGTGGTTTTAGAAATCTAACTGAGTTTATTGTTTTCTCTGCTAATCAGCAAGCAAGCAGAATTGTAGAAAATCATAATGCAGTATTAGCCTCTAAAAGAGATCAGAAGGTTTTTTTTGATGCGATTATGAATCCTCAGAAACCAAATACAAAGCTTAAGAAAGCTGCTTTGCGTTATCATAAAGTAACGGCAAACAAATGAGCTATCTAACCAGTGCTTTAGATTCATTGCATGACAAGAAAAATTTTGTTTGTGGAAAAGAGCTTCTTGACAACTATTTACATACACAAGCAAAACAAGACGTAAAACGAAAACTATCAGCTTGTTTTATATTGAGTGAGGGAAAAGCAGTAAAAGGGTATTATACCTTATCAAGTACAACAATACAAAGAGATTTACTTCCTCAAGAAATTATTAAAAAACTTCCTCCTTCATATAAAGATTTACCAGCGATATTGCTGGGAAGGTTAGCAGTTGATCGTCGCTATCATGGTCAAGGACTTGGCGAGCTTCTTTTAATAGATGCTCTAAAAAGGAGCTATGACACTTCTGTAACTAGCATTGGTTCTATGGCAATAATTGTTGATCCAATAGATGAAGACGCAGTTAAGTTCTATAAAAAATATGGATTTATTCTTTTACCTGATAGCGGTAAAATGTTTATTTCAATGGATACAGTTTCTCAAATGTTTTAAAAAAGTCTACATCACTTTTTTCCAGAACGCCTGTTTAAGTCAAGAAAATAAATCATTAAAGTAATAGGTTCATAAAATTTAATTTTATGAGATCTAGCAGATTACGTTATGTCAACAAGATTGTGCGCTGATTTATTTGCATAATTCTAACTTCAATTTCTAGTATTTTAAATTTATGGAAGAGATAAAATTAACGCGCGAAGAACTGTATAATTTAGTTTGGTCTATACCATTGCTTACACTTTCAAAGAGGTATATAATTTCTGATGTGGGGCTTCGTAAAATTTGCATCAAAATGGAGATACCATTGCCGAAAGTTGGACACTGGCAAAAGTTATACTTTAATAAAAAAATAAGTAAGCCTGAACTTTCATCAGACTACAAAGGTCAACATGAAATTTCGTTGAAATTAAGAACTAACGAGTCGTGCATAAACCAGACTGCGCAAGCGCTTTCAAAAATTCACGAAAAGCAAATTGAAGAAGAAATGAAATTGATGTTAGATGTCCCTGGTAAACTTACTAATCCGAATAAACTAGTTATTACAGCAAGAGAAAGCTTGAACGATAAAACTCGTTATGAATACCGTGGACTTATTTCATGCCGTAGAGATGAATTGGATATTACTGTATCTCGTTCAAATATTCCAAGAGCTTTAAGATTTATGAACACATTGATAAAATTGCTCGAAGCAAGAGGACATAGTGTTGAAATACAAAATAGCGACACATATGTTATCATTAATCAACAAAGAATAAAAGTTCAACTTAGAGAAAAACTTAAAAGAGAAATTGTAAAGGGCAAATATGGGAATGATTCTGTTTATCAACCTACAGGAATACTAGCGTTTCAAATTACTTCTTATCCAAATAAAGAATGGAAAGATGGAAGTAGCATGATTGAAACACTATTGTCTAAAATTATTGCCAAGGTAGAACTGATGGCTGAAGAAAAAGAAAAACAAGAAGTTGAAATAAGAAAACAACTTGAGATTCGAAAAGAACAGGAAAGAATTCGTATAAACCATGAGAAAAAAAGAGAAAAAGATCTGGAAGACTTCAAGGATGTCCTTTCAAAAGCCGCCCGTTGGCATAAAGCGATTAACTTAAGAAACTATATTAAAGAAGTTGAAGTGAAAGCGAAAAACGAAAATCGATTGGGTGATGAATTAAAATTATGGTTACAATGGGCAAAACAAAAAGCTGATTGGTATGATCCCTTTACTGAAATGAAAGATGAATTGCTTGATAATATCGACCGCAAAACATTAGAGCCCATTAGAAAATCTTACTTTTGACTAACTCTGTTTCATGACTTATACGAATCTAGTGCTTACCAGTAACCCTATAGCTGTAAAAAATTATTTTAATAATACAGCCAATTTATTTTGATTAAACCGTGATAATTTCAATTACTAATCAGATTACTAAAATCTCTGAAACCCGCATAAACACCGGTATAATCACTTTCTGTATCGGAAAGTAATATCTTTTCTTCATTTCATATTCGTCTCTTGTTCGTTTCAT
>JBEHXR010000431.1:0-2698 GCA_048498595.1 Bacteroidota bacterium
GAATGCTGCTTCTGAAATTCTTAATCATAAATCTAAAATTCTAAATTGATTGGCGCTACCTCATTTAATTAAGTACATATATAATAACGGCACAGATGAAGTTATTCGCCGCGGCAAAAAAATTTATTCCTTAGGTTATATTGAATTAATAGAACACGACGAACTGATGAACTCGGTAGTATTTCGAGTGAAGGACGATGCATATTCTACTTTTTATAAAGTTTACCTGAGCCGGTATAATAATCTGCAAACACTTTCTTTACGCTGCAGTTGTCCATATAATCTTGGAGATATTTGTCGCCATGAAGCTGCTGCTCTTTTCCGTTTGCAGGAATTGATTGACACCAATAAACTCGGCGAAACAGAAACGGAGTATAAGCAACAACACACAGTTGTTAAAATGAAACAACTGGAAATACGTTTTATAAAATTACTTTCAGCGCCCGATGCATTGCCTGCAGCAGAAGATTTTCTTCGCACACACAAAGCAAATATTCTTGAAGCTGCAAATGATACGGTGAAAGCGGAGATGGATTATGATGGCAACCATTTTACTTTACAATTTCGCAGAAACGAAGAAAAAAATTTAGATACAAGTTGCAATTGCAATTCGGAAACAAAATACCCGTTGTGTGTACATAAAGCAATTGTGTTGTTACAATTGCTGCATCAGCACGGTGCTAATTTTTTTGATTCCATAAGTAACCGCGACCGTGAAAAAAATAAATTGCTTGCATTGTATGGTTATTCAACAGATGATGATTTAGAAGGAAAGTTTGAATTTACTTTTCGCGATGGCAAACCTTTTTTGCGTGTGTTAGACCCAAGCATAAAACGTGTTGTAGCGCCGCCGGCAGAAAACAGAAAACCTGTTTTTGCGCCCGTGCAAAAAGAGGTTTTGGTTGAAGAGAAAGCACCTGAAACATTACAATATCAAAAGTTAGGTATTGTGTTGCGATATGATGCGCAGCAATATCCTTTTGTGCAGGTGGATGCAGTAAAAGGCGAAGCAGATGAAACGCAAGAACAATTTGCGGGCAAAGCAGAAAGACTCGACCTTACCAAATTTGTAAATACCGAAGATTTAAGTGAAGATGATAAAATGCTTATTCAGCATTTGCGAAAATTATTGCCTGTAGAAGTTACCCGTTATTTAAATCGCAATTCGCCATTTAGCGGCATTTGGGAAAACATCATTCAGCAACATAATGATGATTTGCCTGAAGAAACCCGTTCATTAATTATCGAATATCTTCTGCCCAAGTACAAAAAATTATTTTCAGAAATAAGTGAAAATAATTTTGCGCTTGTGCTACCTGCGAAAAAAACTTTTGTAACCGCTAATCTTAAACCTGCTGTTTTATCAAATCAATATGTGCAACCACAATTCACAGTAACGCATAATAATAATTTGTATGAAGTGCGCTGCAGTGTAAAATTGCTTGATGCAGTTGTACCGCTTGAAGAAAATGCAATCGCATCGCCACTTGTTTTTCAGCATGAGAATACATTTTATTTATGGCAGAAAACGGAAGATGTTTTGTTAGCTGAACGTTTTTTAACTGATGGAAAGATTTCCATCACTGAAGAAAACTGGGGCAAACAATTGGCTGAATTTATTTTACCGCTCACTAAAAATTATGATGTTCAGTTTAGCGGTATTCAAAAAGAAGAAGTAAAAAATATTCGACCTGAAATGCGGTTGATGATTAAAGAAAAAGGCGACTATCTTGTGTTTCAGCCTTTCTTTAATTATAATGGTTACGATGTAAAGCCTGATGATAAAGAACGCATCATTATTCCGATGGCAGGTAAGCTGGTGATTATACATCGCAATAATGAAGCGGAAACAATTCTCATAAAAAAAATTGAAAATCTTCATTCATCTTTCATTCATACTGATGATAAAAATTCGCTGGCATTAAAAGGAACAGACGTTTTAAAAAATAACTGGTTCTTTCTATTTGCAGATGCGGTGAAAGAAATGAACATTCCTGTTTATGGTTTTGATGCGTTGAAAAAATATCGGTTTAATACTGCGAAGCCAACAACAAAAATTTTCATCAGCAGCAATACAGATTGGTTCGACGCAAAAATTGATATTCATTTTGGTGACCAGAAAATTACTGTGTCTGATGTAAAAAAAGCATTGCAGAACAAACAGCAATTTGTGCCGCTGGCAGATGGAACGCTTGGTATTTTGCCTGAAGATTGGATTCGTCGTTACTCAATGTTGTTTGCTGTTGGCGAAGGCAAAGCATCAAATATTAAACTCAGCAAATATCATTTTGGTGTTATTGAAGAATTATATGCACAGCGCAATGAAGAAGAAATATTTTTTAAGCTCGAAGAAAAATATGAACGCTTAAAAGAACATCATACTGTGAAACAAATTGAACCGCCTGAACATTTGCAAAATATTTTACGCCCTTACCAGGTTTCCGGTTTTCAATGGCTGAATTATTTAAGCGAAGTGAATTGGGGTGGCATTCTTGCAGATGATATGGGACTTGGTAAAACGGTGCAGGCTTTATCTTTTTTACATCATTATAAAACAACAACAGGAAAATTAAGAGCGTTGGTTGTTTGCCCAACGACATTAATGTTTAACTGGGAAAATGAAATTAAAAAATTCACGCCATCATTAACGTGGTATATTCATCACGGCGCTGCACGTTCGCAACAATTATCAATGTAT
>JBEHXR010000432.1:0-2690 GCA_048498595.1 Bacteroidota bacterium
AGTACGAAAATTAAAAATGAAGCCTCGTGAAAACGGGGCTTTTTTATTTTTCAAAAAAATTGGCAAAGGCTTAAATATCGTATTTTTAAAATTCTTTCCCCTTCGCCAATGAAATTTTCAATACAACTTTTTATTTGCCTGCTGCTGCTTACAAGTTGCCTTGCCCAAAGCGATGATCATTCGACAGTTAAAGCACTTGTGGAAAAAATTATTGATAATACAATTGCCACCGATAAAGAAAAAGCTTTGCTTGTTACAGATAGAGAAATTTACAGGGCGGGTGAAACTGTTTATTTCAAGGCATTTCTTGTTGATTCAATTCATAACTATTTACGTTCAACACCCTCAAAGTTATATGTTGACTGTGTTGATGAAAAAGACAGCTTAATAGCAACGCTTTTATTAAATAATGCAATTCTTCAAACCAGTGGGCAGTTTGTTTTACCTGATTCTTTACCTGAAGGCTTTTACTGGATGCGAGCCTTTACCAAAGAAATGATAAGCGTTAACCTTAAAAATATCGCGGTTTTACCGATATATGTTTTTGGCAAAGCGCGAAGACAGGAGATGATACCAAAAACTGTTATAAAAGATTCAACAAACGCACCCGTTTTGCAACTATATCCTGAAGGTGGTGCAATTATTTCCGGATTAAATTCTACGGTTGGCGTTTCTGTAAAAAATGGAAATGGAAGCTGTTTAATTGTTGATGGGATTCTGAAGGATAATCACGATTCCACTGTGTCCACGTTCACTACAAATAAATATGGGCTTGCAAAATTTTCCTTTTTCCCTAAATGGTTTGGTACTTATAAAATACTTTTAAAACGCAACAATGTATATGATTCAATTGATGTTTTACCTAAAATAAATTTTTATGCTGCCCAAGTTGCCGTAACGCAACAGTCTAATCGGCGTGTAACGATACGGGTAACGCTCGAAGATTCTGTTTATTCGAAAGACTACACTACTTATTTAATTGGAATAAATAAAGACAGTTTATGTTTTGCAAGAGTTGGCAAAGGAATGTATTCTGTAACAATACCACGTGGAAAGTTTCCTGCGGGAATAACAACGTTATATTTATTTAATAATAAAAATGAGTTATTAAGTACGCGGGATATCTACATAAGAAAAGAAAATTATGACCTATCGGTTCGGGCAGACAAAAAAAATTACGCTGCAAGAGAAAAGGTAAAACTGAACTTTAAAGTAACCGACACAAATAATCAACCTGAAATTGCTGCGTTTAGTTTATCGGTCGTAGATAAAAATCTATTTAATACTAACGGGAATTTTTTTCAGACCGATACGTTGCACAACCTTTCGCCTGAAAACGCGGATTTAATAATGCTTACGCAAAGCAAAAAAAGTAATCCCTTTTATTCCGTTTCGGAAACAGCGAACAAGCATGCAATGGATACTAATTTTATTTTAAGTGGAAGGATTGCAACTTTAAAAAACAATCCGCTTCAAAACGATATTGTTACTATCCTTTCCGCAAATCCTGCTATCCTTGCGAAAGACACCTCTGATTCAAATGGCATGTTTACATTTCATTTACCAGGCTATTATGATAGCACGCATTTTATCATTCAATTAAATAATCCAAAGGGGAAAAGCATAGATAACTTTCGCATTGTTTTCAATACAAATTCACCTGTCACGTTTTCAACACCCGCTTATTTAAAAACAACGTTTGCCCTAAGTGATTCTCTTCAATCGATAAAACGTCAGTTAGCCATTTCAGATTCTGCATTTTTTTTTGAAGGTAAGCATTGGCTAAAACCTGTAATTGTAAAGAGTTATAAACCCAAAGAAGTAAATTATGACGTAACAAAAAGAGTGAGCAGCTTCTCCTATATAATTACAAGAGACCAAATTGGAGTAGGATCGAATACGGCGGGCTTCGCTATTTTAAGAACTCCGGGAGGAATGCGTTTATTTAGCGGCATGTTGCACGGCGAACACCCATTGGTTGTGGTGGATGGAAGTGAAATACCTGAAGCCGTGCTAAAGGAATACTCTGAGAACGGAAATCCTGTTATAGACTTTATAAATTCGATACCCGTTAGTACAATTGATTTTATTGAAATTTTAGCCGGACCTGAAGCAGCAGCATATTCTAACGGTGGTAATGGTGTTATTTTAATCAATACAAGATCTGGTGGCAGTGATAGTTCATTGGCAACTCCACTTAAAAGTTTTTACGCAAAAGGTTTTTGCAAACAAGAACCATTTGAAATGCCCGATTATTCAAACCCGCAACTTCAAAATTTAAAAATGCAGGATTTACGTAAAACGATTTATTGGAATGGGAATATTGTTACAGATAAAAACGGGGAAGCTTCTGTAGAATTCTTTGCTGCCGATGAAGCAACAACTTACATTGGTGTTATTACAGGAGTGACAATAAATGGAGATAAAATTTATCAAACATTTACTATAAGCAGAAATTAAATAGTTATTGTTACAACATTGCAGCAGATTCGGATGGTTCAACCCACGCACCATAATCTTTTATAAGATTGATAAGTTCATCAACTGCAACATTACTATCAACATTTCGCTTGATGACTTCTTTCCCTTTGTATAAAGTAATTTTTCCAACACCGCTGCCAACATAACCAAAATCTGCATCCGCCATTTCGCCCGGACCATTTACAATGCAACCCATGATGGCAATTTTT
>JBEHXR010000433.1:0-2681 GCA_048498595.1 Bacteroidota bacterium
CCGCTTGGTGACAGGTTTGGAAGAAAATATGTTATCTGGTTTTCTATTCTTGGTGCCGCTCCTTTCACATTAATGCTTCCGCATGCTTCATTATTTTTTACGTGCGTGCTCAGTATATTTATTGGAATAATTATCGCTTCTGCATTTTCTGCAATTCTTGTTTATGCACAGGAATTATTGCCAGGCAAAGTAGGAATGGTTTCAGGCTTATTTTTTGGTTTTGCTTTTGGAATGGGCGGCTTAGGTTCTGCAGTATTAGGAATTCTTGCAGATAAAACAAGCATCGAACATGTTTATAATCTTTGCGCGTTTCTTCCGTTGATTGGTTTGCTTACTGCATTCTTACCAAATCTGAAACAGCCAAAGCCTGCAAAATCAAAGCCGGCTAAGCAATGATTTTTTAACGACATTTATATTTTGTGATTAGGAACAAAATTTAGAAACGCATTGAAGTTGTGCATGTATTTTCTCTTGTCGAGCTTGTAATAATAAGCACCCTTTTTTGAGCTTTCTTTTTCTTTCTGATTTTGTTTCACCAGCAAACCGGTTGATAATATTTTACGGCTAAAATTTCTTTTATCCATCACAGATTCATATACTTCTTCAAACAAATTTTGTAACTGGGGCAATGTAAATTTTTCAGGAAGCAGTTCAAATAGAACAGGATGAAAAGCCGCTTTGTACCGCAGTTTATCCTGCGCCATTTTAATCATTTCTTTATGATCAAATATTAACGAAGGAATCTTTTTTAAAGGAAACCATTCTGCATGGTATTCGTGACTAATTTGTTGTTCGTATTTGTTGATATCAATCAAGCTGAAATATGCAATAGAAACCGTTCTTTCCGCAGGGTCACGATAAGGATCGCCGAAAGCGTATAGTTGTTCAAGATATACATTTTCTAACCCGGTAAGTTGCTTTAATACTCTCGCAGCCGCATTATCAACACTCTCATCAGCCTGAACAAATCCACCCATCAAACTCCATCTTCCTTTTTCCGGCTCGAAGCCTCTTTGAATAAGCAATAATTTTAAATTCAATCCATCAAAACCAAATATGATGCAATCAACAGCCACCAACATTCTATACTGGTGTATGTATTTTTTAATTGAAGCAGATTTCAAGATAGCAGTTATTGTTTAATGATAAAGATAAACGCCAGAAATCACCTCTTCAAAATTAATTATTGAACTTTTCAGCCATCTTAATATTAATGAAGCAAAAAAAATTATGTGAAACTTATTAGCGCGAAAGGTGTTAATATAATCGCCAGTTTAGTAAAGATTGTTACGAGAGCATTTAAATAAAAGTTACATTAGGTTTTTACAAGAACGATTGTGTATGTCAGCAAAAATTATTTTAATCATTCTATCTTTTGTTATTGTCTCAACATCACAAGCATTACCTTCTCAATTCATAAACAGAACTTCCTATTATTTCAGCAATGAAGGAAACGATAAAAATGATGGATCGATCAATCATCCGTTTAAAACACTTTCACATATAAAAGCAATTCATTTTAATACAGGAGATTCAATTCTTTTAAAAGGCAATGAAGTTTTTAATGATAGCATTGTTCTTACAATAAATGCAACTGCGAAAATGCCTGTTATCATTACTTCATACGGAAATAGCAACGCAGTAATCAATGCAGAAAACGGAACTGCGATTTCAATTTATCAATCATCTTTTATCGATATAAAAAACATTGTTTGCAAAGGCTCCGGCAGAAAGAATGGAAACACAAAGCCTGGTATCAACATCAGTGATTGTAACAACATAAACATTTCAAACATTGACGTGAGCGGCTTTCAAAAATCAGGATTGCAATTATATAATTGCCTTAATACAAAGCTCAACAATATTTCTGCGCATGATAACGGTGCAGCGGGTATTGGTGTTGAAGGTGATTTCAACAATAAACTTCATACACGTAATCTTATTATCGCAAACTGCTCTACTGTAAACAATCCGGGCGATCCTTCAAACCTCACAAATCACAGCGGCAATGGAATTGTTGTTGGTCATTGCACAAACGTTTTGATTGATCATTGCATGGCTACAAACAATGGCTGGGATATGCCACGCATTGGGAACGGACCTGTTGGCATTTGGGCTTATGAAGCAGACAGCGTAATCATTCAACATTGTCTTTCTTTTAAAAATAAAACCTCTCCCGGCGCTGCTGATGGCGGCGGTTTTGATTTAGATGGCGGTGTTACAAATTCAATCGTTCAATATTGTTTGTCGTACCAAAACCAGGGAAGCGGTTATTGCATTTTTCAATATTGGGGTGCGAGTAAATGGTACAATAATATTTTTAGATTCAACATCAGCATTGATGATGGATTGGTTTCTGATTCGCGTGGGGGAATCTACACATGGAATAGTTCAGAAGATTCAAATCAATTTTACAATTGCGATGTATATAACAATACTGTTTATAATTCGCAGGAAGCTGCATTAAGTTATTCCGAAAAAAGTGAGCGGAAACATTTCAGGTTTTTCAACAATATTTTTATTGCAAAAGATAGTTTGATTAAAGGTGATAAAGGTGTTGATTCATTCATTTCAAACGATTGGTACAGTCTTGAAAAAAAATTTAATGCAGATAACATGCATGATTTTAATGTGTGGATTTCAAAATATAATATTGAACAATTAAATGGTAAACCAGTTGG
>JBEHXR010000434.1:0-2676 GCA_048498595.1 Bacteroidota bacterium
AATAATCTGCTGTTCATAATTTTAAATTGATTAAATCGAATTAGCGAGCTTAACGTTTAAGAGCAGATGCCCAATCCAGTTGGGCATGACGGGTGAGAGGTTATGTTTTTTCTTACTTTATGAAAGTGATTGCTCTTGCTTTATAAAATTGCAAATAAACAATCAACAAGACTGATCGTCTTTACCGACGATCCCTACCGTTCGGGAAGGCGAAAAATGCGAATCATTCATCGAGACAAATAAAAACAAACTTCAGTGAGATAACCTGCTAATAATATTTGTTATTGCTTAAATTAATAAAACTCCCTGTTTAAAATACCTTGCCGTATTTTGCGTTTATTTGTATGCTAAATAACTTTAATGCAGTTTGCTAAAACACTAGCTGATAAACCACGCACATTTTTCCTGCTCATTTTTACCTTTATTTTTTATTGTGTACATGCACAGGCCCCTGTGCTAAGGGTTACCAATAATTTCACACAGCAAAGTGTATTATATAACACAGATACATTTGCACACACGGCATGGAAGCCGGTGCTGTACACCGATTCAACGTATATAAAATCGAACCGCTCCTGGCTATACAGAAAATTTTTTGAAGAGCATTTGCTGCAGGTACAGCACCAGTCGTTTAATATTTTTGCGGACATCATTGTGGATGAATACATCGGCGCCGGTAAAAGAGCTATTCCCACGAGCCAGCTAACGCCCGGTCATTCAAAATTAAATATGATGAACACCCGCGGTTATGAAGCCGGCGGAAACATCGGCAATAAATTTTATTTTGAAACAGCGATCTACGAAAACCAGGGTCGCTTTCCCGGTTATGTTGACAGCACCATTCGAAGAACAGGTGTAATTCCTTACCAAAACCGGTATAAAAATATCGGCGATGGAAAAGGATTTGATTTCAGTTATTCTTCCGCACGATTGGTGTACACACCCGGTAAGCATTTTTTATTCGACCTTGGTTTTAATAATAATTTTATTGGTGATGGATACCGCTCATTATTGCTGAGCGATTACAACACCGTATATCCTTATTTCAGAACGGCATTTACTGCGGGCAATTTTCAGTATTCAGTAATGTGGTCGCAGTATGTTAGTGAACCGGAGAGAACCATTTATGCATTGGGCTATCCGCGCAAATGGGGACAAACCTATTTATTAGACTGGCATGCAACAAAGCATTTTAATATTTCAATTTTTAATTCGGTAATTTCTCCCAACGAAACAACCGATCATAAAAAAGATGTTGGTATTTCCCTCGCAAGCCCCATCATGTTTGTGCATGCAGATAAATCCCCTTCAGGCGTTCAGCTCAATAATATTTCAGGATTAAATTTAAAATACACCATCATTCCTTCTGTAAATGTATATGGCCAGTTTATGCTGGATGAATTGGGAACTGCGCAATGGCAAAAACGTTATGGATGGCAGTTGGGCGCACGCTTTAGCGATTTTCTGAACGTGAAAGGATGGAATGCACTGGCTGAATTTAATACGGTAAGACCTTACAGTTATGCTTCAGATAATGATGCAACCATTTATTCGAACAATAACGAATCGCTTGCCGATCCGTTGGGCGCCAATTTTAAAGAAGTGATCGGTGTAACGGATTACACATATAAGAACTGGTGGTTCAGACTGGAAGGTATGATCGCCCATTATGGTGTTGATTCTTCGGGCACAGATTTCGGTCATGATATTTTTACATCTACCGCATTACACAGCAGGGATAATAATGTAAATACCGACCAGGGTTTGCTTACAAAATTGTATTACGGAGATATTAGGGTGGCATACATCTTAAATAAAAAAACAAACCTGCGCATTGAAGCAGGTGCCGTTTATCGCAATGAAAAAAACAAGATCGCAAATTATAAAGATATGTATGCTTACATTGGTGTACGCATGAGTTTCAGAAAACTGATTTATGATTTTTAAATAAATTAAATTGAGCAATCATACTTGTAAAATATTTTTTTTATCAATCGTACTTGCCTGCAGCAGTAAATTATTTGCACAACAAATTCCATTGAATGAACAGGTGCAAAACAGGCTGAATGAATTAATGATGGATGCAGATTCATCTGTATTCAGCGGCTTCAGAAGCATGAACTGGCTTGAATTAAAACAAACCGGTGTTATACATAAATCTGCCTTACAAGACAGTGTTTTTGGTTTGGATGCATCATTAAAAGGCAACATCACCAATTCAAACCTGATAAGAGCGATCGGCAGCAACAGTGTGTTTGCCATTGATCCGTATATTGAAGCAGGCATAGCAAAATCAAGCGAAGTAAATAATGCCCTTACCAACTTTGCAGGCGGTGTAAGAATGCAGGGCGTGTTCAATGATAAATTTTCATTCAATCTTTCCGTTGTTACAAATTTGAACCAATATCCTGCTTATGTTGACAGTGTAATTTTTTCAAAGTATGATCATTACAATTTATCTTCCAATAAATACATAATACCCGGTGCAAATGCGGCAACATTAAAAAACAACAATCGCTTTGCTTACACCAATTTTGATTTTAATGTAACTTATACACCCAATAAATATTTTCTTGTTGCTGCAGGTTATGGCAAACAATTTTTGGGTGATGGTTACAGAAGTTTGTTGCTCTCTGATAATGCAAACAACTATCCTTACATACGATCACACGTGCG
>JBEHXR010000435.1:0-2673 GCA_048498595.1 Bacteroidota bacterium
CCGTCACGGCCTGGTAGGCCTTGCCGACCTCCGTGGCCGTTTAACTTATAAGGAAGCCACCGCAAATTCAAAAGCAACGCAGGAACAGGTTGACAAGTTAGCAAATGATGTAAAAAAAGGATGGTGGAAAAAAAACCGTAAACGATTTATTAAATGAGGAAAGTAATTGTTGACACAAACATTATTTTCTCCTGCCTTTTAAATTCCCAGGGAACAATAGGTGATTTAATTTTTAATTCTGAAACAGTCTTTGATTTTTATAGCAATGAATATATGCTTTATGAAATCCGGAAGCATTGGGAAAGACTTAAAAAAATTTCTAAGCTCACCGATTTTGAGTTGCAAACTTCTTATGACAAATTGCTTATTCATCTCACCTTTATTAATGAGCAATTAATTCCTGAAAATATTTGGCGAGCATCAGAAACTTTTGTTGCTGACATTGATATAGATGATACAGACTTTGTTGCGCTTACAAAATATTTAAAAGGCATTCTCTGGACAGGCGATAAGCCTTTATACAACGGGCTAAAAGCAAAGCGTTTTCGTTCTGCTTATAATACAGCAGATTTAATTAAATTAAGAAACAGACTTCTTGCAGAATAAATTCCAGCGGCGTCTTCATTGCAAAGCAAATGTGTGCAGGCTAAGAGCATGTTGTATTAAATAGTTTTGTGGTAGTTATATAAAAAACAAATGAACCGTTTAAAACATTTTAGTTTTCTAAGATTCTTGTTTCTGTTTGTAGTGCTTATATTATTTTCTTTCTTTGTCTATATCACTGCATTCGCTCAAGATGAAGGAACACTTGGCAACAACCTATTTCTAAATCTTATCGCGGATTCAATTTATGTAATACGTTTTCCAACAAATGATGCTGCTTTAAATTATTTTATAGACTTATTCTTTTTCGCCGCCATTTTTGAAATAATTTTATGCCTGATCACAAACGAACCGCATCAATTCAAAACCAAAACAATGACAAATAATCCTCAGCAAGATTTACTAACAGATGAATTTCTTAACGAAAACGTAGTAAAAAGATCTTCATTACTTCCAATATGGATCAAAGTTTTCGCATGGATATTTATTGTATTGGGTGTAATTGCTCCATTCGCATTTATAGCCGGCTTATTGGGCTTTAGATTTCAAATATCACTTTATGGATTTGAGACGAACGTGCCAACCTCCATGTTTGGCATTTCACTAATCATTTTATTTATTGTAAAAGGTATTACGGCATTCGGGCTTTTAAAAGAAAAAGATTGGGCTATTAAATCAGGATTAGCAGATGCAGTTATAGGTATAATAATTTGTGCGTGTGTTATGCTTTACCAGGTCTATTATTTTTCTTCTCTCTCCTTTCGGCTGGAGTTGGTTGCGCTTATCCCCTATTTTTTAAAATTGCGAGCAATTAAAGAAGCGTGGGAAACTTCGGGAATTTCAGCGGTGGCATAGATTCGCCGCCGTTACTGTTTTTCACTAACGGCAGAGACATATAAATAAGTTTGTTGGTAAAGAATAGTAACAAAGGCAAATATTTAAGAATGATTAATAAAACCAGATACTGCTTAATTATATTAACCATTTTATTGGCTCACCACTGCCATGCACAAAAAGCTTCGTTTAAAGAATTGAAATTATTACCCAATCCTAAATACTACCAAACAACAGAACCTTCTATAATATATCCAATTATTATAACCGGAAATCAGCGAATTGATAGTTTAATAAATTCACAAATCAAAAACGATGTTCTCTTATCCGAAAATGAAAGTCAACCCCTGGAAAAATGTTTAATGGAATATATTAACGACTACGGGTTAACCGATTTATCATATAATATCACATACAATAATTATAATCTCCTGTCCTTTTCAGTGTTTTATCAAGGTTGTGGGGCACACTGTACGTCAAGTAACACGTATTTCAATTTTGATTTATCAACAGGTAAAAAGGTTTCGATCAATGATATTATTTTACAAGATAAAATTGATAGTTTTAGAAATATCGTTCAAACCGATAAACGAGATTCATTAAATAAATACAAGATAGAAGAAAAGAGTTTCATTGGAAGTGATGATATTGATTCCGCAACTTATTCCTGGATAATATCAGAAGTAAATGAAAATTGTATTAATGAGATTTCTATGGAGAATTTTTCTGTTTCGCACAATTCAATTGAAATTTTTGACCCTTGTGAATTTCCACACGCAATTCGATCAGAAGAGCCAGATTTTGAATTGAAATACAGTTATAGTTCGATAAGGAGGTTCATATCACCAAAATTTAAAAAATTGTTTGAATAGTTTGATTGTAGCTTGTCTTCATTGTAAAGTAAATGTGTGCAGGCTGAGAGGAAGGAATCTTTTGACACCCTAAGTGTACAAGTTGTTTTAAATTTGTTATCATGAATCTGCAGGAACTTATAACTATTGATAGTGAGATTTTAGGCGGGCAGCCGGTTTTTAAGGGCACACGCGTTCCCGTTGAAAGTTTATTTGACCATTTGGAAGCGGGTGTTTCGCTTGATGAATTTTTAGATGATTTTCCAACGGTATCAAAAGACCAGGTAGTTGCATTGTTAGATATAGCAAATAAATTTTTGACTTCAAAAAACGTTGCTGAATTATATGCGACTGTTGCTTGATGAGAACTTACCTAATCGCCTTA
>JBEHXR010000436.1:0-2672 GCA_048498595.1 Bacteroidota bacterium
GCACTTTTGTTGTTCCGTTTTGATCGCTGAAAGTATGATCCCATTCAGAACCCGGCAATTCAGGGTTTTCATCTTTATCTGCAAAAGCATTATACATTTTAAAGTTGGTTTTCGGCGTAATGGAAGTATATTCCTGTATCGCCCAACGCTCCTGCCCTTCCGGACTTATCATTGCATAAAATCTTTTGCCACCCACTTTAAAATCCTGGTATTTTGTTTTTGCTATCATGGGTTTAGGTGCAATCCATTGGTCAATAAGCTCTGCTTTAGTAAAAGCATCCCATACCAGTGAAAGTTCAGCATCAAACTCCCGGGTTATATTTACCGTTTTTGCTGCTTTGTCAACGGTAAAATCAAATAACAAATTGTTGGTTCCCGAATTGCGGGATTTCTCTGTGTTCAACATTTTTTTTGTTTTTTTATTGTTGATAATACATTGTCAAGTTGGTTAAATCGTGTTTCCCAAATTTTTCTGTACTGACTAAGCCATTTGTCAATCTCTTTCATTTTTTCAATTTGAAGTGAATAATAAATTTCCCTGCCTTGCTGTTCCTGCTTTACCAGTTCACATTCTGTAAGTATGCGTAAGTGCTTGGAAACAGATTGCCGTGTAGTATGAAAGTTATCAGCAATAGCATTTGGTGTCATTGCCTGCAGTGCAATCAAGGCAATAATTGCCCGCCTTGTCGGATCTGCAATTGCCTGGAAAATATCCCGCCTCATATAATTTAATTTTTTCTGCAACTAATCGGTTGCAAATATATATGCAACCTTTTGGTTTCGCAAAATATTTTTTTAATAAAATTTTCTGAAGTTTAAAATCGCAATGTTTTAGGTTGTGTATTTTTTGCTTTACCTGAAAATATGAATTGTATACTTCCCATTTTCAGTACCCTTTAAAAGTAGATTTTAAGTCAGTTGATTGAACACTATTATTACTATTATAACCAGAGCGGATTTTAGGGTATCCTTCATTTTGAAAAATTAAAATCAATCGTGTTGCAGCGTTATAGCACCCGATCTGTTTTATATGTACGCATTTGTACAAGATGCTGACGTTTATCTATTCGTTTTAATTCATCATTTTTTACAATTCCATTTTCTATTACTTTTGAACTTCTAATTTTTGAACATGGAGAAAATAACTGCGGCAATTACAGCCGTGGAAGGATATGTACCAGAATACCGGCTCACGAATGCGGAGCTTGAGAAAATGGTTGATACGAACGACGAATGGATAAAAACCCGTACCGGCATCAGCGAAAGAAGAATTTTAAAAGAACCCGGCAAAGCCAGCAGCGATCTTGCAGTTCCGGCCGTTAAAAAATTACTCGAGAAAAAAAATATAGATCCGCTCGAAATTGATTGTATCGTGGTGGGAACTGTAACACCCGATATGATCTTCCCTGCAACTGCAAACATCATAGCCGATAAAGTGGGTGCAAAAAATGCCTGGGGTTTTGATATTAGTGCAGCCTGCTGCGGTTTTTTATTTTCGTTGCAAACAGGCGCTTGTTTAGTTGAATCGGGCAGATATAAAAAAGTTTTAGTTGTTGGTGTAGATAAAATGAGTGCTATCGTTGATTATACGGACAGATCTACCTGTATTATTTTTGGTGATGGCGCCGGCGTTGTTTTACTTGAACCCACTGTTGATGAAACCGGATTACGCGACAGCATTTTAAAAACGGATGGCAGCGGTGTAGAATTTTTACATATGAAGGCGGGCGGTTCCAAAGAACCTGCATCTATAGAAACTGTAACAGAAAAAAAGCATTTTATTTTCCAGGAAGGCAAAACAGTTTTCAAATTCGCAGTCAAAGGTATGGCTGATGTGAGCGAAGAAATTATGAAACGCAATAACCTTACTGCAGATGATGTTTCGTGGCTTGTACCGCACCAGGCAAACCTTCGCATTATTGATGCGACTGCGCACAGAATGGGTTTATCAACAGATAAAGTGATGATCAATATTCAGCGTTATGGCAACACCACTGCAGCAACTATTCCATTGTGTTTGTGGGAGTGGGAAAAGCAATTAAAGAAAGGTGATAATATTATACTCGCTGCATTTGGCGGCGGATTTACCTGGGGCGCCATCTGGGTTAAATGGTCTTACGATAGCTGATTGATTTATGTCGTAGTTGAATAAAGTGAAGCAGTCTATATATATATATATTTTTATTTTAAGGCAGACTGCTTCGTACCTCGCAGTGACGGATTAATATTTATGTAATGAGCAAAAATGATTTTGAAATTTCCGGTATAAGTTCTTTGGTTTTACATACAGGCACGCAGCACAATACACAATCTTCTCACCTGCCGCCGGTTTATGCAACTTCTACTTTTACATTCGATACATCCGAGCAGGGTATGCGCCGTTTTTCCGGCAAAGAAGAAGGTTATATTTATAGCCGATGGGGAAACCCAACTTTTAAAGTTGCTGAAGAAATTATTGCTGCGTTAGAATCATTTCAAATAAAAAATAAAGATGCCCGCCTGAATAACGCAGTCGGGCAGGGCAATGCTTTGGCGTTGAAAGCATTTTTACATGCAAGCGGCATGGCTGCGCTCAGCACTTTGTTTCAAAGTAATTTAAAAAGCGGTGATGCCATTCTCTCGCATTTTTCTTTGTATGGCGGCACACATGAATACATTCATAAAGTATTGGC
>JBEHXR010000437.1:0-2625 GCA_048498595.1 Bacteroidota bacterium
GAAGGAAGAAAACCACCGCCAATGGCTTATAGCGATTTTGTAAAAGCATGGGACACATGGATTGAAAAAGGTGCTTATGCGCCGGCTAAATAAATTGAATGAGTACAGGTGGCAAATAATTCACTAACATTAAAACACAAACAATGGTTGCTAAAAATATTTCAAGAAGAAATTTTCTTCGAAACAGTAGCTTAAGCAGCGCGGCTTTAATGCTTGGATTATATTTTCCGGTAAGCGCAAAGGAAGCAGCTATAGTTAATGCATCTGGTTCTTCAAAAGAAGAAATTGAATTAAATGCCTGGATAAGTATTGATACTTCCGGTAAAGTTACCTTGCTTACGCATCGCGCAGAAATGGGGCAGGGCGCATATCAGTCAGTACCGCAAATTTTAGCAGAAGAACTTGAAGTTAATCTTGCAGATGTAAACATCATCTTCGCAAAAGGTGATCAGAAAAAATATGGCAGCCAGATAACAGGCGGCTCATCTACCATCAGGGATTCATATAAAAATTTGTTGAAGTTAAGTGCAACAGCAAGAACAATGCTGATACAAGCCGCAGCGAATAAATGGAACGTTGATGTTGCAGATTGTTATGCAGAAAATGGTTTTGTCATCAACAAAAAATCAGGTGATAAATTAAACTATGGCGATCTTGTTGTTGATGCATCGAAGCTTACACCACCAACAAATATTACACTTAAAAAACGCTCAGAATATAAACTCATCGGCAAGCCTTTGCTAAGACAAGATGCACCGCTGAAAACCAATGGCAGCGCCATCTTCGGCATAGATAAAAAATTGCCGGGAATGATGTATGCTGCTGTTGAACGCAGCCCCAGATTGCGCGGCACTGTAAAAAATTTTGATGACACCGATGCATTAAAAATACCGGGCGTAACAAAAGTGTTTAAGATACAGTTTAAAGTATTTAATACAACGCGCGAAGGTGTTGCTGTTATTGCTAATTCAACATGGGCTGCTATTCAAGGTAAGAAGGCTTTAAAGGTTGAGTGGAACGATAGTGGCTTTGAACATGTGAACACCGCAGATATTTATAAAACACATGAAGTAAATCTTAAAACAAAAGACGGACTTGTTTTTAAAACACAAGGCAATGCAGATGATATTTTAAAACAGGCAACTAAAAAGATTGATGTTATTTATCAAACGCCATATCAATCACACAGCGCAATGGAACCTGTTAATTGCGTTGCCAATTATACTGATGATAAGATTGAAATATGGGGACCAATGCAGGCACCGGATTGGGTGCAGCAATTCATCAGCAAAGAATATAATTTGCCTTTTGAAAAAGTAATAGTGAACATGACGTTTCTTGGCGGAGGATTTGGCAGAAAAGCATTTCTCGATTACCCGCATGAAGCTGTTGTAATATCAAAAGAAATTAAAGCGCCTGTACAAGTTCTATGGACACGCGAAGATGATATGACGCAAGGTCCGCACAGACCAGGCGTAAGTTATCGTTGTGAAGGTGTTGTAAATAATGGCGAAATAGATGCGTTTAAAGTGAAGCTTTGTGGACAAAACATTGATTATTGGAGTGGCGGAAATAATGGCAAGGAAAATAGCAGTTCGAGCGAAGGCTTTTTGAACGAGTACACAAAATCAATTAAAAATTTAAGCATATACGATGTGCCATTTGAAACGCCGTTGCCTGTTATGTGGTGGCGGTCAGTATATGCATCAACCAATGGTTTTGCGTATGAAAGTTTTATGAATGAACTCGCACATGAAGCAGGCGTTGATCCATTGCAATTCAGAAGAAAATATTTGCAGGATGAGCGTTGCCAAAAACTGATTGATAAATTAGAAGAAGTAAGTAACTGGAAAAATCGAAACAAAAACGAGGGCTATGGTGTTGCCATAACAGAATGTTTTGCGAGTACGGTTGGTCAGGTGGTAAAAGTTTCGAAAGCAGTTAACGGTGGTGTGAAAATTGACAAGGTTTGGGCGGTGATGGATTGCGGCTGGTATGTAAATCCCGATATTATTAAAGCACAGGTTGAAGGGTCTGTTGTCATGGCACTGGGTGCTGCAACCATTCATGAAATAACATATAAAGATGGAATTCCTGAACAGCAGAATTTTTATAACTATCAAATGCCTCGTATAACAGACATACCCGAAATTGAAGTATTCGTCATGGATAATGATGCCGATGCTGGTGGCGTTGGAGAGCCGGGCTTACCTGCTTTTGCACCTGCATTAACTGAAGCTGTATTTGATCTTACAGGCAAACGCGTAAGAAAGCTGCCTTTTAGTTTAGCAGAAGTATAAGTAAGAAAAATTTTACGTTGATTGAATGAAGAAATTATTCTCTTTATTTATTATCCTGATTTTTGTTTTGCATTTATCAGCTCAAACAAAAATTACAGTGGCGGTTGCAGCCAACATGCAATACACAATGGAAGCATTGAAAGCTGAGTTTAATAAAACAGATAATACGGAAATTGATGTTGTATTGGGTGCATCAGGCAAGCTTACCCAACAAATTATGCAAAGCGCACCGTTTGATATTTTTATTTCTGCTGATACAGCTTTTCCAAAAAAATTATCTGAGTCGGGTTTTACTGCGCTGCTGCCAAAAGTGTATGCGCAGGGC
>JBEHXR010000438.1:0-2621 GCA_048498595.1 Bacteroidota bacterium
AACTACTTTATCACCCGGCTGCAAGCCCTGCAAAACTTCATAATAATCCGTGTTTGTATTGCCCAACTGAATATTTACTTTATAGGCTTTTTTACCATCGGAACTTAGTTTAAATATCCAGTTGCCGCCCGTTTGTTCAAAAAATCCACCCTTTGGTAATAATATAGCCGTTCTCTGATCGCTTAATGCTAACAGGATTTGTAACGTTTGACCGCGGCGAATTCCTTGTGGTACTTTACCCACAAACTCCATATCAACCTGAAACCGCCCATCGGTAACTTGTGTATATACTTTTTTTATCTCAAGTATATAAGTGCTGTCGGCAAAATCGAAAGTGCCGCGCAAACCAGTATATATTCTTGAAAGGTAGTGCTGATCAATATCTACGCGTACTTTATAAGCGCCCATTACATCAATCTGACCAAGACGCTCTCCCTTGTTTTTATTCTGCCCAACTTCCGCATCAAGAGAAGTAAGCTGACCATCAACAGGTGCACGAACAATTAGGTCGCCAACTTTTTCGCGCATAATTGACAAAGCTTCCTGCGAGCCTTTATAGGATTGTTGATCCTGCGCTTCCTGTTGTGCCCTGGAAACAGAGTCTTGTTCTAAAATTTGTTCAGATAGTTTTTTCTTTTGTTGATAGTAGTTGTAGTCATTTAAAGCTTTCTGATATTCCTGTGAGCCAATAGCTTTTTTTGCATACAGATCTTTATCGAGATTATAAATACGCTCTGCTTCTTTAAACTGGCTTTCTGCATCAGCCATCGCATTTTCTTTACTAACTGTATTTTGCAGAGCAGCATTATGATTGATCTGCATTTGTGTTAAGGTATTGTATACACCGTTTTGCTGAGTCATCATATTCATCAGCAGATCTGTATTTGATAAACGCAAAATAGGATCGCCTTTTTTCATTATAGTTCCATCATCAACATATCTTTCTTCTACACGGCCACCTTCAACCGCATCAAGATAAATACTTGTTTGAGGAAGCACTGTGCCATTTACAGGAATGTTTTCCTGGAAGGGACCTTTTGTTACTTCACTAATTGTTAAGCGGTCTGTTTCTACTCCTAATTTAGAAGGTCCGGTTGTTGCATAATAACTGCCTGCAATTAGTAATACAATTCCCGCAATAATTGCTATTGTTACTATTTTCTTAGTTGTCCATTTTTTCTTTTGAATTACTCTATCCACCTTAATTATATTTTTTGCTACATTAATTTAATTGTAATAGAATTCACAGCATCAACATTTAAACTATGTGTGCAGGAGTTTGAACCATCGTTGTTATTAAAATGTTGTGAATGTCTGTGTAAAAAGATGATCATGCAAATTAAAACTGCATTTACCAGTAAAAGCAATCTTAAAGCAAACAAATTATTTTTAAATCCTGACTGCATAAAAATCTTTGTGCCATAGTCAAAGAAAGCGAAGTGCCATTTTAAGTTTCAGTTGAAAAACAATCATTTACAATCTTATCACTGAAAGGTGTTGTACGCTTGTAGAACAGAATGTGTTCGATTTTGATACAGCAGTTTTTCAATCGAAATAAACAGTGGTTAAAAACCAATATTTTAGCTTTATGGTATAGCAAATGAACTTTAACGAACAAAAAATAAATTAATATCTTAATTAGCAATCATGAGTTTAAAAAATACCAGCATTCTTGTAATTGATGACGATCCGGATGTTTTAATTGCCGTACGATTATTATTAAAAACAGAAGTAAAAAAAGTTGTAACAGAAAAGAACCCGGAAAATTTGCCTTCACTATTAAGAGAAACAAATTTTGATATGGTTTTGCTTGATATGAATTTTAAGTCATCTATTAATACAGGCAACGAAGGCTTGTATTGGCTTAAAAGAATTAAAGAGCTAAATAATACAGTACCGGTAATTATGATAACTGCCTATGGTGATATTGATCTTGCGGTGCGCTCACTAAAAGAAGGTGCTTCAGATTTTTTGCTGAAGCCATGGCACAACGAAAAATTACTTTCAAACATTGAAGATATAATTCAGAAAAATAAGCGTGCAGAAAGTGGTGGTTCAAAAAAAGAAACAGAAAATGAAAGCGGCACAGAACTGCTTGCAGAAAGTGAAGCAATGAAAAATATCTTTTATAAAATTGAAAAAATTGCGCCTACCGATGCAAATATTTTAATTCTTGGCGAGAACGGAACCGGTAAAGATCTCATCGCAAAAATCATTCATCAAAAATCATTAAGAGCAAAAGAACCTTTTATTAAGGTAGATGTTGGCGCGCTTACAGAAACACTTTTTGAAAGCGAATTATTCGGTCATAAAAAAGGGGCGTTTACTGATGCAAGAGAAGATCGTGTTGGAAGAATTGAAGCGGCAAATGGCGGTACACTGTTCTTAGATGAAATCGGCAACATCACTTTACAACAACAAGCTAAATTATTAAGCGTTTTACAAAACAGGCAGGTAACACGTTTGGGCACAAATCAGCCAATAGCTGTTGATATAAGATTAATTTGTGCAACTAATGTGCCTTTGCAGGAACTTGCAAACGAAAATCGTTTCAGAAAAGATTTGATTTATCGAATAAACACAGTTGAAATTGTGTTACCGCCGTTGCGTTCAAGAAAAGA
>JBEHXR010000439.1:0-2614 GCA_048498595.1 Bacteroidota bacterium
CTTATACAATATGCTAACGACTATTAAAGACCAATTGTTTTCGCAGATTAATGCGGCGCAGGGCATCCATAGAAATATGGTGAGAAAAGCAACGGGGGATAAATACATCTGGAGCATTGTTGTGTTGCTTGCCATTACTTCTTTGCTGGTTGTTTACAGCGCAACCAGTTCGCTTGCATATAAATATTACAATGGCAATAACACGATGTATTTGTTTAAACAACTGGCATTTATTGTTGTGGGTGTGTTAGTAATTTATTTCATGCATAGGGTTAACTACACAATTTATTCAAGAGTTTCTTTGTGGTTATATCTTATATCAATCCCGCTTTTAATCTATACTTTATTTTTTGGTGTTGAAGTGAACGATGCAAGCCGCTGGATAAAGCTTCCTGTGATTAATCTCACCATTCAAACAAGCGATTTGGCAAGGCTTGCGTTGTTCATGTATATATCAAGACAACTCAGCCGCAAGCAAAATGATATCAAAGATTTTAAGAAAGGTTTTCTGCCTTTAATTATTCCTGTTGCAATTGTTTGCGTGTTAATAATGCCGGCAAATCTTTCAACAGCTTTATTAACCGGAATGACTTCATTGTTGCTGATGTTTATCGGTCGCGTAAGCGTTAAACATATTTTATTGGTGTTTGGAATTGCGGCAATACCAGTTTTATTAATTGTTGCAGTTGCAGTTTCTACATACAACGGTAATAAAGATGATGATACTGCAACAAGCAAACATAAAGTTGCGTCTTCATTAAACTCGATGGGAAGATTTGGAACATGGGTGCAGCGAACACAAGATTTTATTTATGCAAAAGATGAAGACATTCCCTACCAGGTGCAACAACAAAATATTGCAATTGCAAATGGCGGAATTTTATTTGGTCTTGGTCCTGGCAATAGCAAGCAAAAAAATTATTTGCCGCAAGCTTATAACGATTCTATCTACCCGATCATCATAGAAGAATATGGTTTGTTGGGTGGATTGTTCATCATCTTTTTATATCTCGTTTTTCTTTTCAGATGCATTCGGTTGTTTAGAAAATGTCCTTATGCATTCGGCGCTTTTCTTGCGCTGGGCTTGAGTTTTACATTGGTAATACAAGCTGTTGCAAACATGGCGGTTGGTGTAAATCTCATTCCTGTTACAGGCGTTACGTTGCCGCTGGTAAGTATGGGTGGAAGTTCATTTTTGTTTACGTGTGCATCCATTGGAATTATTTTAAGTGTGGCAAGAAATATTGAACGATCAGAAGATGTAATTAATCCTGAGCCAAAAGTTGCATTTGTACAAGTAGATGATGTAAAAAATCAAATAAAAGAAAAAGAGGATTAAACATTTGAATGAGCGGTAAGAAAATTATAATAGCGGGTGGCGGAACAGGCGGACATATTTTTCCTGCAATTGCAATTGCAAATGCAATAAAGGAAATAGAACCGCAAACAGAATTTTTGTTTGTTGGTGCAACAGGAAAAATGGAAATGGAAAAAGTGCCGCAGTCTGGTTATAAAATAAAAGGTCTTGATATAGCAGGTTATGAAAGAAGTTCTTTGATAAAAAATGTTTGGTTGCCATTTAAGCTTATTAAAAGTTTTCTTCAGGTACGCAACATTTTTAAAAGTTTTAAACCTGATGCTGCAATTGGTGTTGGTGGTTATTCAAGTTTTCCTGTATTGAAATCAGCGCAGCAAAAAGGAATTAAAACTTTTATTCACGAAAGCAATTCGTTTGCGGGCAAGAGTAACATCATGCTTGGAAAAAAAGCGACAGAAATTTTTGTTGCGAGTGAAGGGATGGAGAAATTTTTTCCAGCAGATAAAATTCTTATTACCGGAAACCCTGTAAGAAAAAGTATTTCAGAAAGTAAAGTAAGCAAAGAAGAAGCGTTGAAATTTTTTGGATTGAAAGAAGATGTTCCAACTGTTTTAGTTGTTGGCGGAAGTCTTGGCGCAAGAAGTATTAATGAAGTGATATCGCAACACATTCTTGATTTTCATCCGCTCGGTTTGCAGCTCATTTGGCAAACAGGAAGGTCAACAGCAAAAGCTTATCTCGAAAGAGCAAAGCCGTTGCCGAATGTTTATGCAAGTGATTTTATAAATGAAATGGATAAAGCTTATGCAGCAGCAGATATTGTTGTATCACGTGCAGGTGCCATGGCGGTTGCTGAATTATGTGTGGCGAAGAAGCCCGTGATTTTTGTTCCGTTTCCGTTTGCTGCAGAGGACCATCAAACCATGAATGCAAAATATCTGGTAGAACGTGATGCAGCAATTATAGTGAAAGATGAAATGGTGAATGCAAGATTGTTTAACGAGATAACAAATCTTGCAAAAGATGAAATCAAACAAAAAAAATTATCAAACAACATAGCAGCATTTGCAGTAAAAAATGCTGATAAAAAAATTGCAGAAGAAATTTTAAAAAATATAGGTGAGTAAATTATCGGCCATACAAAAAATTTATTTCATCGGAATCGGTGGCATTGGTATGAGTGCACTCGCAAGATATTTTAAAAGTCGTGGTGCACGCGTGAGTGGTTATGATAGAACAACAACACCGCTTACACGCGAGTTAGAATCAGAAGATATAGATGTGCATTTTGAAGAA
>JBEHXR010000440.1:0-2611 GCA_048498595.1 Bacteroidota bacterium
AGAAATTTTTGGTACACACATTTCTGTTGAAGAAGTAGCGGCGAATTGCAACACGATTGCCTATGAAATCTTAACCGGCATTAACCAACGCGTAAAACGTGTTTATATTGAAGAGTGAAAGCTATAGCATTAGCGTAGCTAAGATATAAAATGGAATAAGACTATATTTTAGCGGCTGTAATGCTTTTTAATTTTTTGATCCAGCTATTGCAAAGCCAAAGAAGTATAAATGCAACAATTGCAATTACAGCATCAATACAAGACCACCAAAAAGGAATACCACGAAGTCTCTCCCAGGCTAAAGCGATCAGCACACATAAAATAGAAGCAATCATTCCCCATGTAACAATCCATTCATTTTTTACAGGATCTTTTAAGGGACCAATAAAAGCAATCGCAATTAGCAGATGCGCAAATGCAAGCCAGTCGAAACCATAACGCATGAACGGATACTTATCATTTGTTTCAGTTAATCCTTTGTTTACATATTGCCACCAATCACGTAAAAAAGTGGGAAGTGCATCAGGTTTTGAAAGAAGAATATTTAATTCAGTTTTTAAAGGAATTGCAGAGATTCCATTTAACAACAATCCGATAATTGTTATTACAATGGCAGCTTTTATTTTTTTTCGCAAGCGGGTTTCTTCATTTATTATTGCAGGCATCAGAAAAAATTTCTATAAAGTTATAAATAACTAGAAACGTATCACTTCATCGGCCGCTGCAAATATTATCTTAGTATTAGTTTAAGAATGAAATTAAATTTTCAATTTGCCTTCAACTGAATCATCAATGGTTTTACCAATAGCTGCACCCGCAAGTCTTTTAATAAGTGCAATTGCTTGTCCGTGTTTGTTATCCCAATAGTAACCTTCAATGGGCTCAACTTTAATTACAGAAATACGCGGATCATCTACACCTTCTGTAAACCAAACTTTCATAGTAGGCTCCCACAATTCTTTTATTTTTTCTTTGTCTTTCAATATAGTTGCCTCGCCATAAATATTCATAAAGTTGCTGTAAGATGCGCCCTGAAATAATAGTTGCACAGTTGGGTCTGCAAGCAACTCATCATTTTTGTGACTATCAATTGTGCTGAGAAACCAAAAGTTTCCATCGTCGTCAATTTTTTGTACAGCCATTGGTCGCGTTGCGAAAGATTGCCCCGGTGCATTGTTTGTACAAAAGAAACATGTCTTCCCACTATTTGCCAATTCCTTAATTTTTTTTGTTGCTTCTTCGCCCCGCAAATCCTTGTAGTTTTCTCCAGGCTGTTGTTTGTTGATGCTGTCCATAAGTTTTTATATAGATGTAACAAAACTGATACCTGAATTATTACTACTGATTATTTTAGTTGAAGAATCTCGGCGCATAATATGTTTATATCAATTTTAATTTTGCAGCGATGCAACTTGTCTCAAAAAAAGAACTGCCACGCATAAAACATCGAACCGCAGCTATTGTTTATTTTTTTCTTTCCGGTTTTGGATATTCAACATGGGCATCGCGCATACCGGGCATTCAAATACAATTACACATAAACGAGGCACAACTTGGTACGGCACTGCTCGCATCGCCGATTGGTGTTTTGGTGACTGTACCATTTACAAGTAATCTTCTTAATCGCTACAGCAGTAAAAGCATTATGTTATTTGGTGCGATATTTTATAATCTCATGCTTGCGTTGCTTGCTTTTACAACGCAACTGTGGCAATTGTGGCTGGTGCTTTTTGCATTTGGCTCTTCGCGCAACTTGCTTAATCTTTCAATGAATGCGCAAGGTGTGGAAGTGCAGCGATTGTATGAAAATTCTATCATCACGAGTTTTCACGCAGTGTGGAGTATGGCTGGTTTTGCAGGTGCAGCAGTTGGCTATTTTTTTGTGTTGTCTAATCTTCCGCTTGCGGCGCATCTTGTTTCGGTAAGTATTGTTTTATTGATTTTATCGATCGCATTTTATCCGAACACTTATTATACAAGACAACATGTTCCTCAACGAAAAAAATTATTTGTTTGGCCCGATAAGCATCTTATAGTTTTTGCAATGATCGCATTTGCATCGATGGCTTGTGAAAACGTTATGTACGACTGGAGCGGAATATATTTTCGTAAAGCAATACTTGCACCAAGAACTACAGCAACCGCTGCATTTGTTTTATACATGGTTTGCATGACGACGGGTCGTTTTTTTGGTGATAAGATCGTTCCGAAATTAGGTATTACAAATATTCTGCGATACAGTGGTGCTTTTATTTTCATAGGTTTATTAATGGCAAGTTTGTTTCCATACATAGCCACCGCGGCAGTTGGTTTTATATTGATTGGCTTTGGCGTATCATGTATTATACCGTTAGTGTTTAGTCTTGCCGGAAAATCAACAACCATGAGCAGCGGAACGGCGATTGCTTCTGTTTCTACTATTAGTTACTTCGGATTTCTTGCAGTGCCGCCCGGCGTTGGTTTTATTGCGCAGGCAATTGGTTTGCGCTGGTCGTTTGGAATCATTTCAATTTTTGGAGCAGCGATATTTTTTTTGGTATCAATGATAAAACAGCAGGAATAATTTTTTATCGTTGCATTCAATTTATATAAGCGCTATTTTCGAAATAAT
>JBEHXR010000441.1:0-2600 GCA_048498595.1 Bacteroidota bacterium
GTGCACCGCGCGGCGGAAGGACTTCGCGATTTTAATGTTTGAATTGGAATTTTTAAATAATCAATCGGGCTTGCAGGTGAAGCAAAGTGCAAGATGTAATCAAGATGACCGGGCACATGAATGAACTTCGTTACATCGTGATGATAATATTCAAAATTTGGAAGCGGAAAAAGATGTTCGATGTTGCGCATATCACCTGTGATCAAATTGTCCATTGCAATTACATGATAATCTTCCGCAATAAAACGATCGCATAAATGTGAGCCTAAAAAACCTGCTGCACCTGTAATAAGTATTCTTTTTCTATTCATAAAATATTGGGTTGCTTAATTAACGTTCACTTAAAAAACTTATTTCATTTGATAAACATTATTGCTCATATCTGTATCTGCATCATGCACATCACCTAAAACAATTTTATCTATTGATGTTGTTGCAGTGAATGTAATGTTGGTTGATGTGGCTTTTTCCCAAACACCAATTGTCTCATGCAGCTTTTGTGTTGAACCATCTTTATAATAAACAGTAAGATGAACAGGCACAGGTTTACTGCCTTTCATAATTACAGTTACAGTTGTTTGTTTGCCATTTTGTTTTACGTTTGAAAGGGCAAGATCAGGCGCGCCGGAATCATAAAACCATTTCTTCCAAAACCAGTTTAAATTTTTACCGCTGCCTGTGTTCATGCAATTAAAAAAATCGAGCGGCATCGGGTGTTTGCCATGCCATTGCTGAATATAATAATGCAGTGCTTTCGTAAATAATTCATCACCTAAATAATCCATCACATACAAATAACCCATTGCAGGTTTTGGGTAAGAATTAAGATAATAATTTGTTCCGCTTTCCTGTGTGCTTAACGTGGTTATCGGCATATCAAAATCATAGTTTGCATAACTGTCATACGCATCCATGCCGTAATCATCTTTTATAGTAGAATCGATCATTGGTGAGATTGCCCACTCACCAATTGTTGCCCAGCCTTCATCCATCCATCCATATTTTGTTTCATTAATGCCCATGTAAAATGGAAACATGGTATGAAAAATCTCATGATCGGTTAATGTTATTTCATCTGTTTTATCTTCAAGCGGATTATCATTCACCATCATTGGATACTCCATTTGATCAAGACCATCAACAACAGTTTCGTGTGGATAAGGATAAGGCCATGCAGGAATTTTATAACTCATGCTTTCAACTGTTTTTCTCGCGTAGTTTATTACGTTGAAATAATCTTTGTGTTCAGGATTAAACACAGCATCAACTCTTGTTCTTCTTTGTGTGGATGGATCAACCACCAAACTGCTCGCATACCATATGTAATGATTGCTGGTTGCAAAAACAAAATCGGTTACACTATCAGCTTTAAATTTCCATGTGTTGATATCATTTTGCGCAGTGATGTTGCCGTTGGATAAATCTGTTGTGTCGATCACTTTTGTGATGCCATCATTCTTTTCTGCTTCGGTGATGCGTTGTGCAATTTGTGCATTGTAAACGTCGGATGCATTCAACAAATTACCTGTTGCACAAACAATATAATTTTTGGGAACAGATACATTCACATTAAAATCGCAGAAGTCATTATAAAATTCCTGGCTGCCGATGTAAGGCAACTTGTTCCATCCATCAATATCATCATACACCGCAATGCGCGGAAAAAAATATGCGATGAATGCAGAACTGTCGTCAACCATTCCTGTTCTTTCATGCGAATGCATGTTGAGCGTGTATGAAAAACCAACATTAAATTTCATTTGTTTGCCGGGCATCAATGCAGGAATTCTTAAAAACATATTGGTACCGCTGATACGTAAATCAGCAGAAGATTTAGTAACACCATCAACAGAAAAATTTTCAATCTTAACGCCGTCTGAAACATCGGCAGGTAAAACAGGAAAATCGCGAACAGAACCTTTTTTATAAAGATTAGGATACAACTTAAACCAAATTTGTTTTAGTGTATCAGGACTATTATTGGTGTAAACAATTTCTTCGGTGCCTGAAATAATTCTTGTAGCAGGAGCGAAGCTTACATTAATGTTATAAGTTGCTCTGTTCTGCCAATAATCAGCGCCCGGCTTTCCGTCTGCAGTGCGCGTGTTTTTATCATATGCTTGCTGATAATTTCTTGCAACAGGTAACGTTTGGCTTTGCGCAGTTATGAACAAACAGCAGCAGGCGATTAGTACAGGAAAAATTTTCATATTGTAAAAAGGTGCAAAATAAGAATGCAACTTGCATTTGCAAAGTTTATCAGTAAATAAGATTTTTATTGCCGAACGCATCAATAACTCAACCCATACTAAACTTATACAGCGGATCTTTTGAATCGTAAGGCACATCTTCTTTTTGATTGCGCAGCGCTTCCGCCATCAAACAAAAAATAAAAATTGATTTTGGTTTAGATTTTTTCATAGCAAGATGTTTATACTGTAAATATAAATGATGCTGTGATTTAAACGTTTGAGGCGTGAGTGAAGAAAAATCTACAACGCTAATCTAAAACCAACAAACACACCGAAACGTTCTGATTTAATTGGTGGCAAAGGTTTGGGTAACACGCGCCAGATAAAATCTACGCGAAAGAATTTTAA
>JBEHXR010000442.1:0-2590 GCA_048498595.1 Bacteroidota bacterium
GGTTCTATGTGTTCCATCACACCCATTACATGAAAAGTTTCTCCATCAAATATTGCATCTATTTCTGCTTCCTGGCAACGATCCAAAAAATGATCAATTAGAATTTTATTGTTGGGAATATGTTTCAGCAAACTCACTACCGCTTTTTCTAATTCATCATCATTAATTACAATGCGCATTCTTTGTCCGCCCAAAACATAACTTGGTCGCACCAAAACAGGATAGCCAACTTTGTTTGCAACTTCAATTGCTTCATCTGCGGTGTATGCTGTTCCATATTCAGGATAAGGAATATCTAACTCTTTCAGCAGATCGCTAAAACGGCCGCGGTCTTCGGCAATATCCATGTTATCAAAAGAAGTTCCTACAATGTGAATACCTTTTTCGTTTAATCTTCTTGCAAGTTTTAATGCAGTTTGCCCACCCAATTGAACGATAACACCATCTGGTTTTTCCAGTTCAATAATTTCCCAGAGATGTTCCCAATAAACCGGCTCGAAGTATAATTTATCCGCCATGTCAAAATCAGTGCTCACTGTTTCAGGATTACAATTGATCATAATGGCTTCATACCCGCATTCCTTAATTGCAAGCAAACCATGCACGCAGCAATAATCAAACTCAATGCCCTGACCAATCCTGTTGGGTCCGCTGCCTAAAACAATTATTTTTTTCTTATTGGATGGAATAGATTCGTTGTGTGAAAGTGTATGATTCATTACAGGTAAATTGCGCAAATGTAATATTCACGCATTAGCTTGCAAAACATAAAAATGTTAACTAAATAATATGTACAAAAAAAGTGCGGGAATTCTTTTGTTTCGTTTTAAAAATAAAGATATGGAGCTGATGCTCGTACATCCCGGCGGACCATTCTGGGCAAAAAAAGATATTGGCGTGTGGTCAATTCCCAAAGGAGAATTTGATGCTGATGAAGATGCACTGATTGCCGCAAAAAGAGAATTTGAAGAAGAGCTGGGAAAAAAAGTTTCTGCAAAAAACTTTATTGAACTTTCACCCGTAAAATCAAAAAGTAAAAAAACAGTTTATGCTTTTGCAGCTGAAGAGGATTTTGATACAACGAATATTACAAGTAATTTATGTTGGGTTGATTGGCCGCCACGTTCAGGAAAACAGATTGAAATTCCTGAAGTAGATAAAGCAGAATGGTTCGATGCTGAAACGGCAAAGAAAAAAATTATTGGTTATCAATTGCCGTTGATTGATGAGTTAATAAAAAGTTTGAAAAAATAATTTAGAGGTTATTAATCACTGTAATGTATATGCATTTCCGCCCAACTTTTAAAAAATTTTTGCTGGTTTTTATTTTGGCTTTTTTGTTTAGCTGCAACAATCAAAGAAACGAGTCGCAATCAATTACCATCAATGAACCCTCACTAACACCTGTTATAAACCTTACAGTTGTTAATTCATATCCGCATAATGATTCCTTATTTACAGAGGGACTCTTATTTCATAATGGTCAGCTTTTTGAAAGCACAGGTTCGCCAGAAGAATTAGTTCAAACAAGATCTTTGATCGGCATTGATGATTTATCGAGCGGAAAATTTTCGAAAAAAGTTGAACTGAATAAAAGCAAATATTTTGGCGAAGGCATATCATTTTTTAAAAACAAGTTGTACGAGCTTACTTATAAAAATCAATTGTGCTTTGTATATGATGCAAAAACATTTAAGCTGCTGGATAGTTTGCGTTACAATAATCTTGAAGGCTGGAGCTTAACAAGCAACGGCAAAAATTTAATCATGAGCGATGGAACAGACGCGCTTACTTATATTGATCCGGAAAATTTTACACGTCTAAAAAGATTGAAGGTTACAGAAAACGGATCGCCGCTTAACAACTTAAATGAACTCGAATATATTAAAGGCTTTATTTACGCCGATGTATATCAAACAAATTATATCGTGAAGATCGATACATCGAGCGGCAAAGTAGTTGGTAAGCTTGATCTAAGCGCTTTGAAGTTCGAAGCCAAAAATAGAAATCCTGATGCAGATGTACTGAATGGGATTGCGTATGATTCAGCTTCAGATAAAATTTACGTTACAGGTAAATTATGGACGAATATCTACCAGATAAGCTTCCCACATTAATATTTACACCAAAATTTTTTCATTCTGGGATAGCTTTTTCTTAAGCCTGAAAGCGAATAGCATAATATTTGAATGGATAACTGCGAATATTTAGTGTTTTTAATCCGTAGAACTTTTATATCAATTAGCTACTTAATTAAAATCATTTTTAATTAAAGAATTTACAAAGCAGAACCGTCCTTTTGAATTTTTTTGTTTTGAACCAAGGCATAAAAGAGCATTAGATCTATGATGAAATTATACGTTGTAAGTTGTTTAACCTGCCTGCTTTTTATCAATTCATTTGGTCAATCTGTAATAGATCCAAATGATTCTGTAATTGATTACAATGCTGCTACGCCACCAACACAACCTCCTTACGGGCAAATAGGGAAATGGGTTCGCACAAAAAGCCTTAACTGGAATACTAACGAATACAAATGTTACATCTATAAGAACTATCCTTTCAGATTACATTTTCCAAAAACCTATAA
>JBEHXR010000443.1:0-2588 GCA_048498595.1 Bacteroidota bacterium
ATCATTAAAAAAATTTCCACGCAATATAAACCTGCTTGATTCGATGAAGAACAGGAAAGATGTGCAGCAACTCATTCGTTTTTCGCAAGGATTTTATACCGTGGAAAAGAAACAGGATACTTTGATGTTTAATGATCTTCGTTTCGGGCAAATTATCGGATGGCAAGATCCAAATGAAGACTTTGTTTTTCATTATTATTTACATCCTAATATTGATAATACACTTGTAGTACAACGTGGCAGGTTTGCCAAATGGAATGCATCAACCATAACATCTATGTTCGATCGGATAAAAGGAAAGTAAATTATAAAGAAGGAGAAAGCAGCCGCGCAACTTTTTCCGGCAACTGCGTTAACAGCGATCGCTTATACCATTGTTTGGCATTTAGTTTTTTTGCGTGCTTTAGATCATCCATAAATAACCGCCGCAACTTTTTCGCAAAAGATTCATCATAAATAATGGCGTTTACTTCAAAGTTTAATTCAAAGCTGCGATGATCCATATTTGCTGTTCCAACCATCGATAATTTGCCATCGGTAACCAATGTTTTTGCATGCACAAAACCTTTTTCATACACAAAAATTTCAACGCCGGCATTCAGCAGATCTTCATAATGCGCTTTTGAAGCAGCATTAACAATTTTTGAATCACACTTGCCGGGCACAAGCAATTGCACATGCACACCGCTAAGTGCTGCAATTCTCAACGCATTTTCAACGCTATCGCCGGGGATAAAATAAGGTGTGGTAATTAATATTTCTTTTTGCGCAAGATTAATTGCCTGCAAAATTGAAAACATGATGGAGGGTTCTTCGCTGTCTGGTCCGGAGCCTGCAATTTGCACCAGCGCACCATCTTTCACTTCATCACAAGGAGAAAAAAATTCCGGTTCAGGTTTTAGTTTTTTCGGGCAACAAAAATTCCAGTCAGTAATAAAAATGTATTGAAGATAATATACGCCCGGACCTTCAATACGCATATGCGTATCGCGCCAGTATAATTTATTCTTGCCGTTGTTGATATATTTATCGCTTACATTAATGCCACCTACAAAACCAACGCTGCCATCAATCACTACTATTTTTCTATGATTGCGGTAATTGATGCGGTTCGCCAGCAAATAAAATATCACTTTTGAAAACGGATATACTTCAATGCCTGCAGCCTGCATTTTTCTTTCTAATCTTTTTTTAATAGACGGGCTTCCAAAATCATCATACACAAATCTCACCTGCACACCTTCTTTTGCTTTTTCTATTAACGTGTTGATGATAGTGGTACCAATTTCATCTTCTTCAAAAATGTAATATTCTATGTGAATATGATGTTTGGCTTTCTTTAAACTCTTTAATAATTCCGGAAATTTTTCTTCTCCGTTCACCAGCAATTGTATAGAATTTTTACGCGTAAGCGGGCTGTGCAGATCTTTTAATAACATTGATGCGAGCTCTTTATTTTCTTCAAGCACCTGTGCAGGATCAACAGTGCATGTTGTATAGTTGGGAATTTTTTTCTTAAGATGATCGAGCATTTTTTTGTTCTCATTCATCTTGCGCGAATACAATTTATTTTTCCAGTAATTGATGCCAAATGCCAGGTAAAATAAGATGCCGAATACCGGTAAAAAAATACACAGGAATAAGTAAGCAATCGTTTTTGTACTGCTGTGTGTATCGTATAAAATGCGAAAGCATACAAATGCCAACGCTAAGCAATAGACTATTAATATGACAAGCTTGTAATGCAACAGCGTATTTATTGCAATGTATTTAAATCATGAAACAAAAAAACCGGGAACAATGTCCCGGCTTGTAAATAAAGGTTACGGTTAAATATCGTTTCTGTATTCCTGGTCTCTTTCATCTCTTGCTGCTTTGCGGGCTTCATTATCTAAATTGTTGGCAGCTTTTTCTTCTTCATTTTGGGCAGTATTCGCCGCATTTTTTGAAGATGTTTTTGCATCACTTACTGCATTCTTAATTTTACCACCTATTTTATCGAAAACGTTTCCGGCTTCTCCTTTTGCGTCGTTAGAGGCTTTGTATGCTTCGTTGTCTGCGGTTCTTGATTTGTTCTCCGCATTTGTTTTTACATCTTTAACACTGTTTTTAATTGCAGTGCCCGCGTCATCAAATGTGTCTGCGATTTTATTGTCAAGGCTTTCATTAGTGTTTGACATAATTTATTTTTTTAGATTAAAAAATAATTCGTGTATAGTAAGACAATTAGTGTGCCATGACATGTTAATTTGGGCTGTGAGCGGTTGGTACTTTAATCAGCAGTAGTTCCGGCTATACGTTAGTAGTTTAGTTCAGCGGATTTAATTTGCGAATGAGAACCAACTTTACAGTTATGCATAGCTGTTTAACTTTGTAATTATATAAGCAAAATGTATGGGTAAGTTTTCAAATGAAATAAGCAAAGCACACGAGGCTTTTATTGCAGAACAGCATATATATTTTGTTGCTACAGCACCGCTTGCTGCAGATGGAAGAGTCAATCTTTCGCCTAAAGGTTTAGATAGCTTTAAAGTGCTTTCACCCAACAAAGTTGCTTACATGGATTTAATAAGCAGTGGCAACGAAAC
>JBEHXR010000444.1:0-2585 GCA_048498595.1 Bacteroidota bacterium
ATTCGCATTGCAACCATTAAAAGATATTCATCTTACTTCAGACACAACAACAGAATTTGAACCCGGTGGTAATGCAACATATGTTTACATTTTTGGAGGTGTTGCTATTTTTATGCTGATTGTTGCATGCATCAACTTCGTGAATCTTTCTACAGCAGGCGCATCTAAAAGAGCAAAAGAAGTGGGTGTAAGAAAAGTGGCAGGCTCAGGAAAATTGCAACTCATCGGTCAGTTTTTATCAGAATCAATACTTATTACATTTTTTGCATTGCTCATTGCATTTGCTTTAGTGCAATTGGCATTGCCTGCATTCAACAATATTTCAGGCAAGCATTTAAGTTTTGATGTAAAACCTATTCTTGCATTTATTGGACTGGGATTATTGGTCGGCGTTGTTGCCGGCATTTATCCCGCATTTTATTTATCATCGTTCAAACCAATTGCCGTATTAAAAGGAAAGCTTACAACCAATCATAAAAGCTTTAGCTTAAGAAGTAGTTTAGTGGTATTTCAATTCTTTATTTCAGTTGCGTTGATCATAGGAACTATAGTTGTATATCAGCAAATGAAATACATACAAAACAAAGATCTCGGTTATAATAAAAATCAAATTCTCATTATTCAAAATTCTTATGTACTCGGCAAAAATGAGCAGGCATTTAAACAACAAATGCTGCAAGACCCGCGCATTGTAAGCGCTACTACATCATATTATAAACCTGCAGGTCCAAGCGCTTATAATAATGCATTGGCGTACGCACAGGGCAATGAAAACAATGTGGTAGATGGCGTGGATTTTCATGTAGATGAAAATTATATTCCAACATTAGGTATGAAAATCATTAGTGGCAGAAATTTTTCTAAAGATTTCGCAACAGATTCTACAGGTATTATTCTGAATGAAACAGCAGCAAAAGCGTTGGGATGGAACAATACAACCGCTATTGGTAAGACAGTGATAAGAGAAAATAGCGACCGCGGAAAAAATGTGCCTTTTCATGTAATAGGTGTTGTAAAAAATTTCAATTTTAAATCGCTGCACGAAACCGTGAGTCCTTTATATATGAGTTTACTCCAGGAAGGTGGACTGATCTTTAAAATAAAAACAACAAATGTTGCGGGCTTGCTGGCAACCATGAAAAAGAATTGGGATGCTTATAATACCGGCGAACCATTTAATTATGATTTCATGGATGATCTTTTCAACAAAACATATTCAACAGAACAAAAAACAGGTGTAATTCTTAATATATTTTCTGTGTTGATCATTCTTGTTGCATGTCTTGGCTTATTTGGTTTAGTAACTTATACAGCAGAACAACGCACAAAAGAAATTGGTATAAGAAAAGTATTAGGTGCAAGCGTAAGCCAGGTAACAAAAATGCTTTCAAAAGAATTTTTGAAGTTAGTGTTAATTGCATCACTCATTGCATTTCCTGTTGCATGGTGGGCAATGCATAAATGGCTGCAAAGTTTTGCTTATCGCATAAACATTTCGTGGGGAGTATTTCTTATTGCAGGATTAGCTGCATTATTAATCGCACTGATAACAGTAAGCTTCCAGGCAATTAAAGCAGCAGTTTCAAACCCTGTGAAGAGTTTGAGAACGGAATGAATATCGTGAATCAAATAAATCAGCCATCACAAAATCACTAAATCAACTTCTATGTTCAAAAATTATTTCAAGACCGCATGGAGAAATTTAGTAGCCAATAAAACTTCCTCCATTATTAATATTGGCGGTCTTGCCATAGGATTAGCTACGGCAGTTATTATACTTCTGGTAATTGTAAATGAATTTAGTTACGATAAATTCAATACAAACATTCAGGATGTTTACTTATTGATGAAAAATCAAAAAAGAGTAGATGATATTTCAACAGGTGATGCTACTGCAGGACCCATTGCAGCAAGCCTTCGCAACAATATGCCCGAAACAAAATATGTTTCAAGAGTAAGTTATTTTGATAATGCCGTAATTAAAATAAAAGATAAAGCACTGTATGCATCCGGTATTTATGCTGAACCTGATCTTTTTAACATGATGACGTTTCCGGCTGTTGAAGGCAACGCTGTAAACGCATTAAAAAGCGGAAGCGAAGTTGTAATAACCGAAGCCGCAGCAGTGAAATTATTTGGCAGCAAAGATGTAATTGGAAAACAAATTGTACTAAATAAAAATCCATTTATAGTTGGCGCAGTCGTACAAAATATTCCTTCAAACAGTACTATACAATTTGAAGTAGCTTTTCCTTTCAGCTATTTTGAACAGCAAAATAATTGGCTTAATAAATGGGATGACAATCGCATACAAACATGGGTGCAATTAAAACCACAAAGCAATGTTGCTTTGCTAAATCAAAAACTAACAACGCTTTTACAAACACGCTCTAACGATAAATCGGTTTCATTGTTCGCATATCCTTTGGCAAGGTTGCATTTATATGGAAGTTTCAACAATGGCAAACCTGATGGCGGAGAGATTAACATTTTAATTATGCTGGCTGCACTCGGCGTATTTATCATACTGATTGCGTGTATAAACTTTATGAATATTGCTACAGCGAGATCAGAACGCCGTGGCC
>JBEHXR010000445.1:0-2578 GCA_048498595.1 Bacteroidota bacterium
TTCTGTTTTATAGAAATATTTATTGCAGTTTGCTTAATGCTATTTCTTTATTTGCAGCGTTGTATATTTTTTTCTCCTTCCATTCATACCAATTCACCGGCATTGTTTTTTTCATCAGGCTATCAATATTGCGCATGCCTATTAAATTCCACCCGCCATTTATTTTTCCGCCTATTGTTTTATTCCATGCGCGTAAACTCATGGCGAAGCCACTTTCAAGATATTCCATGTGATGCCAGTAACCGCTCGGCATAAACAAAGTATCACCATGCTCCAGTATTACATCATAACCCTGCGTAAGTTCAAGTGCAGGAAATTTTACTATATCTATTTTGCTTTTTGAAGCATCGTAATAATTGCTGAAATCTGCAAGGCTTAATACTTCAAAAGGTTTGCGGTAAAGCTTATTTCTTTCTTTATTAGGAAAAAGCAGTACTCTTTTTTTGCCAATAAATTGTGTGTGAATAAGGTTAGGTAAATCAATATCAAAATGCATATGGGTAATAGAACCTTTGCCGCCTGCAAACATAGAAGGCATCCTTTTTAAAAAGCCTTTTATGTAATTATCAGGCCAAACAAAATCTTCTTTTAACTGTGGCGCATGCGAAAATATGTTGAAGAAAAATATGCGCCATTCTGCAGGCCCTTTGCGAATCATATCTATATACTCACCAAAAGTTGTATAGCCATCAGCTTTATTAATGGGAGTATAAGCATCGCTTTTTACATTGTTATAGATTGGTATTGTTTTACTGCCAGCAGCTTCTTTCAAATAATCCCATGTCCACTTGCTATAAGCAGGCCATTGCTTTGAGAGATCGCGTAATACAACGGGTTTACTTACATTGAAATATTGATTTTTAAATTCTGCTGGCGTAATGTTGTTGACCACGTCAACAGAATGAAGTACCATAAGTTTAGTTTATGTAAATGTAAACTTCTTATTGTAATGTGTATATGCAAGCCGCAATAAGCGGTGTTAAAAAATATAAAGGATTCTAAAAATACGGCGCGGAAGTTTTTATTTTTAATGAATTGAAATAGCGGATGTTTTTCTTTCAAACAAATTCAGAAAAGTTTTTACAATGTAACTTCCACACCAAAATAAATATCGCTTATGAAATATGTGTCGCTCATTTTGCTCATCACTATACTTAGTTGTAATCAAAAAACAAAATATGATACTATTATTCGTAATGGTTTGATTTATGATGGTAATGGCGGCACACCTTACAAAGCAGACATTGCAATTAATGCAGATACGATTGCATTCATCGGTCAAATAAAAAATGCTACAGCGCATAATGAAATTGATGTAAATGGCGAAGCAGTTGCTCCCGGTTTTATTAATATGATGGGACATTCAGAAGAAACGCTTTTTGCAGATGGAAGAGCACAAAGCGATATACGGCAAGGTGTAACAACCGAAATATTTACTGAGTCAAGTTTTGGTCCGCTGAATGCGAAAATGAAAAATCAATTTCAAAAAAACCAGGGCGATATAAAATATAATGTATCATGGAATACACTGGGCGAGTACATGAACACACTTGAGCATAAAGGTATCTCCTGCAACATTGCATCTTTTGCAGGTGCAGGCACTGTTCGCCAATATGTAATTGGTGAAGATGATAAAGCGCCAACGAAACAACAATTAGACAGCATGAAAATTTTGGTTGATTCTGCTATGCGCGAAGGCGCACTCGGTCTAACGTGTGCATTAATTTATCCGCCGGACAATTTTGCAAAAACAGATGAGCTGATTGCATTGGCAAAAGAAGCATCAAAATATGGAGGCACTTATATCAGTCATATACGCAGCGAAGGAAACCAGTTAATTCAGGCGGTTGATGAAATCATTACTATTGCTAAACAAGCAAACATACCCGTAGAAATTTGCCATTTAAAAGCAGCAGGTAAAGACAACTGGAACAAAATAGACAGCGTAATAAAAACGGTTGAAGATGCACGTAAACAAGGAATTGATATAACTGCAGATATGTACACTTACACTGCTGCAGCAACAGGTTTAACTTCTTGCTTTCCGCCAACATTACAAGATGGTGGTTTTGGAAAATTGAGAGAACGTTTGCAAAATCCTGCTATCAGAAAACAAATGATAACAGCGATGCATACCAATGCGAACGACTGGGAAAATTTTTATTATGAAAGTGGCGGTGCTAAAGATATTTTACTGCTTTCTTTCAAACAAGATTCATTAAAAAAATTTACTGGAAAAACATTAGCGCAGGCAGCGGCAATGCGCGGTAAATCGCCTGAAGAAACAGCCATGGATTTAATTGTTGAAGACAGTACAAGAGTGGGCGTTGCTTATTTTTTAATGGATGAAAACAACATTAAAAAACAAATTGTTTTGCCATGGGTGAGTTTTGGAAGCGATGAAGCTTCGTACACCAATGAAGGTGTTTTTCTAAAATCAAATGCGCATCCGCGTGCTTATGGAAATTTTGCAAGAGTGATTGGAAAATATACGCGTGATGAAAAACTGATGACCTTGCAACAAGCGATTTATAAATTGGCTAAACTTCCTGCCACACATTTAAGATTGCAAAAACGT
>JBEHXR010000446.1:0-2574 GCA_048498595.1 Bacteroidota bacterium
AATGCCAGATCAGCCACAACAGCAGCCTAACCAGTTAAACATAGAAATTAGTGAAGAAATTTCCGAAGGCACTTATGCTAACCTCGCGGTTATTACACACAGCCATGCAGAGTTTGTAATTGATTTTGTAAATGTGATGCCCGGCACACCTAAAAGCAAAGTAAAATCCAGAATAATATTTACGCCGATGCATGCAAAACGCTTTATGCGCGCTATCCAGGAAAATATTGAACGTTATGAAGCGGTGCATGGAAAAATTCAGGATCTCGAGCAAGTTGAAATTCCTATGAATTTTGGCGGCCCTACTGCGCAGGCTTAACCCTCCCAACCTCCCTAAAAGGGAGGCTTAAAAAACCTGGACTAAATAAGAATTGTACGCTTTCGTCTTCATTTTATTTTTTCATTTACAGGATTGTGATGTAAACTTTGTATCATCATAATTTGTTATCACTTTCATATACAGTTTTTTCTTAGCTTACACCTATGATTGGAAATCGTTTTGTAAAATTTGATCCTGCAGAAAATGGCAAAAGCAAGTTTGAGCAATTGCTTGACTGGTTTATGCAATTGCTTACATACACTAATGGCGATGCAAACGAAGCATTGCAATGGATGAATGAACTTGATAAAAAATACCAGCTTACGGATGATGAATATGGAATGGGTGATTTTATTGAAGACCTGAAACGAAACGGTTATCTAAAAGATAATAATGAAACAGGCGCATTAGAAATTACTGCAAAGAGTGAACAATCTATTCGCAAAAAAAGTTTGGAAGAAATCTTTGGCAAACTTAAAAAAAGTAAACAGGGAGATCATACCACACACAAGCCCGGGCAAGGCGATGAGATAAGTCCTGAATACCGTCCGTTCCAGTTTGGTGATATGCTGGAGCAAATTGATTTTACAGAAAGTATTCGCAATGCGCAGATAAATCATGGCGTGGAAAGCTTTCAAATGTATGAAGATGATCTGCAGATTCGCGAAACAGATTTCAAAGCACAAACATCCACTGTACTAATGATCGATATTTCGCACAGCATGATATTATATGGTGAAGACAGGATAACGCCGGCAAAGAAAGTAGCGATGGCTTTAAGCGAACTCATCACAACAAAATATCCGAAAGACACTTTAGATATTGTTGTGTTTGGTAATGATGCATGGCCGGTTGAAATAAAAGATTTACCTTATTTGCAGGTTGGTCCGTATCACACTAATACTGTTGCGGGGCTTGAGCTTGCTATGGATATTTTACGCAGACGGAGAAACCCTAACAAGCAGATTTTTATGATCACCGATGGTAAACCTACCTGTTTAAAAATCGGCAAGCGGTATTATAAAAATGCCTTCGGACTTGACAGGAAAATTACAAACCGTTGCTTAAATATAGCAGCACAATGTAAAAAATTAAAAATTCCTATTACTACATTTATGATAGCAAGCGATCCTTACCTGCAGCGATTTGTTACAGAATTTACGGAAACAAATAATGGTAAAGCTTTTTTTGCTTCGCTTGATAAATTAGGCGCATTTATTTTTCGTGACTTTGAAAGTGGAAAGAGAAAGACCGTATATTAGTTTTCACTTTACATTTTATTTAATGAATATTTTGCTTTGAATAAAAGCACTTACATTCATTAGTAAATTTCTTCAAAAAAAATAATTTAAGAATTCAGATCAATATAAAAAGATGAATATAGAAAGGATTAAAACGTTAGGAGAGTTAAAGAAGAGCGGCTATAAATCCATCTCAATAAAAGATGAAATCAGAAAAAACCTCATTGAAAAAATACGCAATAAAGAGAATGCTTTTCGTGGAATTATCGGTTATGAAGATTCAGTAATTCCGGATACAGAAAGAGCTTTATTAAGCCGTCATAATATTTTGTTTTTAGGATTACGCGGGCAGGCAAAAACGCGTATGGCGCGGCAGATGACAGATTTATTGGATGAATATATTCCCGTTGTTGCCGGCAGTGAGGTAAATGATGATCCGCTGAAACCTCTGAGTAAATATGCAAAAGATCTAATTGCAGAGCATGGTGATGAAACACCGATTGAATGGGTGCATCGCAGCGAACGTTATGGTGAAAAATTAGCAACGCCGGATGTAAGTGTTGCCGATTTGATTGGCGATATCGATCCTATTAAAGCGGCTAACCTGCGATTAAGTTTTGCAGATGAAAGAGTAATTCATTATGGAATTATTCCCCGATCTAACCGCGGCATATTTGTTATAAATGAAATTCCCGATTTGCAGGCACGCATACAGGTTGCATTGTTTAATATTTTAGAAGAAGGCGATATACAAATACGCGGCTTTAAGTTGCGCATGCCGCTGGATATTTTATTTGTGTTTACGGCAAACCCCGAAGATTATACAAATCGCGGCAGCATTGTAACGCCGTTGAAAGACAGAATTCAAAGCCAAATTCTAACCCATTATCCGCGCAGCATTGATACCTCACTTGAAATTACAGAACAGGAAGCGCATGTTTTGGAGGAACAAAAATCAAAAATTAATGTAAGCGATTTAGTAAAGCGCCTTATAGAACAGGTTGCTTTTGAAGC
>JBEHXR010000447.1:0-2557 GCA_048498595.1 Bacteroidota bacterium
TGTTACCAATGCATCGCGCACCATGCTGTTTAATATTCATTCCCTGCAATGGGATGATGAACTGCTCGCGTTGTTTGATATTCCAAAATCAATATTGCCACAGGTAAAAAGCAGCAGTGAAGTTTATGGTCATACGGAAAATATTTTATCCGCTAAAAATATTCCTGTTGCAGGTATTGCAGGTGATCAGCAGGCTGCATTGTTCGGGCAAATGTGCACGCAACCCGGCATGATAAAAAACACGTACGGCACCGGTTGTTTTATGCTGATGAATACCGGCGAGCAGGCAGTCGAATCAAAAAATAATTTACTTACAACTATTGCATGGCAAATCAATAATAAAACTTTTTATGCGCTGGAAGGCAGTGTGTTTATTGCCGGTGCCGTTGTGCAATGGCTGCGTGATGGTTTGCACGTAATTCAACATGCAGCGGATGTAGAAAAGTTAGCAAATGAAGTTGCATCAAATGAAGGCGTTTATTTTGTTCCTGCTTTTGCGGGTTTAGGCGCGCCGTATTGGAATCAGCATGCAAGAGGAATGATGGTGGGTATAACACGTGGCACAACATCATCACATATTGCAAGAGCAGCTTTGGAAAGCATCGCATATCAAACCATGGATGTAATTAATGCAATGAAGGCAGATGCGCATATGGATGTAAAAGAATTGCGCGTAGATGGCGGTGCTACGGCAAATAACTTTTTAATGCAGTTTCAAAGCGATATACTCAACACAAAAGTTGTGCGGCCTCAAATAACAGAAACAACAGCATTGGGTGCCGCATATCTTGCAGGTCTTGCGGTTGGATACTGGAAAGATCTGGATTCAATATCTAATCAATGGCAGGTTGAAAAAACATTTGAACCGAAAATGTCATCATCACAAAATGGAGTATTGATTAAAGGCTGGCAACGGGCAATAAAAACGGCGCAGGTTTGGAGTGAGGAATAGAATACCGGTCTGACGCTTTGGAAGCGTCTGACCGGTAACAAACGTTGTACGCTGTGCAACAAATACTGTTCGTTTTCGTACACTTTTTTTAATGGTATTCCCCTAAAACCTTTACCTGCAAAGGGTTTTAGCGCTGGCACAGGCATTGGTAAATTCAATTCAGAACTTAGAACGCAAAACTTAAAACATCTTTATGTTCGGCAATTATTTTAAAACAACTTTCCGCAATCTCTGGAAAAATAAAACATACAGCTTCTTAAATATTTTTGGATTGGCTGTTGGCATTGCATGCGCTGCATTGATTTTTTTATGGGTAGAAGATGAGCTAACCTTCAATCATTATTTCAGCAACCGCGATAATCTTTATGTAGTGAAGGACCAACAGACCTATGATGGTACCACTTTCATGTTTGATGCAACGCCCGGTCCGATGGCGCAAGGCATTAAAACAGAAATTCCCGGTATAAAAAGTACTGCACGCACTACATGGGGAAACAGCTTATTGTTTTCGGTTAATGATAAAAATATTTATGACCAGGGCATGTTTGCCGACTCCAATTTTCTAACTATGTTTCAATTACAATTTATAAAAGGCAGTGCTTCTGCTGCGTTTAATAATTTGTATTCAATTGTAGTGAATGAAACGATGGCCAACAAATTTTTTGGTACAACAGATATTATCGGCAAATCACTAAAAGTAAATAACAAACAGAACTACATCATAACCGGTGTAATAAAAGATCTTCCGAAAAATGTTTCATTTAAGTTCGACTGGCTTGCGCCTTTTGATATTTATTTGAACGATAACACATGGCTGAAAGAATGGGGCAGCAACGGTATTATTACTTATGTTGAAACAACGCCAAATGCAAACATTGCTTCCATCAACAAAAAATTATATGGCTATATACAAACAAAATCAGATGGCGCCAGTGCACACATGTCGATCTATCCAATGAACCGCTGGCGGTTGTGGAATAGCTTTGATAATAATGGAAAAGAAAAAGAAGGACGTTTAAAATATGTGAACCTGTTTAGTTTAATTGCATGGATCATTTTAATTATTGCATGCATCAACTTTATGAACCTTGCCACTGCACGTTCTGAACAACGTGCAAGAGAAGTAGGTGTAAGAAAGGTTTTAGGCGCTGCAAAAAACAGGTTGATCGCACAATTTATCAGCGAAGCGATCTTTATGGCATTTCTTTCAGCCATACTTGCGGTTGTTATTATAGTGCTTGCGCTGCCCGCATTTAATACACTTGTTGAAAAACAATTGGAGCTTCATCTTTTTTATCCTTCACACATTGGCGCATTATTATTAATTACTTTATTGTGTGGTTTAATTGCCGGCAGCTATCCTGCATTTTATCTTTCTTCATTCAATCCGGTAACGGTTTTAAAGGGATTGAAAATAAAAACAGGAAGTGCAGGCTTTGTAAGAAAAGGCTTAGTGGTGTTGCAATTCGCCATTTCAGTTACACTCATCATCAGTACCATTATTATTTACCAGCAAATACAACACGTAAAAAACCGTGATCTCGGTTATAACAAAGAAGGACTTGTGTATACAAGTTTAAGCGGAAAGATGAAAGAAAATTTTAG
>JBEHXR010000448.1:0-2527 GCA_048498595.1 Bacteroidota bacterium
AACCATAAATGTGTAAGTACCAGGTGATAGGTTGCTATAGTTTGCTGCAGTGCGAATATTAGTATATGTCCAATCGTTGTCGAGCCCTTCTAATTTATAAGCATACCTGTTTGCGTTGGCATTAACTAAGTTCAATGCTATAAAATTTACATTAAAATAATTCTGATTATAGTATAGATGAACCGTACCTGATGGATAATGCAATAAAGTATCTCTGCTGCTGCGATTTAAAACGTGTAATGATGTAATGTAAACCGGCGGCGGAGTTGAGTTTGTTACAAGCTCTGCAGGATTGAAACTTGTAATAAAATCATTGCCGCCAATTAATATTTCGCCTTTACTGTTATTGGTAATAAAGTTGTATTCTGAATTGCTTGTTAATCCATCATCAGTAAAATAATTGATAAAGGTTTTTGTTTCTATGTTCATGTTAGATATGCCTTCGTTCGTGCATATCCATAAATTACCTAACGCATCGCAATCAATACAAGCAATTTCATCATTTGGTAAACCATCTCCAATTGTGTACACATCAAAATCATTCTTTTTATTTAACATGCACAAACCTTGCTGGCAGCCAACCCAAATATTATTTTGCTTGTCTTGAGTTATACAGTTTATATCGCCGCTCTGTGTTATAAATTTTTTGAATGAAAGATCCAATGCATTTACATACACTAAAGTTTCACCAATACCAATGCATATATTACCTTTTTTATCAGAAAATAAAACAGGTGTATAAGACGATTGAACAATGTTGCTTAAAGCCGCAGGCAATTCAATGCATTTGTTATCTCTAAGATTCATTACGGCTATTCCTTTATCGTACATTCCAATCCAAAGCCTGTTATGATTATCTTTTGCAAGCGCTATTATGTGGCTTGACATGAAAGAACTTCTATTTGCAGTATCAGCCCTGAAAGCCTTTACAGTATTGGTTTTCCGGTTCCATGCAAACAAGCCATCAAAAGTTGCGATCCATGTAGTGTTTGTTGAAGTATCATCTAAAATTGTATTGATTTGTTTGCTGTCGTTTGTTTTACTTACCGCATTTAAAATGTTTGGTCTTGATAAATGCGTTAATGTTTCATCGTAACTAAATAGTCCATTCATATACCAGGAAGCAATAAGATAATGAGCAGATTTATCTTGATCCTTCTCTTCATGAATACAATAAACATTGCCCAGATTACCGGTATAGTTTTTAAACACCTGGTTATTGTGCAACACATAACTTATATCTGTGCTTGTGCCAACCCAAACCGTAGATTGTTTATCAATTAAAATAGATTGCGGATCTCCGCCAATTGTTTTTTTATCAGTTGAAACGTTTACATAAAAGCTATCAAAAAAGTTTCTGGTTTTAGTACTTGTCGTAAAAACACCAAGCCCTTTACTCGATGTGAAATAAAATACGCTGCTGTCCTTATTAATAACCTGTTCTTTTATATCAGTAACAACATTTGTAATACCGTAGTGTGTATCTTTTTCAAATTCATGAAAAGTAAATTGGTTAGTAAGCGGATTAAAATTGGCGAGACCTTTTCCCCAGGTGCAAACCCATAAATTATTATGTGCGTCCTGAAAAATTTTAGGTGATAAAACTTTGTTTACATCGGGATAAAAATATTGTGCAGCGCCTGTTACCTTATTAAAATGTGCGATGCCATCAAAACTTGAAAGCCAGAAAAATTTTTTGTTTGTTTTATCTTGTATGATTGATGTTATAAAATTTCCGCCGCTTCTGTTTGGTTGCTGAAATTGTTGCAACGGAAAATTTTTAAACTTTCTTGTTTGTTTATTAAAAAGATAGATGCCTGTTTGATTTCCAAGCCAAACCTTGCCATCATCATCACAAAAAAATATATTATCTGTTGCAGCATTAAACCGGCTTGTATAAATATCATTAGCTGCAAAATTTTCAAATGAATCTTTTACAGGATAATAGTGGCTAACGCCGTGCTGTGTGCCAATCCAAATTGTGCCATCTTTATCTTCAGCAATATTTCTAACAACGTTATTGATTAAAGAATTTGCATTTTTTGAATCATGCACAAAACGTTTTGTAGTTATTCCGTCAAACCTAAACATGCCGTCGGAACCGATCCATATATAACCTTTGCTATCCTGCATTAAAAACCGCGCAGGCAAATTGTGTTCAAGTGCAAAGTGACTGAAGTTAATTGTTTGCCCTTGCAAAAAACAGGGAAAAAAATAAAGCAGTAGTAAAAGGTTTCTCATAAAAAAGCCTGTAGCACTAAATTAAAATTAAGTATTACAGGCTTATAAAACGAATTATAAAACTTTATTCATCTCTGCCGTGGCAGTTCTTATATTTTTTTCCGCTGCCACATGGGCAAGGATCGTTGCGACCAATTTTTGGTCCAACTTTTACTGGTTCTTGTTTTACAGGTGTTGGATCATAATAATCATTTTCATTTGCTGCATAATCTTGTCCTGCACTTTCTACTTCGCGACGGTTAGAATGCATTTTGCTCATGTCTGTTTTTTCCTGCTTTGCTTCGCG
>JBEHXR010000449.1:0-2502 GCA_048498595.1 Bacteroidota bacterium
GTTACTGCAGCTGTGAATGATGTGAATGATAAGAAAGATGCATTTTTTTCTGCGCTGAATGTTTGTGGTTATAATTATGCCGTTGATAAATATGTAAGTGATCATGAACGCAAACCGCAACGTATTATGTTTGCAACGGAATCTTATCCGTTAACGCAATTTGATTATTGGATGGGCGTGATCGATCATCCATGGGTGATTGGAGATTTTGTTTGGACGGGTTGGGATTATATTGGTGAAGCAAGTATTGGCTGGCGCGGATATGAACAGGAGAAAAATTTTTATCCGTGGAATTTGGCTTATTGCGGTGATATTGACATTTGCGGATGGAAACGCCCGCAATCATTTTATCGTGATGCACTTTGGAAAAAAGATCAGCTTTCTATTTTCGTAAAACCATTACAGCCTTCGTTTCCCATCAATGAAAAAAAACAAACATGGAGCATTTGGAATTGGGATGATGTGGTTGCAGACTGGAACTGGAAAGGCAAAGAAGATTCAGTGTTTGAAGTGAATGTTTATTCTTCGTGCGATGAAGTAGAATTATTTTTAAATGGAACATCATTTGGAAAAAAACAAACCGATCGCTCAACAAAATTTATGGCTGTTTATAATGTGCCTTACAAAGCCGGTGAATTAAAAGCGGTCGGTTATAGCAATGGAAAAAAAGTAAAGGAATCAATTTTAAAAACAGCAAGTGAACCAACACAAATAAAATTATCTGCAAACAAAACAACTATTAATGCAGACAATGAAGATTTAAGTTATGTAACCGTTGAGTTACTCGATGCAAACGGCGTAAGAAATCCAAAAGCAGAAAATGAAATTCATTTTACCATTGAAGGCGAAGGAACTATTGCAGGTGTTGGCAATGCAAATCCTATTAGTTTGGAAAGTTATCAATTGCCGCAACGCAAAGCTTGGCAAGGCAGATGTATGGTTGTTATAAAATCAACGCATAAAGCGGGAAAAATTATTTTAAAAGCTAATGGTGAAAATCTGAAATCAGCAGAAATAATGATAAATAGCAAATAAGATATACTTAATATCACTGCGTTGAAAACCCGTAAATCGTGAATCGTGAATAATTATCTGCCAGACGCTTTGAAAGCGTTTGTTCGTGTAGCAAGAATACTTTCGCTTATTACTTGATAAATATTTTTTAACTGCGGAAAATCTTTTAGTAAACCAAGATGCTTTTCTATTGTTGAGATATCGCCGCGTATAGCAGGACCTGTTTGCATTTCAGCAGGATGAAATACTTCAAGCCGGCGGACGATTTCTTGTATTAACGGAAGTAACAAAGAAAAATTAAGATGGTTCGTTTTGCAATATTCATCAGCTAATACAAATAAATGATTCGTGAAATTTGAAACGATAACTGCAGATAAATGATAATGTAATCTCTGCTCATCATTTGCTTCAGCAACATTATTTGATAGCAAAGAGGCAATTTTTTTTATTACATCTTTCGTTTGTTCATTGTTCGCACTAATTAAAAAGGGAATTACTGGTGCATATGAAATTTCTTTACGCAACGATTGCAACGGATACAACACACCAAAATTTTTTGAGGTATTCTTCAGAACATCTATTGACGCACTGCCACATGTGTGCACTGCAATTTTGTTGTCAACATTTAGTTTGTTACTTACTTTTTCAACTGCATCGTCGTTCACCGCAATAATATATACATCGCTATTTTTAGAAAGACTTTCTATGTTCTCAATTGCATGTGCATTTAGTTCCTGCGCTAATCTTTCCGCATGTATTTTATTGCGACTGACTACTTCTTCAACCGTAAAGTTTTTCTGCTTTAAAAGTCTGCCTAACACAGTCGCCACATTTCCCGAACCGATTATACTAATTTTCATTTTGGATTGATTGTTGCAATTATATTCGAATTAAAATTACAGGTGAATTAATGTACGAATCAACGTTATAAATTCAGTCAAACAAAAAAATTAAATCTTAAATATGAAATCAAAGATTGTTGCACTTATAATTATCCTTGCTTCTTTTTCGTCGTCTGTGCTTAAAGCACAATTGCCGCATTTGTCTTTATATGTACACGGTTTGTATGCGGCAGCTTTGAACACACATTCCGCAGACCGTTATAGCGGCGGGTTGGGTGCAAACGCGGGTTTAACCTTAGGCTCTAAAAATACGAGAGCTGTTTTTTCGCTTGGCTACACTGATTTTTTTGCCAAGCATGATAGTCCCGATCATGTCCTTGGTGATGAAACTTATATCCCTGCAAAAATTGGTGTAAGACAATATTTACCCATGACATTACACACCATTTTTATACAGGGTGATTTGGGTGCTGGCTTCATCGGTTATAAAAATACTTCAGAAACAAAAAGTCGTTTTGCGGCAGATATTGGCGCAGGTGCACATTTCGGTGCATTTGAAGCAGCCGTAACAATCGATGCATTTAAACAACCTGATTACTGGTCATCATGGGTTAACTTTCAGTTAGGGTTTAATATTGGAATTTAG